>NZ_JADIJP010000090.1:0-209 GCF_017355285.1 Methylobacterium sp. SD274 | reverse complement strand
CCGAGATAGAACATGTTGAGCGAGGCGGCGTAGGAGTTGATGACCCAGCCGATGCCGCAGAGCGCGCCGCCGAACAGCACGACCACGCGCGGGCCGTACTTGTCCACGAACCAGCCCTCGATCGGGACCAGCCAGGTCTCGAACAGCACGAACAGGGTGAAGGCCCACTGGATCGCCGCCCGGTCGAAGCCGAACTTCTTCTGGATGTC
>NZ_JADIJP010000009.1:0-163081 GCF_017355285.1 Methylobacterium sp. SD274 | reverse complement strand
ATTTCCGCAGGTCCGCTTTCGAGCGGCTGCGGCATCAGAGCCGACGTCGAGATAACGTTAGTCCAAGCCGCGACGCGGAGGCATCGCGGGCTGATGCAGAAAGTGTCCCGGCTCCGAGCCGGGACGCTTCGCTTGCCGGTTCAGTCGCTGAACCCGGCGAGGACGACCTTGCCCCTCGCCTTCCCGCTCTCGATGAGCGCGTGGGCGCGTGCCAGGTTGGCGGCGTCGATTGGACCTAAGGTCTCGGTCAACGTCGTGCGCAGCCGTCCCGCATCGATCAGGCGGGCGATCTCGGTCAGGATAGCGTGCTGCCGTTCCATATCGGCGGTCTGGAACAGCGAGCGGGTGAACATCAGCTCCCAGTGCAGCGACAGGCTCTTGGGCTTGAGCGGCATCACGTCCAGGGTCTCGGGGTCGTCGATCGGGCCGAGGCGTCCCTGCGGCGCGAGGAGCTCGATGATCTGCGGAAGATGCGCACCGGTCTGCGTCGTCGCGAACACGAACCCGGGCGCCCCGGGAAGACCGAGCGCCGCCACCTCGGTGGCGAGGGGCTTCGCATGGTCGATCACGTGGTGGGCGCCGAGGTCCCGGCACCATTGCGCCGTCTCGGGGCGGGAGGCCGTGGCGATCACGGTGAGGTCCGTGAGCTGCCGGGCGAGCTGGATCGCGATCGAGCCGACGCCGCCGGCGCCGCCGACGATCAGGATCGCGGGGGCGGCACCCGGCACGGGCTTGGAGACGTCGAGCCGGTCGAACAGCATCTCCCAGGCGGTCAGCGCGGTGAGCGGCAGCGCCGCAGCGGCGGCGAAATCGAGGGTGGCCGGCTTGGCACCGACTAGGCGCTCGTCCACGCATTGGAACGTGGCGTTGCTGCCCGGCCGGTCGAGCGCACCGGCGTAGAACACCACGTCGCCGGGCTTGAACAGGCGCGCCTCCGGTCCGACCGAGACCACGGTTCCGGCCGCATCCCAGCCGAGAATCTTCGGCTCGCAGCCCTGCTTGTAGGCGCCCTGGCGCACCTTGGTGTCGATCGGATTCACAGAGACGGCCTGCACGCGTACGAGCAGATCGCGCCCGGCCGGCACGGGATCGGGGAAGGTCGTGTCCACGAGCGCTCTAGGCGCATCGATCGGTGAGCCTTCGGTGTAGGTGACGGCGCGCATGGGTGTCTCCCGGGATGTCGCGACGGGCGGCCTCGGGCCGCCGTCCCAGACCGTCTAGGGCGTGTCATCGCTTGAGCCAATCGAGGGCGGCGGCGAGGGAGAGGACGCCCATGAAGCTGACGGCAGTCTTCTCGTAGCGGGTGGCGATGGCGCGCCACTCTTTGAGCCTGGCCCAGAGGCGCTCGACCTGGTTGCGGTTGTTGTAGATCCAATCCGGGCAAGCGACGGGCGCTTCGTGGCGCTGAGGCGGGATCGCAGGCCGAGCGCCCATATTCCAGATGTGTTCGCGAAAGACGTGGCTGGTATAGCCGCGGTCCCCCACGACCCATTTGGGCACCCCCGGCAGTTGGTCGAGCAGGGGAACAGCGTGAGGGAGTTCATGAGCCTGACCGGGCGCCAGACGGAAGGCGATGGCGCGGCCCTGCCCGTCGGCGATCACGCAAGCCTTGGTGCCATACCCGCCACGCGAGCGGCCAACAGCTTCACGAGCGTCTCGCTCGGCTGCAGATCCCCCCTTTTGGCGGCTCCCGCCGCCTTTTGGTGCGCCCGAACGTTCGTGCCGTCGAGGAACACCATACCGAGTTGGACACCGCGCTCCTGCACGAGGTGAAGAAGCCGCTCCCAGACGCCGGCACGCGACCAGCGGATGAAGATCTGGGCAGCCCGCCACCAGGGTCCCAATTCCTCGGGAATGGCTCGCCATTTGGCTCCGTTCTGATGCCGCCAAAGGATGGCCGAGAGCGTGCGATGCAGATCCTGAGGAGGCGTTTTGGCCTTGGGCCGGCAGACTTCAACCAGAGGCTCCAGATCAGCCCATTGCGCGTCGCTCAGCATCGTCCCTCCTCCATTAGAGAGACGAAAACGCAAGCCCAACCAATCTGTCCAGGCGACGACAGGCCCTAGGGCCTGTTGTCACTTGAATGGATCAGCTGTGCTGGCGTTTTCCTGTCTCTTAAGCAGGAGAATGATTCTGAGCTACGCACAATGATCTAGACGAAACCTCTGATCGATACGTGAAGACCCCTGTCAGCTTCATAGATAACCGCGGTCTTGCTGCCGCCTTCAATTGGCGCAAGCAATACCACGCCGAATTTTCTTACCCCCAGGACTGAAACATTTCTTCGAACGCATTTGCGTCGCCTTCGAGAAATTCGGGCGCTCGAGGTAACTGCGTGTGGCTGATTCTCGTGAACCCATAGTACGAAGGCATCAGGTCATAATCATAAATTCGGACATACAGCTGCTGCTTGTCATCTGCGAGATAAACACGCACTAACATCATGTACTGCGGGTTTCCCATTATGGATCGCTGCATACAGAATAATTCTCGAAGATAGGAATCCTCGCCGACATCTATGATTCTCGTTGCCCAAATCATGAGAGCCGACCCTCTTCTCGTCTGCGGCGAGGATGCCTTCAACGGTGCGCTAAAATCGAGGTCCCTGGCTGTTGCCATGGGCTCCCAAGCCAACCCCGGTGTTCGCGCTCCGCCCGGACCCCCCACCCATATTACCCATCCCGCCATACAGGCTGCTCACCCCCTGTCGCTGTATGATACCAAGGGGATCGCGCTGGCGGTCGGATTCACTGCGCATGGAGTTGGGCTGAACTACTTCGATCCGCGGCGCGTGACGTTTGTTTTTCTTAACACCTGATTCCTTAGCCATCACCGGGCCAGCCATTAGGGAACCGACGATCAGGATGTAAATTGCAAATTTTCCAGCCAATACGATTATCCTTGATGCAATTAATGCTGCATATCAAGGCAGACGGCTGGGAGTCGCTGCTCAATCCATAGCCACTTGATTATGGCGCAGGCATTGTGCCGTTGCGCACCATGGATAGACGTACCGTCGTTTGGTCCAGCTAATCAGTTCAGGCGACGACAGGCCCTAATAGCGTGCCGCTTCCTTTGGCGCAGCAACGTGACGCGCACATCACGCCCGTGCTGCTAAGACAGTGAGGCAGTGGCGGAATGTCGACCCGAACGAATTTCGAGATCGGCAATTTAGCGACCTCAAATCTAGACGTCGATATGCACCCTTGCCTCATCTGCAGCAGAGCTAAGCTGACATGAGGACAGGGCCTCCTGGACGGGCCACCCCGCGCGTCCGCGCCGAAGCCGGTGGGAGCGCAGGCGGTGAACCGCGCGTAAGCACTCCGAGTGGCCGACGAATGGCCGCTTAGCGGTTGTGCTGACGGCGGTTTGGACGACCGGCTTGGGTCGACACCCGTCCGTCCGCTCTATGACCAGGTTGGGTGGAAAGCTTTAAGTGGACACCAACACAATCCGTTAAGCAAGATCGACAGTGTCAGCGTGGCCCTAAGCGAGGAGATTAGCAGGCGAGAGACTGTCATTGGCGTTCCTTCCAGGTCTTCACACGAAGGTGAGCGCGCGGGGGGACTCGATTGGGCCCGTGTTCCTCCTGCCCGGAATGCCGGTCGTCCTGGTTTGGGGGCGCAGCACCTGCTCGTGCAGGATGCTGCCCAGTCCGGTCGAACGTCGACCCGTGCCCAGGACGGCCGCATCGTCATCCTTGACCGCGGCGACCCGAACTGTGTCCTCTAAGTTTCCAGGAGTTCGGCGGCCCACGATGACAACAGGCGAGAGGGAACTCGGCGGAACGTCGGATACGGCCGATCGTCCCGGTGAGACGAAGGTCGAACTGACCTTGCCGGAGGCCTTCAAACTGGATGAGGCTGGTCTCGCCCACTGGTTCCCGCACCTCGACGGGAAGTGGACCGAGCAGACGAAAGGCCTCATCCGAAGATCCGGAGCGACTGGCCTCGATCTCAACTGGAATTGGTTCGAGACGCCGGTGGACTGGCGCTGCACATGCTGCGGGCGCGACAAGCCCGGGATCGTCCGGCTGCTGGAGGGCGGGGTGCTGCTGGCCCACCTGCACCTCCATCACGACCACATGCGCGACTACGTGGGCGGCCGCCTGAACGAGCGCTTCGGCATCCCATGGGCGAAGGGCGTGCCGCTCCCCTCGCGTCACGCGGGAGACCACATGCAGGCCCTCGTTACGCGTTTCCGTGACACGATGGTCTGCGACGGCTGCAACACCGCCGAGGGGGAGGCTAAAAGGACGCTCGGGCTACCACGCCATTTCTCGTTCTCGCCCTCCGAGATGGCTGGCTTCATCCGTCCGCATGCCAACACGATGAACGAGGTCGATGTCGATGCCGCGAGCGGGATCTGGCTCGACGCCAGGGCAGCATACGAGGACCGGTTGGCCTTCGCCGACACCCTGGTCGACCGCCTCGCCACTGGGCTTTTCGCGGTGGAGCGGAACGTTAACTCAGTGCCGCTGATCCAACCTTCAACGTTTAACGCGTTTCTTGGGCGGCATGCCTTACGCCAAGCTCCCATTCGACAGCTCAACACGTGGCTGTCCCGCATCTGGGGCGACCTCAGGGAGCGCTCGCTGAGCCGTGACGGGGTCGGGAAATCGAGCCGTCCGCGTCGTATTGCCAAGGTCCGCCACCCGACCGATGCCGAGTTCGCCGCCTTCGAGGCGAAGCCCGCCCGCGCTTGGGAGCGAACCCCGACCGACTGGTCTTGTCCCTGCTGCGGGCGTGGCAAACGCGCGATCCTACGGCTTGGGAAGACGGGAAGCTGGTTTGGTCAGATCCGCATCCACCCGGGCGTCAATTTCGAGACGGACGCCGGAAACATGGCCTTTAGGCGGGACCTCTATCCCGAGCATCTGGAGAGGCCGGTCGTCGCGTCGCGGTGGCAGCGTTACATTTGCTCGGATTGCGGGGATGTGGCGTCCAAGCTTCAGACCATTAGGCCGGATCTCGGGGTCTTCACGCTGACGTTGGAAGACATCCAGGACTGCCTCGGCGAGGTCCGCGACAACGAGAGAACTGAGATCGATCTCGAACGGGCGGCCGAAAGGGCCGAGAACAACTCCGACCTGCAGCGGGCGGAGAGTGAGTTCGAGTACCACCGGGATCTGGCGATGCATCTTTGGGAGGTCTACGGCCGCTTCGGACCAGCAGCCCGGGAGAAGGCGCGCGATGCCCTGGTCACGCTTGCGCGTGCGAGCGGGGTCGAGTCCGAGCATGCCCCGGGAGGTCTGGGCTGGCTGCTGCGACAGGGAAGGGCGTTCGCATCGGCTCCGCGGAGCGCGCCGGAGTAGGAGGGCGCGGATGTCCGCCGTGGCGACCAGCGTGGGTGGCAGAAGGCGGTCCGGTGCGTGCGAGACGCCGAGGGCATTCTGCCCCGCCCCGAGCATGTTGGCCGCCTCGTCCGTGCCCGTCTCGCGCTTGCCGTTGAGCTTGCCAGCTGGGTACCGGAACACCAAGCCCCAATGCCCGACGCGGGTCAGGGCCTGTGAACGGGCTCGACCCAGTCTGGGCCGTGCACGTCGACGACCATGGCGGTGCCGGTCGGCTCCTCGATCCGCCCGCGGTCGCGGGTGGTGAGGGCGTCCTGCACCTGCGTCATCGCCAAAATTATGCGGACGGAGGACTTGGCGAGGTCCTCGTCGGGCTTAGGGAATGCCGACAGGAAGTCGTCGACGGACCCGATCTCCATGACGCTGACGGGGTGGGGCTTGAGGATCTTCCTGGGGGGCTTGGTCGCGGCGGCCTCCTTCGCGAGGCGGCCGGGCGCTCAGGCGCCGGGACAGGTCTCAAGGATGCGGGATTCGGTGGGTGCGAGGGCGCGCGGGACCCTTTCGGGGCGCGCGAGGGCCGGGCCGCACGGGGACGGCTGGCCGCGCCGGGGTATCGGCGGGGGACGGTGGGACATCAGGGATGCTTCGTGGTCGAGGGGTTGCCGGGCGAAAGATCAGTGAGCGATGTCGAAGCCGTCCGGGTCGCCCCGAAGTTGGGCGTGCGTGGTCACCCGGACGTCGGTCGAGCAAGGGGCGCTGCGCTCGGCCAGCCCCCGGGCGCGTCGCTCGCCCTCCTCGTGGGCGGCGCGCCCCATGGTGACAAGCACCGCCCGCACCGCTCGCTTGAAAGCCACCTCGCCGAGGTCCTTGAACGACGACAGGCAGCGGAAGACCTCGTCGACTTGGCGGTAGGCGTCATGGGACAGATTGGGTTCGTGGAGGTTCATGGCGGCCCCGTGCGCGGGCCGCCGGCGTCTCGCCGGTCAGGCCTCGCGGATCGCGTGGAAGGGAAGCGCGGCGCTGCCTGGGTGCAGCGGACGTGCGTCCGGTATTAGGCGGCCGGGGATGAACACGGTGGGGCTCAGAGGTACGGGCGACGGCCTGGAAGCATGCGTAGACATAAAGGAAACCATGTCACAGGCGTCTACGCGCCCAGTGTCGATTACCCTGGTTCATCCATGGTTTGCCGCAATCGACATGTGGATCCCCAAGGAAAGCCTGGGCGCGAGCCCGGGCAGTCTCCGGGACGCCGATCCAGAGTGGCTCCGCTCTGAATGCGTAACGCAGGACGCTACCCGTCACGCGTTACGCCCGTTTCGGCTTCCGAACAGGTTCCGATGGACGTTTCCGGACCGCGGCCATGGCCATGCGCCAACGCCCGGCCAAGCCCGAGGACGAGTCCCAAAAACCTGTCGGCTGGACTATGATCGCCGGGATCAGGGTACGAGGACGCCATGCCGGTCGAGGTGCACGAGAAATGGGGGTTCGGCATGGCCCCGCCCAAGCCGGCGACGATGGCCGAACGTCGAGCCGCCGCACGGCTCGTCCTGGACCTTCTACAGGCACGTCTCCCACCTGAGCCCTCTGGCGTCGCGCTGGATGCGGTGAGCACCACGAAGGGCATGTTCACCCGCATCTTCAAGGAGGATCAGTGGGACTGGTTCACCGTGATGGGGCAGCTTGGATACCCGTCGCGTGGGCTGGCGGAGGCCATCTCGAAGGAGTTGACCTTTCTAAGGTCCGCCATCCGCGACGCCAACGCGAGTGGCTTCCTGACGGCCCTAACCAACCTGCGTCGGTTCTCCCTGCGGCAGTGCCTCAAGGTGTTTCTGGGCGAACTCACGATCACGGAGGAGCCTAGCTCGGGCTGGCTCTACGTTCTCTCGACGCGCGAATGGCCGGACCTGCTCAAGGTCGGGAGGACCGAAAGGACGCTCCAGGAGCGTGCGGCGGAGATCAATAGGGCGACCGGCGTGCCCATTCCCTTCGGCGTTAGGCGTTGCTGGCGCGTCATGAACCATGCGCTCGTCGAACGACGGGCGCATGAGTGCTTGGCCGAATTCCGGTTGCGGGGCGACCGGGAGTTCTTCCGCATCGGTTTCCACGAGGCCGCCCGTCGGCTCGGCGCCATGATGAGGGCCGATGGGCACGAGATCAGAACGCTCGGCAACTTGTCCCACCTCGCCGCCTGAACCCAGGCCGAGCATCCGGCGTGTATGAAGAGGGGCGACCTTTTCGGGTGTGTCAACGCGTCGCCGGACGGCCGAGCGGAACTCAGCAAGAGGAAAGCGAGGCGGTCAAGCCGACTGCGGGCGAATGCCTTCCTTAAGGGAAGTCGCGAACTTCGGCGCGCGCCATGCGTCGTGATGGGTGCACGTTGTGAGCGACGTGCATAACCGATAGAGCGACGCCACCACACGCTTGTCCCATACCTAGCGCCATGCTTGACTTCACGGTGAGCGATTCCGGCGGAAGGGCCGTCTCTTGATGCCGACGACGTTCACAGCGGACCCCGAGTTCGCCCATCATTTCCGGCGCCTGCACCAGGTCTTCATGTACGTGACTGACCGGTGCAACCTAGAATGCGAGCAGTGCATCTACAAGCCGAGCATCTCGCACTTCATCAATGAGGAGATCCCTCTAGACGACGCGCTTGGGCTGCTGGCGACCTTCCGCAAGCTCGGCGCCGGCAAGGTGACGTTCCTGGGGGGCGAGCCGACGCTTTACGGCCATAGGCAGGGTGGGCGTCCGCTGCTCGACCTGATCGAAGGAACCCGTGCGCTCGGCTACGAGTACGTGCGGATCGACACGAACGGACAGCGCGTCTCGTCGCTTCTCGACCAGCCGTCGTTCGCGCGTCTGGACGAGGTCGCGTTCAGCCTCGACGGCTTCTCGGCGCAGACCAACGACCCGCTCCGCGGCAAGGGAACGTTCGTCCGGGCCGTCGACGCGATCCGCAAGGCCGTCGGCCTGGGTTACTTCGTGACCGTGACGTGCTGCGTGCAGAAGCTGTTCTTGGATCGCGACGAGGCCGGGATACTAAACCTCGAACGGATGATCCGTTTCGTGGAGGGACTCGGCGTCCACCAGGTCAACTTCCACGACCTGTTCAAGGTCGGCATCCCGATGGATACCTGGACGGGTAACTTCGCGCCCCGCCCTCAGGACTGGGTGCCGGTCTACGAGGAGCTCTCGGCCAAGGTTCGGTCTGGGGCGTTCAGCATCAAGGTCCGGCTGCCCCAGTGCTTCGTGACGAAGGCGGAGTTCGCCCGGAAGCCGGACTACTACGGCTATTGCCCGGTCAAGCTCGGCGAGCGGGTCATGGTCCACCCGAACGGCACGATCCGGATCTGCTCGAACCTAATCTGCACGGCTTTCGGGGTGGCGACCTGGGCGGAGGGCAGGATCGGCTGGGAACGGTCGCACGCCAACGAGTTGGCGGGGCACGACCTCGACCGGATGACGCCTTGCACCAACCGTAGCCGTCACAAGAAGTACGGGGATCTCGTCCCGGTCTGCTTCTCATTCAAGCCGGGGCAGGACGAGTACGTGTGGAACCACAGGCTCGCCTGGGACGCCTCCCCGCCGGAGACGGTCGGGGCCGTTGCGTCATGACCAAGGCCGCCACCGAGAAGGACAGGCTCGTCGAGACCCTCGTCGAGGCCGGCGTCTCCCGCGCCGTGGCGCGCAAGGCCGAGATCCTGAGCTGGTCGAAGGATGACCCGCGCGCCAACGAACGCGTCCATGCCGCGACGAACACCCTGCTGCTCGACCTCCTGCGCGCTGACGATGTTGGGAAGTGCATCCACGTGACAGGCGGTGCGCGAGCGCTGACCGATCCATTCCATCGGCAGATCTGCGAGGAGATGCAGACCGACGACAAGGCTCCGTTCCAAGTCCTGTATCATGTTCCCGACAGCGTCGCCCGCGATGGTTGGGGTGTCGTCAAGTGGAACCTGAATAACTGGGAGAGAAAGGGATTTTTGGACTGGAAGCAAAAGCTGCGCACGCTCAGGATGATCGGCAAGAAGGCGGTTGACCTCAAGGCGTTCGACGAGCGCAGCAAGATCCAGTTCTCTGTCTTTGGGCATCGTTACGCTCAAGTCCAGGGCCAGCACGGGGACCAGGACCCCGCGAAGTACGTCTGGTTGATACGCTCTGAGAGCGTGAACGGGCTGTTGTCCGCCAGTGCGGAGACGGACCTTACTAAATCCGCCGATGTCGACGAGAGCGTATTCTCGGAAGTGGTCTCAACCATTTTCTCCAACTCAGCCCGCGCAATATTAAAGAAAATTTCGAGCGCTTCCACAATTTCGAGAGAAGATATCTTGTCTGACAAAGTCTTCGAGATGATCGACCCTAACCCTGGCGTCACGCTAGAAGCCTTGCGCGTTATATCCTTCGTGAGTTCGAACGAACGCGGGAATTTGATGCTTACCGATGACGGCGCCGAATTCTACCGAGCCACTTGAGCGTCGCATCGTGCTAGATGATTGGGAAAAGGCTTTCGCGGAATTAAGGGATGTCTGCGACATTCCTGACCAGGCGCTCGCCGGATGGAAGGTCAGGGTCCGGCACTCTAAGCAGGAGCCGTTCTCGACAATCGGGCGGACGTTCAAGGACGTGCTCCGGGCCAACGGAGCGCGATTGTGCGATCTCGACGATCTTGATCACGTGCTCTCTGTGAAGCTGCAGCAGGGGGCCCTCGACTCCATCGATTCCTACCTGATGGTCGCCGGGACGACGAACGTGTCGGCGGAGGCCATGGAACTCGCCCATGAGCAGTGCGCGAAGGGCACGTCGTTTAGCGCCCGAACCGTCGTCACGATGCCGAAGGACTACAGCGACGGCTTCATCCGAAAGCGCCTTGTGTTCCATGGCGTGAAGACCGAGCTCTATGACGAGGCTGACGTCATGAGCGGTACGCTCTGCACGCGCACGTTGGGCCACATCATATCCAAGAAGCGAGAAACCGACATGCTCTCGACGACGAGGAACCCGACGCTCGGCATCGTTACCGCGCTCACGGTCGAGATGGATGCGGTCGTTTCGCTCCTTGGTGACATCGACCGCAAGGTGACCCGGGTGGAAGGCGTGCTCCGCGATTACGTCCATGGGACGTTGCCCGCCCGCAACGGCGGCAAGCACGAGATCGTGGTCGTGAGGACTGGCGCTGGGAACAACATCTCCGCAGCCTTGGCCGAACGGCTTTTCGCGGATTTTGCGCTGGAGGAGATTGTCATGGTGGGCATCGCGGGCGGCATCCCGCGGATCGTCCCGAACGATGAGGACGTGAGGCTGGGGGACATCGTCGTCTCCGGACGCAAGGGGGTGATCCAGTACGACTTCGTCAAGGAACGCGTGAAGGGGCAGCAGGCAGCCCATCAGCCGATGGCCCCCGTCCGTGCCTTGACTACGATGGCGGAAACCCTCGCCGGCAGCGAGGTCGAGATGGCCCGGTATAACGCTCGCCTCGCGGCGGTTACGCAGAAGGGCGGCCCCTACCAACGGCCGTCCGACCGGACCGACGTCCTGTACGAGGACGAGGCTCGAACGAAACCGCTCGCCATCCGTCGCGCCAAGGACGAGAGGCGCAAGCGGCACGCCTCCATCGCGTTCGTAGGCGCAGTCGGAAGCGCGAACAAGGTCGTGAAGAGCCATAAGGAAAGGGAGCGCATACGCAAGAAGTACGGCGTCATCGCGGTCGAGATGGAGGGCGCCGGCGTTGCCGAGGCGGCGATGGGCAACGGCAGGGGGTTCTTCGTCGTGAGGGGGATTTGCGACTACGCGAACGACAGGAAGAACGACAAATGGCACCCTTACGCCGCGATGGCGGCGGCTGTTTTTGCCGTGGATTTAATCGAGAGCATGCCTCTTTCGACAACGAAAACCGTCTAATAATACCCGACTAGGGACACCATAGCGGGCGAGTCGTGCGCATAACCACCTGGAACGTGAATGGCTTGCGGGCGACCGTCCGCAACGACTTCGAGGCCTGGCTGCGCCTGGCCGGGAACGACGTCGTTTGCCTCCAGGAAGTGAAGGTGCAGGAGGACCTGCTCACGACCAACTGGTTCGAGGGCTACGTCGCGTATTGGAACTCGGCTGAGCGGGGCGGCTACAGCGGCGTCGCGACCTTGGTCCGCGAGGGGCTGGAGGTGCATGGGGTGACGCGCGGCATTGGCCATCACTCAGACGTCGAAGGGCGGGTCCTGACCGTGGACTTCGAGACGTTCAGCCTCGTCAACGTCTACGCACCTCACAGCCACCGCGAGCTGACGCGGGTCGCCGAGAAGGTCTCGTTCCTCGAAGCGCTCGACGCCTTCATCGCCGAGAAACGAGCGGCCGGCCGGCCGCTCGTCCTAGTCGGCGACTTCAACGTCGCCCATACCGAGATCGACCTCGCGAACCCGGCCCCCAACCGTGGCAACGCTGGGTTCCTTCCCGAGGAGCGCTCCTGGGTCGACCGGCTGCTGGCGTCGGGCTTCGTCGATGCCTTCCGGCAGTTCCAGCCCGGCGGCGGCCACTACACCTGGTGGAGCATGCGCTCGACCGTACGGGAGCGGAACATCGGCTGGCGGCTCGACTACGTCTTCGTCGAGGAGACGCTGCGAGGGAACCTCGTCGCCTGCCGCCACCTCCCTGACAGGGCTGGTTCCGACCACTGCCCGGTCGAGGTCGAGTTGAACGTCCCGGAACCGGCGGACGAGGCGGATGACATCCTGCGGCAGCCGACGCCCTACCACCTCGCTGGCCGATCTGTGGGGACCGGCCTCGTCGTTTGACGGTCGGCCGGCCGGACCTTCGCATCGGCTGCGAGGCCGACGCGACGCCATAGGGCGTGCCGCTCACATGTAGAACCGATACCGCGGGTCGGGCGCCTAGCCCTCCGCGACGTGCTTGAGGATCTCGCCGACCTGCCGGGCCGCCCACATCGTGATGGGCAGCGCCCCGTCGATACGCGCAGACGTCGAATGTGACCTCGATCTTCATAAGTGACAGCCTCGCCCCGGCCAGTGCACCTGGCAACACACGTGGGTCGCAGTCGGGCGCACGCCGGCCCATTTCAGGCGCACGTGCGCCCGCTGTGCGCCCGTCATTATGAACACCTGTTCAGGAAGCCGTCACATGTGACGTGACTTGCATGCCGAGGTGGTAGTCTCCTCGCATGAGAGAGCCATCCTATCACCCCGCCCAGAGTTACCTCGAAACAGGCGCCCGCCGGATCGGCCGGATCCGCCGCCAGACGGCGAACCGGATGCGAGACATGCGGCAGCACTGGAAGAACATCGGCCGTCCGGATCCCGCGACGCTCGACCGGGCGATCGTGGACGCCCTCCGCGACTCCATCCTCTCCGCGCCCGAGGGCGCCCGGCTGAGCACCCCCGTCGATCCGGAAGCCCTGCTGCGGGGTGTCGCCCGGAAGCTTGTCGAGAGGTCGCAGGCCGACCGGGAGGCCGGCAAGGAGGGCGTCGTCTACGCCATGCAGGAAGTCGTCGTCGGCCTTCAGGTCCGCCTCCTGCAACGCCCGAAGCGAGCGTAACGGTGTGACGGCAAACGCCGTTTCGTTGCTTAGGAGTAACGGGAGGACAGACCCCCATGGCATTTGGAGACGTCTCGCCACTTCGGCGCCCGTTTACGAAAGGCCAGGGAAGAAATCCAAATCCAGTTGCGCCCGATTCGGTCTTCGGCGACTCTCTCCTCACACCCGCCGCCGAGGAGAGCCCCGATGTCCCACATGACCTCCATCTCCCTCGAAGCTTCCTCCCAGGTCGCTCGTGGTCTCGCTCTCGGTGTCATCGCAGTCGACCGTTTTGGTGCAGAGATCCGCAGGGAGCGCCGGGCCGCAGCGTCCTCGGTGCAGGAGCTCGCGATCCGTCTCCAGGAAGCTCGCGCGGACCAGGCCCATGCCCAGCGCCGGGCAGCCGCTGCGGAGCGCACGGTGGCCGAGGCAGCCCGCGAGATCGCCGAGCTTCGGGCAGCCCTCCGCCGGGAACAGGCGCACTCCGCGACCCTCCGCGAGATCCTCGGCGTCTGAGGTCGACTGCATCCCGAAACGGAAAAGGCCCGCCGGTGGGAGCCGGCGGGCCTTTCGTTTGGGCGGGTGGCTCAGTGGAAGGAGTGGCCCGCCGTGTACCCGGCGGAGTGGTCGACTTCCATGGGGAGTACCCGGCGAGCGCGGGCGGCGATCTCGTCCCGGTCGTCCCGCCGGTTCCGGCGAGCCTGGGCCTCCATGGCGCGCATCTCGGCGTCGCTGAGGGTGCCGACCTTCGCGGCCGGGACGACCTTCGGGACCGGCGGCAGCGACGTGAGCTTGGTGCCGTCCAGGTGAGCCTCGATCGCCCACGGGTTCATCTCGGCGAGGGCGACGGCCTGACCCCGGGTCAGCCCTTCGATCCATGCCCTCACGGCCGGCGAGGCGTCCGTGAGGTGGAAACTCGCGGCCAGGTCGTTCCCGCGAGCACGGCATTCGGCGGCGAGCTGGAGCTGCGTCCCAAGCAAAGCCATCGGCACGTGGATCCGCGGGTTGCCCAAGCCGTCCGACGCGGCGTCGTCATGCGCGACGGCGGCGTCGGCGACCTGACGGGGTCCGGCGGGCGCGCGGGGGATCAGGGCGCCGAGCGTCGCGCCGACCGCCGAGGCCGTGGCGTTGACCGCGCGGAACGCCGGCTCCAGCCCCTTACCGACGCCGACGAGGGCGTGCCCGCCTACAGACCGGGCGAGCCCCGCGACCTTCCGAGCGGTGGAAACGTCGCGCTTCAGGTCGCCCCAGGTTCCGCCGACGATGAACCGGAACAGCGCGACGATCATCTCGGCGATCATCTGGGCCAGCGCAGCGAGGCCTGCCCGCTCCTTGGCGGCCTTCGCGGCGTCGACGACCGGGGCGGCCCGCCGGGGGGCGGTGGAGGCGGCGAGGGCGGACTTGAACTTGGCCATCGTGATCTTCCTTGTGTGCTGAGGGCGGTCCCGATCGGCCCGCTCTTCACCGATTGAAGCCCCGCGCTTTGAAAGTTTCAAAGCGCGGGGACGTCCGGCTGGATCGCGGCGTCGAAGGCTCGGGACCGGAGCTCGACGGGAAGCTGCCTGCGATGGTGGTGGAGTAGCCGCAGGGCGTGGGCCGCCTCCCGCTCCGTGAGCTCCTTCCTCTCGGCGAGGAGGTGCCCGACGCCCGTGTCGTCCTGGCCCCAGCCCTCACCATTCCTCTTGGACGCGCGGTCCCCGTCGAGGGCCGAGAGGATCCGGCATCCCTCCAGCGCCGCGGCCCGGACGTCGGGATCCGCCGCGAGCCGCAGCCATGCTTCCGGGGCGAGTTGACGCAGCCTCGCTTCGGCCCGCGTCCGGGTCGCCTCGGCCTTCGAAACCAGATCACAGACCCGCCAAGCTGACGAATCGGGGAGGGGTGAAACCCCGACGAGTTGTGTCGCTTCGGGCAGGGATCGCCCGAGCTGCCAGGCCCCCTTCGACACGAGATCGGCGAGCCGGGGGAGCAGCGCGGCCGCCCGGGCGCGAGTGGCGGCCGCGAGTTTGGCGAGGGCAGCCTCCCGCGCGGCGGCTGCCTCGATGACGGCGGCGGCCTCGGCTGCGACGAGGGCGTCGACGTCGGCCTGGAGCGCGGCGATCTCGGCGTCGTCAAGCTTGCAGTTCTCCGGCCACCAGACCGCGGTCATGCCCCGGTCCCCCACGATGAAGTGGACGTACCCGGCCGCGCGCATGCGCGCGGGCTCGCGCGCGAGCGCCAGGATGAATGCCGGGGAAGTCGTGCGGGACGTCCAGAGGAGGGCGGTCCCTCGGCGGTACGTGTGCTCGTAGTCCTGAGCGAACGTCATGCCGAGAGCGAGCGGGGGTACGGGGAAGGGGGGCAAACGACGGTCTCCTGGAATTTTCCGGCGAAAAAACGTTTCAGCCCTTGTGAGTTGGAAATCCTGTACTTGTTTAAGTTGGCGTTCGTTGAACAACGTTCAGAGATTTTCTTCGCTCATCTTACATTTGGCCGTTGCAAAGTGCAAAGCCTCGCATTACCCTTCCCTTAGACGCCGACTACACCTTCCCGAGGATCTGATGGCTTCCACGAGCGCACCCGAGCGCGCGGTCGACCCCCCGCGCCTAGTCACCGACGACGACGTCCTAGATCTCCTCCGCGCGGCGGTCGCCCAGGCCGGATCCCAGCGCGCTTTCGCCCTCGCGGCAGGCGTGAACGAGGGTGACCTCTCCTCCGCCCTGTCGGGTCGCCGCCCGCCCTCGACGCCCCTGCGCCGGGCCGTCAGCGTCGAGCATGCCCTCGTGCACGTGGGGGGCTGCCTGTGACGTCGTGGTGCAGCGTCCTCGCCGAGGAGCAGAACCGGCTAGGCGAGGACGGGGGTCCCGACCGGATCGAGCCCTCTTTCACCGAGGGCGGCGTCGTCCGCCGACACACTGCCCGCCGCCCCGTCGTGTGCGACGACTGCCCCATCGGTCGGGGCGTCCGCGTCGGGGAGCGGTACTCCGTCCATGTCGGCCTCGACCTCGACCGCAGGGACTTCTTCAGGGAGTGGCACTGCGAGACCATGGCGGACGAGTGCCGCGCGGCGCTGCCACCGCCGCCGCCGGTTGAGCGCACCCCGCCCCCTACCGGCGTGCCGATCGATCCGGACAACCTTCCGTTCTGAGGAGACACATCATGGGCCGGGTATTCGACGAGGCGCATTTCGCGATGAGTGCGGCCGAGCAGTATGCGTGCTGCACGGACCCGCACGAGGAGCCGGAGGACGTCGCCTACAGCCATGACCTCGCCATCCTGCGAGAGGGGGGCCTTCCGGTGCCGTCGGTTACGGCACCGGTGATCTCGGCGCAGCGCCTCGACCTGGCCTCGATTTGGCGCGCTCTGCCGGACGAAGATCGGGACCGGATCGGCGAACTCGCCCTTGGCGTGATCACTGGCGCATTCGTCTCCGCGGCCGCCGGGAGGACTGCAGAGAGTGCCGCCCGCGCCTGTGCTGCGCACGGCCGTGCATCCCTGGATGCTTTGTCCGACGAGATGCCCGACATCCTCTACGCCGCGCTCCAGGGGCCGTCGTGGAGGATCCCAGCGAGCCTTGGGCCGATCTGCACCGGCTGCGGGTGCAGCGAGCACGACGCCTGTCACGGCGAGTGCCGGTGGACGGACGAGCGCCGGATCCGCTGCACGGCGTGTGACGACCCGTCCGCGCACATCCCCTTCTAAGGAGCGAGCCCATGCCCATCGACCCCCACCGCATCGCCTGCCGCGACGGCGTTGTCTTCTTCGTCCGGGAACGCGCGACCGGAACGATTGTCGTCTCCGCGCTCCACGACGACGCCGTCTCCCTCTCCTGCGGCCTCTCCCGGTACCGCGCGCCCCATCGCCCCGGAGAGGCCTACGCCGAGCACACGAGGATGCCAGTCGAGCGTGTGCGCGCCTACGCTATCGGCCATGGCGGCGTCGCGGAGGGCGGGCCCGTGGCGATCGCCCTGCTGAAGAAGCTTCGCTCCGAGGCGAACAAGGGCACCGAGGGAGTCGCCTCCACCGCCGGCTTTCGCGCCGCTGCGGGGGGATCCGGTGTGGCCGGGCGGCCCGAGGCCTCGGCTGTCCCCGGGGCACCTGATCAACGCCTCGGCGCAGGACTTCCGCAGGTGGAGGTCGACGTCCTGACGCCGGAGATCATCGACGCGCGGCGGTTCCTCGCCGTGCTCGACGGGCCGCATCTCCTCGACGGCCGGGAGCCTGCGACGGACGCCGAGGCTCTGCGCGTCTGGCAGAACCGCGGCTCGATCGCCCTACGAGCGTACACGAGCCTCGCCGTCCGGCTCGGGCCTGGGTCCGAGCGGCACCCTCTCTACCGCGAGGCGGTCGCCCTGAGGGACAGGGCGCTGTCCCACGTGCGGGACACGATCCCACACACCAATACCTACACCCCGCACCGACAGGCCGGCTGAATTTCCAGCCGCCCCCCGCCCCGAGCTTGACTTCGCTAACGTTGTCCATAGATTGATGGACATGAGCTGGCCATGCCGGCTCATTCACGAAGGGAAACCTCGATCATGACGAAATCTTACAACCGCGGCGCCATCCTCTGCGCTGCCTGGTCCCAGGCCAAGTGGATCGCCAATCTCGTCGGCAAGCCCGTGCACCAGTTCATCGCCGCCATGCGGAAGGCTTGGGCGCTGGCGAAGGGGGCCGATGCCCCGGCCGCCGTCGAGATGGTCCCGCAGCCGGTCCAGCAGCAGCAGGCCTGTGCGGCCGAGGCGCCCGCCGCCGAGCCCGCAACTGTCGAGCTCCATCTCGGCCGCGGCCTGGTCACAAGGATCGGCGACCGGATCAGGTTCTACGGGCAAGTCACGGGCGGCGGCGCGAACGGCCCCGGCAATGTCGAAGTCTCTCTTGGGTACGCCAAAAGCAACCGGGTGCGCTTCGCCGAGGACCACCGCTCCGGCTCCAAGCGCTCGGGTTCGGTCGAGTGGCACCTGCAGGCCGACCGCCTCTACGCGCTCTCGAACGTCGCCCTGAATTCCTCGCGCAGCAGCGGCTTCTACGTCTCCACTTTCAAGGGCACCTTGACCGAACTCGATCGCGACGAGTTTGAGGTCGAGCGTCGCCGGGTGTGGCCCCTCCAGGCCGAGGAGCACGACGCGGCGGCCGAACGCCGGCGTCAGGACGAGCTCGTCCGGATGGAGCGCGAGCAGGCTCAGGCTGAGGAGCGTCGCATTGCCCGCGAGGCCCTGACGGAGAAAAACGCCGAGGAGGCTGAGCGCCTGAGAAAGGAGGGGCAGCCCCGGGTCGCGGGCCTGCCGAAGCTCACTGGAACGGCGAAGCAAGTCGCCTACGCAATTTCGATCCGGAACGCCGTGATGGCCCGGCAGCCGGATCTGCCCGCGCTCAGGACGGAGCGGGCCTCGAAATTCTGGATCGAGACGCATCGGGGCGCCCTCTATCGCTGACGGCCGCCCCTCGCCGGGTCCGACCCCCGCCCCCCGTCCTCATCTGAAGTCCGGGCAGGCCGAGGCCGCCCATCCGCAAAGGAACCCAGCCCCATGAACATGCATACCCCGCCCGAGGATGTCCGCCGCGAGGTCATCGAGACGATCCTCGACGAGCTCGTCCAGGGCAGCGCCGATGAGGCTGCGATCGAGGCGATCGGAGATCTCGGTGACGAGCGCTACGTCGTACCCGGACAAGACGGCCTCGACGTCTACGGCCACCGCGACAGCCGCCGCCCGTACATGACGCTCCCCCGCGGGCTGAAGCCGGAGACGGCCCGCCTGCTCATCGACGTGTGGGAGACGGGCTACCGCCAGGGCGTCAAGAATGGCGCCGGCGAGATCCAGCAAGGCCTCAAGCGCCTGCTCGCGATCGTGTGATGGCCATGGACAAGGTCGTTCTGGCGGAGGCCGCGCGCCTCCTCCTCGGGCCCGAGTGGAAAAGACCTCTCGCGAAGCTCCTCGGACCGCATCACCCGGCTGGCCCGAGGGACAGCCTGGATCCCCGCCTCGCATTCCGCTGGGCGAGCGGCGAGCGGCCCGTGCCTGACTGGGTACCGGGGGTCCTGGCCGACATGCTGATCCACCGTGCCGAACTGCTCGTGCATCAGTCCGAGCAGGCCCTCGCCCTCTCAGCACGCCTTATGAAAGAGGAACGCGATGCCCTGGGTTGAGCGCCCCATCACGCCCCGGTTCCCGCCGTTCCACCCTGAGAGGGGGGGCACGTACGACCCCGGTCTCCGCGTCGAAACTGAGAAATTCGTGGACAGTCTGGAGCTCCTGACGAGCCCGATCTGGCAGCTGGCCCCGCTCACGAAGCGCGGCCGTGAGGCTGTCCTCCGACCGGCGGGAGACACGCTACGGGCCGCTCTCGTCGCCGGTTGGCGCGTCCGCCGGCTCGGCGAGGCGGATCCGTTCGCGCTCGTGCTGCGGCTGAAAGACCACCTTATGCACGGCCGCCTCGTATCCGCCTCGCCTGAGCGCATGCCCCTTGAGTTCATGGACCGGTGCCTCGTCGTGACGGCCACCCAGGTCATCGCCGTCCACGGCTCCGACGAGACATGGGCTCTTAGCCAGCTGGGGGATGTGATCGTGGGGACGTATCCCGCCCCGCGCCGGCGTGCGCGTCCGCTCCCCGAGGGGGACGCTGAAGCCCTCTCCTGGCTCTAGGCAGAGCCGCTCCGATCCCCCGTAGCTAGCCCCATCCAGGAGTGAGCCCGATGTCCATTGTCACCGACGCCCACAGGGAATGGATCGCCGAAGCCCTCGCGGCCCCCTTTGAGACCCCGCGCCGCATCCCGACCCTGGGCCGGAGTAGGCCCCGCGCGGAGCCGCTGCCCGATCTTTTCCGGGACATCCTCGACGCGCTGGACGCCCCGCTCGAGCCGGAGGCCCCGGCCCCTTTCGGGATGTCCCCAGGCGATCTCCTGAGGTCGCATTTCGGGGATGCGCTTCCCGGCCAGTCAGCGCTCACGGTCAGGCGCCGGGAGCTCAAGCGCCAGCGCGAGGAGGCGGCCGACGTTGAGGTCGCGGAGGCCGCGGAGAAGGCGCGCCGGGACCGAGAGCTCCCCCCGCTGGATCAGGGCGTCGTCATGCAGGAGCCTGAGCTCGCCGATCAGGTGGAGGTCAAGGAGGCCCTCTACGACGTCGTCCCGCGTGGGGTCCCTCACTTTCAAAAGGCTACCCTCGCCGTGCATCGATCGCCCGGAAGGATCATCGCCGACGTGCGCCTCTTCGACGACGAGATAGGGCGCGTTGAGATCACCGGGCCCGAGGGCGCCAGGGGCTATCGGTGGCATCACAGCGGCGTCGCCGGGACTGACTTTAACTGGAACGAGGGAGCTCGGTGCTGGGAGCGGATCCCGTATCTGTACAAGACGGCGTAACCCCAAGGGCCTCCTCAGATCTGAGGAGGCCGCCGCCCTTCACGCTGCCTGCGCCATCGAGGCGGACGCGGCGTCCCCGGCCCCTCGGGCGGCCACGTCGGCGAGGAGCTCCACGATCTCGGGGATCGTCACCGGGCGAAAGTCCCAGCTGTCCACGCCGACATCGCATGCCCTCGCCGTCGGGGGGATCGAGCCGTGCGAGTGCCCGAAGAGATGGATGCGGCCCCTGTGGATGTCCCTCCATGTGAGATGCGCGTAATGCGAGAGCCAGACGTCCACGCCCTTGGGCATGCCTCTGTCCTGCACCGTGAGCGCCATGACGTCATGGATCCCGCCCTCCCACGGGAGGCGCTCGCCCCGCGCCTCATGATTGCCCCGGATGAGAGTGCGGTGCCCTGCGAGGCGCGAGAAGATCCCCTCGGCGTGCTTCATCGAGCAGCCGTAGGCGAAATCGCCGACATGGAAGACGCGGTCGGTCGGGCGCACGCGGTTGTTCCAGGCAGCCACGAGATGTTCGTCGTGCTCCTCGCGGGAGGAGAATGGACGGGGCCGCCCCATGCGGGGGCTGAGCATGCCGGCATGCCCGAAGTGCGTGTCCGAAGTGAAATACGTCGTCATGGGGAGATCCCCCTCTCGGCATAGGAACGCAGGCGTCCGGGCGGCCCGGACGGGGTGGCTGGCTTCAGGCCGGCAAGCGTTTCGCTAGGCAGAGGAGGGCGGTGTTCATGAAGGCAGACTCGACGATCTAGGCGGTCCCGGCAAGTGGATCCCCGGGGTTCGAGCAGGTTATCCCTGGGCTATGCTGCCAACGGTTTGACTTCCTCGGCCGCCTTGGCCTCGGCCGCCTTTTTCGCGGCGGTCTTCGCCTTGCCGTCCCTCTCGCGAGCGCGGCGCCGGGCGGCGATCTCGGCCGCGAGCTCGGGCAGGGGAGGGAACCCGGCCGCCGCCGTCGCTGCCTGATCCTCGCACCAGGCGAGCCAGCGTGACATCACGGGTTGCTTGAGGTCGAGGCGGTCGTCGATCGTGTAGTGCCCTTCGAGGACATCGTCGGCCGCGATGCCCTCGTTGTGATCCATGATGAGCTTCACGGCGTCGCGGGGCAGGCGCAGCGTCTTCTGGCTGTGCGTCGAGAACCCGCGCCGGATGTCGTGCGGGGAAGCGCGCAGGCCCATGTCGAGAAGCCGGTGGTTGAGGGCCGCTTCGTTCATGTGCCCGGCAACGACGTCGCCGAGCTTCCACGGACGGATCTGCGGGAACAGGTGCTCCCTCCCGGCCGCCGCGCATGCTTGCAGTTGCGGGACGATCCGCTGCCAAAGGGCAGGGGGGAGCGGCAGGGCATGGCGGCTCTGGTCGTCCCGGCTGTCGGCGGTCTTGCGATGGGCGGGGCCCATACTCCAGACGCCCCAGCCGGGCTCCTCCGCCCACGGCACGAAGTCCTCGACGCGCGCATCCACGATCGGGCGCCGGCGCTGTGCCGTCAGGACGAGGAGCTCAAGGGCGAGCGACACGGTCGGGTCGATGACGCCGGCGCGGGCGACGGCGAGGACCGTGCCGATCTCGACTGGGGTCGCGACGTAGCGCCCGGCGATCTTCCCGTTGGCCCTCATCTTTCGGGACTTGGACTTCGGCGGCGCCGCCAGCTTCGCCATGTCGGTTCCGACGCCCTCGATGCCGAGGCCGCTCCGGATCCTGACATGCGCCTGCCACATCCACCGCCACATGGGCCGAAGGGCCGACGCCAGGTTGACGGCGTGCGTCTCCCGGCCGGAGCGGTGGACGTCGTAGACGACGCCCGCGAGATCCTCCAGCGACACGCGGCGCACCTTGACGCCGGCGAGGCACGCGAGCTCGGGCGCGTGGAGCTTGGCGGAGTAGTCCTTCCACGTCGCCTCGCGGAGGGTCCGCTCCACCTCGGCGAGGTACTCCGTTCGGGCGGCTTCCCAGGTCCAATAGGGGATGTCTGCGCCGTACTGCATGGACGCCTCGACGAGCCGCTCGTCGCGGGGAGGGGCGGGCTTGGCGGGTGCGACCTTGCCAAGGCGGATGAACTCGCGCTCAAGGAAGGCGTCGTCCGGGATCTCGGTCCGGTTGGCGACGTGCTTCTGCGCCTCAGCCACGATGCTCCGGGCTTCATCGAGGGTGAGGCCGGGCGGGGATCCGAGCGTGAGCCGGTACGTCGTGCCCTGCCGGATCACCTTGTAGCCCCAACGCGCGCCGCGCGGTCCGACGCGGAGGAGGAGGCCGGGCTGCTGGCTGTCGATGAGATCGTACGCCCGCGCGCCATCGCGCACATCCTTGAGGGCCTTCTCGACGTGGGTCTTGGACAGGCGGACGGCCATCGGAGCAACTCGGGCTGGTCTCGGGCTGCGCAGCCCGGGATCTCCATGCCCCTCTACGACGGCGTGCGTTGCCCTGTCGTTAACGCAATCCCCTGGACTTGCTGGCATTTCGGTGATCCCACCCGGGATCATTCCGGGCTCAAACTCGGGCTGCGGGGATGGAACAATAGAAATCATAATCCTTGTGTCGGGAGTTCAAATCTCTCCCTCGCTACCAATCATTCCTAGTCGTTAGATCGACCTAGCCTTTGAGCCCTGGACCCCTGGTCCGGGGCTTTTTGGTTCTCTGAGAGGGATCTGCCGGACAGCGCGAACAATCGGGACGTGGTGTCCACCTGACGGCATCGATGGGCGGTTTTTGCGTGGCCCCTGCCTGGTATCCTCAGTCTCGCTCGCGATGCTCCTCAGCGATGATCCCATGGCGCTTCGTCCCCACTCGCCACTCATCGGCGCAATCGGGAGGCCACGACCTCGTTCGGTACGGAGGGCTAGGTCGACCTTAGTGTAGATTGATCTTGATCGCGGGAACCGGACGCTCGGTCGTCCCCCGAATGGAAGTCACAGGTGGACTTCAACCGGCTGTTTGCCGGGAACGGACGACGAAAGCACCGGCGCCGGAAGGTCCGACGCCGGTCTCATCGAGTATGCGGCCTTCGGCGTCGGTGGCCGCGTCCTGGCGTTCCAGCCGGATGCCCTTATCCGAGGGCTTCTTCCACCGCCCTGCCGCAGGCTTCGGTATCGGCGTTGCCGCCGAGATCGCGGGTGCGCAGGGTCCGCTCGGAGAGGACGCGCTCGATACCTGTGACGATCTCCCGGGCGGCCTCGGGCTCGCCGAGATGTTCCAGCATCATCGAGCCCGACCAGATCTGGCCGATCGGGTTGGCGATGCCCTGGCCGGCGATGTCGGGGGCCGACCCGTGAACCGGTTCGAACACCGAGGGGAAGAGCCGCTCCGGGTTGATGTTGCCGGAGGGCGCGATGCCGATCGTGCCGGTGCAGGCGGGTCCGAGGTCGGAAAGGATGTCGCCGAACAGGTTCGAGGCGACGACCACGTCGAACCGGTCCGGGTTCAGCACGAAATGGGCCGTCAGAATGTCGATATGGTACTGGTCCCAGGCCACGTCCGGGTAGGCCTTGGCCATCTCCTTCACCCGCTCGTCCCAATAGGGCATCGTGATCGAGATGCCGTTGGACTTGGTGGCCGAGGTCAAGTGCTTCTTCGGGCGGCTCTGGGCCAGCTCGAAGGCGAATTTCAGGATGCGGTCGACGCCGTGGCGCGTCATGATCGTCTCCTGCAGGGCGAATTCGCGGTCCGTGCCGGCGAACATGCGCCCGCCCGCATTCGAGTATTCGCCCTCCGTGTTCTCGCGGACCACCCAGAAATCGATGTCGCCGGGCTTGCGGTCGGCGAGCGGGCTCTTCACCCCCGGCATCAGGCGCACGGGGCGCAGGTTGGCGTATTGGTCGAATTCCCGCCGGAACAGGATCAGCGAGCCCCAGAGCGAGACGTGATCGGGCACCCTGTCCGGCATGCCCACGGCCCCGAAGAAGATCGCGTCGTGGCCGCCGATCTGCGCCTTCCAGTCCTCCGGCATCATCCGGTTGTGCCGCTCGTAATAATCGCAGCTGGCGAAGTCGAACCAATCGAACTCGAGGCTGAAGCCGTGGCGCTTGGCCGCCTTCTCGAGGACGCGCACGCCCTCCGGCACGACCTCCTTGCCGATCCCGTCGCCCGGAATGACGGCGATGCGATAGTGGCGTGATGTCATGGGAATGGCGCTCCGCGGATGGGTTTGGGGATCAGGCGGCGCTCGGCGGCCAGGGCGTCTCGGCGACGGGGGTCACCGGCCCCCGACCCTCGAACCAGGAAACGAGGTTGTCCACGAGGAGGTTGCCCATGGCGCGGCGGGTGTGATGGGTGGCCGAACCCACATGCGGCAGCAGGACGACGTTGTCCAAGGCAATGAGGGCGTCGGGAACCCGGGGTTCGTTCGCGAACACGTCGAGGCCGGCCGAGTGGATCGCGCCCTGCTGCAGGGCCGCGATCAGGGCGTCCTCGTCGACGAGGCTGCCGCGGGCCACGTTGATGAGGATACCGTCGGGGCCGAGTGCGCCCAGCACCTCCGCGGTGACGAGGGGTCCGGCTACGCCGCCGGGCGCCACGACCACGAGGACGTCGCAGGCCCGCGCCAGCTCGACCGCGCTCGGGTGGTAGTCATAGGCCACCTCGGGTTGCCGGCGGCGGCCGTGATAGGCGATGGCGCAGCCGAATCCGTCGAGGCGCGTGGCGATGGCGTGCCCGATCCGCCCGAGGCCGAGGATGCCGATGCGGCGCCCGCGCAGGGAGGGCGAGAGCGGAAACGGGGCTTTCGGCCAGGCGCCCGCGCGGAGATAGCGGTCGGCCTGTGGGAGGCGGCGGACGGTGGCGAGGAGCAGGCCGAGGGCGAGGTCGGCGACCTCCTCGGTGAGCACGTCCGGAGTGTTGGTGACGACGGCGCCCCGGTCCTTGGCGGCCGCGACGTCGATCGTGTCGTAGCCGACACCGAAATTGGCGACGATCTCCAGGGCGGGGAGGCGCGCGAAGAGATCGGCTCCCGCCGGCGCCTGTCCTCCCACCACCACGCCGCGAATGGCCGGGCCGACCTCCGCCAGGAACGCGTCCCGGTCCGTGGCCCGATCGAGGCGGTGGAGGACGAAGCGCTCGTCGAGGGCTCGGATCGTATCGGGAAGGATCGCCTTCAGCAGCAGGATCTCCGCCTTCGCATGCGCTGTCATGGGGCCTCTTCGCAGTTGCGTGTTGCGTGGAGGTGGCGCTCCCGCTCCGGGGCGAAGCCACCTTGTGCTTTCCGCCAGCGGAGGGTGGACCGCAACCCGGAGCCGGCCCGCTCGGCAAGACCGCGTTGCGCCAATCCCATACAGGCCGCGAGGACTGTCTCGTTCCTCTGGCCGCGCGGAAGGCCGGACCTGACCTTGACCACCGTGGCGCTGACGAAATCTTCGGTCAAAGCGGACAGAACGGCTCGCTCCTCATCACTGAGCGGTCGCATCGTACGGATTTCCTCGGCACGTCGGTTCCCGGAAGACGGCCGCCGCCCGGAGCCGGGCGACGGCGGTGGAGGCCGTGCGGGGCCGGATCGCGCCCCGCACGGATCGGTCGCCGCTTACTCGGCGAGTTCGCGCATGACCTTGATCAGGTCCGACTTGCCCTCGAAGCCGATGCCGGGAAGCTCCGGCATGACGATGTGGCCGTCCTCGACCTTCACCCCGTCCGGGAAGCCGCCATAGGGCTGGAACAGGTCCGGGTAGCTCTCGTTGCCGCCCAGCCCGAGGCCGGCCGCGATGTTGAGCGACATCTGGTGACCGCCATGCGGGATGCAGCGCTTGGGCGACCAGCCGAACTGCTCCAGCACGTCGAGGGTGCGGAGATACTCGACGAGTCCGTAGGAGAGGGCGCAGTCGAACTGCAGGTAGTCGCGGTCGGGCCGCATGCCGCCGTAGCGCAGGAGGTTGCGGGCATCCTGGTGCGAGAACAGGTTCTCGCCGGTCGCCATCGGGCCGGGATAGAACTCGGAGATCGCGGCCTGCAGGGCGTAATCGAGGGGATCGCCGATCTCCTCGTACCAGAACAGCGGGTACTGGCGCAGCATCTTGGCGTAGGCGATGCCCTGTTCGAGATTGAAGCGGCCGTTCACGTCGACGGCGAGCTGCGCCTGCGAGCCGATCTCCTTCAGCACGGCCTCGATGCGGCGCTGGTCCTCCTCGATCGGCACGCCGCCGATCTTCATCTTCACGACGTTGTAGCCACGGTCGAGGTAGCCGCGCATCTCGGCACGCAGCTGGGTGTCGTCCTTGCCGGGATAGTAATAGCCGCCGGCCGCGTAGACGAAGACGCGCGGATTGGCCTCGACGCCCTTCTGCTCGGCGAGCATCCGGAACAGCGGCTTGCCGGCGATCTTGGCGGTGGCGTCCCAGATCGCCATGTCGAGGGTGCCCACCGCCACCGAGCGCTCGCCGTGGCCGCCGGGCTTCTCGTTGGTCATCATCGCCGCCCAGAGCTTGTGCGGGTCGAGATTGTCACCGGCCTCGTTGAGCACGCTCGCGGGCTCGGCCTCGAGGATGCGGTTCTTGAAGCGCTCGCGGATCAGGCCGCCCTGGCCGTAGCGGCCGTTGGAATTGAAGCCGTAGCCCACCACCCGGCGGCCGTCGCGCTCCACGTCCGTGACCACGGCCACGAGGCTGGCGGTCATCTTCGAGAAGTCGATATAGGCGTTGCGGATGGGCGAGGAGATCGGCTTGGTGATCTCGCAGACGTCGACGATACGCATGGTGGCTCTCCTTGAGATGCGAAGGGATTCGCGCGGGGGGAAGGGATGGAAGCGGACGAAAGCAGCCGGAAGGTCTAGTGGGCGGCCGCCACGGGGCGGGGCAGGGCATGCCCGGCTTCCGTGTCGGGAACGACGTCCTCGGATGAGACGGCGGCCCGGTTGCGGTAGGCCTCCTCCGCCTTGGCGAGGTCGAAGGCGCCTTCCCACTTGGCGACCGCGATGGTGGCGACCGCGTTGCCGATGAGGTTCGTGACCGCCCGCGCCTCGTTCATGAAGCGATCGACGCCGAGCAGAAGGACGAGGCCGGCGACCGGGACGGTGTGGATGCTCGACAGGGTGGCGGCGAGGGTGACGAACCCGGCCCCGGCGACACCCGCCGACCCTTTCGAGGTCAGGAGCAGCACGCCCAGGACGACGAGCTGGTCGCCGATGCCCAGCGGCGTGTTGGTGGCCTGGGCGACGAAGATCGCCGCCATGGTCAGGTAGATGCAGGTGCCGTCGGCGTTGAAGGTGTAGCCCGTCGGCAGAACGAGGCCGACCACCGACTTCTCGCAGCCCACCCGCTCCAGCTTGGCCATCATCCGGGGCATCACGGCCTCGGTGGAGCAGGTCCCGAAGGTGATGAGGATCTCGTCCTTGAAGAAGCCGAGGACCTTGAAGAGCGAGAACCCGGTCCAGGCGCAGACGGAGCCGAGCACCAGCACGACGAACAGGATCGACGTGGCGTAGACACCGAGCATCAGGTAGGCGAGGGACCAGACGGTGCCGAACCCGTACTTGCCGATGGTGAAGGCGACGCCGGCACCCGCACCGATGGGGGCCAAGCGCATCACCATGGCGACGATGCGGAACAGCGCGTCCAGCAGGCTGTCGATGACGACGACCACCGGCTTGCCGCGTTCGCCCGCCTGAACCAGGGCGAGGCCGAAGAGCAGCGAGATCAGGATGATCTGCAGCATGGCGCCCTTGGCGAAGGCATCCACCATCGTCGAGGGGATGATGTCCATCAGGAAGCCGACGATGCCGGGCTGCGCTTCCGCCCGCTTGGCGTAGGAGGCGATGGCGCTGCCGTCGATATGCGTGGCGTCGATGTTCATGCCGACGCCCGGCTGCATCACGTTGACCACCACGAGGCCGATGACGAGGGCCAGCGTCGAGACGACCTCGAAGTAGATCAGCGCGCGCACACCGATGCGGCCGACCTCCTTCATGTTACCCATCTTGGCGATGCCGACCACGATGGTACCGAAGATGACCGGCGCGAGCAGCATCTTGATCAGCTTGATGAAGCCGTCCGCCAGGGGCTGCAGCGTGACGGCGACGTCCGGCAGGAAATACCCGACGAACCCGCCGATGACGATTGCTATGAAGACTTGAACATAGAGTCGGCTTAGCCATGACTTCATGATCTGTTTCCTCCTGATCTGCCACTTAACGGGCAGCTTGATTAGTGATCCCTCTTGTGGGGCTTGATGCTGTGGGTACGCCTGGACACCCTCGTCCGGCCAATGCCATGTTCGGTTCGGGCTATGCGCGAACGGCATCGGGCTGGACGGACGGATGGACATGGTCCGACCGATGGATCTGGGCTGATCGATGGATCTGGACTGGCTGAAGGACTTCCTCGCACTGGCGGAGCAGAAGACGTTCTCGCGGGCGGCGGAGGCCCGGAGCGTGACGCAGCCGGCCTTCAGCCGGCGCATCCGGGCTCTCGAGGATTGGGTCGGGACGCCGCTCTTCGCACGGGGCGCGCAAGGGGCGGCGCTGACCCCGGCCGGCGTCACCTTCCTCCCGGCAGCCCAGGCTCTGCTGCACAGCCTGGAGCGGGCCCGCCGCGAGACGCGGGCGGTGGGCGCTCAGGATACGGCGACGCTCTCCATCGCCGCGACCCACGCCCTATCGTTCACGTTCTTTCCGAGTTGGGTCCGCCGGGTCATGCGATCCCGGACGCTGGGCACGCTCAATCTCATTTCGGACAGCATGGAAGCCTGCGAGCAGATCATGCTGTCGGGCGAGGTACACTTCCTGCTCTGCCACTTCCACAGGAACGCCCCGACGCGGTTCGAGCCCGACCGGTTCGAGAGCGTGCGGGTCGGCGACGATCGTCTCATCCCGCTTTGCGCGCCCTCGGGAGACGGCGCTGGTCTGTGGTCGCTGCCGGGATCGTCCGCCGAGCTGGTTCCCTACCTGGCCTACAGCCAGGCCTCGGGCCTCGGGCGCATCCTGGCGAGCTGCCGCAACGGGGATTCGTTCCACCTCGACACCCGCTTCACCTCGCATCTCGCCGCGACGCTGACGACCATGGCGCGCGAGGGGCACGGCGTCGCCTGGCTCCCACAAACGGTCGCGGCCGACGATCAGACGCGCGGTCGCCTCGTCCGCGCGGGGCACGAACAGTTCGACGTGCCCATCGAGATCAGACTGTTCCGCTCGCTCGAGTGCCGCAATCACGCCGCCGACGAGCTTTGGGACTATCTCACCGGAGCGCAAACCTCATAGCTCGTGGGTGCGTCGATCACAGCCGCATCCCCGTGGAGCACGGCCAGTCTTGGGCCGGTGGACATCCGCTTTCGGGAAGTCAGTCAATCGCCGTCTATGGCAAGGTTGGGATCTGCCCGCTCCTCGGTGATGAATCGGCAAGACAGGTCGATAGCCTATGAACCGAATCGGGCCGCCCCCTGAACGGCCGACTCCCGCTCATCTCCCAGGGGGCTCCGCGATCCTACCCAGGGTGCTTGACGACACCGTCACTCGGCATCCGGCTGGCGAGCGCATCGATGGCGAGGCGTGACCGCAACGGCAGATACCGTGCCGCGGGCCAGACGGCGTAGCAATCCATGGTCGCGTAGGGCCGCTCCGCCCAGAGCTGGACGAGTTCACCCTTTTGCAGGCTGTCGCGGATCAGCCAGTGTTGGAGCCAGCAGAGGCCGAGCCCCGCCTTGGCGGCGCTCAGGATGACTTCGACGTCGTCGAACCGCAGCCTGGAATGTGGGGAAACCGGGACGAGGACGCCGTTGGCATCCGGCAGGCGCCAAGCATAGCCGCGGTCGCCGCGCGCATAGGCGAGTGCGTCGTGCCCGGCGAGATCCGCGAGCTCCTCCGGGCGCCCGCGCGCATCGAGGTAGGACGGGGAGGCGCAGAGCACCATACGTTCCGTCACCAGCCGCCGGGCACGCAGAGAGCTGTTGTTGCCGAGCGCGCCGAAGCGCAGCCCGAGGTCGAAGCCGTCGGCGATCAGGTCGATGACCCGGTCGCTGAAATTCAGGTCGAGTTCCAGCTTCGGATGCGCCTTGGCGTAGTCGAGCAGGATCGGCGCCGCGCAGCGCCGGCCGAGGAGAACCGGCATCGAGATCCGCAATCGCCCCGCCACCTCCTGGCGGCCCGATTCGAGGAGCGCCTCGCCGGTCCGCAATTCCGCGACGGCGCGCAGGCAATGTTCGTAGAATTGCTGCCCGGCTTCCGTCAGGCTCTGGGTGCGCGTGGTCCGCTGAAACAGGCGCACGCCGAGCCGCTCCTCGAGCCGGGCCACGGCCTTGCCGACGGCGGACCGGGACAGGGACAGCCGGTCCGCCGCCCGCGCGAACCCGCCAGCCTCTACCGCCTCCACGAAGATCTGCACGCCGTCGAACTTGTCCCGCATCGGTCGCCCGATCCTGCCGATCCTGATCCGTCGATTGTAGCGCCACAGGCAACAAAGAAGCGAATACTCAGATCTGAAGCCGCAGAAAAATCTACGCTAGAGGAAGGGCGGACGGACGGCGAGGCCCCGACAGGAGCGGCCCCGCCCAAAGGGCGGCAGAGGCCGAGTCCCGTAGGCGCGCCCCGGATGGAAAAGGAAGAACTGAGGATGAGCGCGAAAGTCGTTGTGGTCACCGGCGCGAGCAGTGGCTTTGGAAAACTCACGGCCCTGGAACTGGCGAGGCGCGGTCACAGCGTCATCGCGACCATGCGGGATGTCGTGGGCCGGAACAGCGCGGTCCGGAACGAACTGATCGAGGCCGCGAAGGCGGAGGGGAATCCCCTGCAGGTCCTCGAAATGGATGTGGTCAGCGACGACTCGGTCGAGGCCGCCATCGCTCGGGTCATCGCGCAGCACGGCAGGATCGACGTTCTGGTCAACAATGCCGGCCTGATGCCCATTGGGGTGACGGAAGCCTACACGATCGCCGATGTCGAACGGCTGTTCGCGGTCAATGTCTTTGGGGCGGTCCGCGCCGACCGTGCCGTCCTGCCGCATATGCGCGCCGCCGGCAGCGGACTGATCGTGCAGGTCACGTCGCTGATGGGACGCTTCGTCATACCGTTCTTCGGTGTCTATGCGGCGACCAAGTTCGCGCTCGAAGCCCTGGCGGAGACCTATCGTTACGAGCTGAGCGGCTTCGGGATCGATTCGGTCATCGTGGAGCCGGGCCCGTTCCCCAGCAACCTGATCTCGTCCAGCCCCGAGCCATCCGATACGGACGTACTGACCGCCTATGGCGCAGTGGCGTCGATCCCGGGCCAGATCAAGGACAACGCCGACAAGTCGTACGACCCCGCCCATCCTCCGCGCCCGCAACTCGTCGCCGATGCGATCGCCGGGCTGGTCGAGGCAACGGAGCGGCGTCCCCTGCGCACGGTGGTCATGCCCGAGGGCGTGGATTTCGGCGTCGCGCGCATCAATGAGGCGGTGGCTCCGATCCAGAACGACATGCTTCGGGCCATGGGCATGGCACACGTCATCTGAAACATGAGGCGGCGGGACATGCCACCCGCCGCTTTTTGACGGGTTCGGTTTCGCTCGATGGAGGGGACGTTGCCTCGTGGAGGCCTTCCAGCCCCTGCGCTGAACGGATCGGGATGCCCCGGATGTGGCCGAACGGCCGGTTCGGCACGCTCCCGGATGCCTGCGGGATCAGAGCTGATTGAACCGCTGCCGCTGCCCCCGCGACCGGTACAGTTGCTAACTTTTGACAGCTTCATGTCCCTGTGACACCGTTCGGTCATGTCGAGCACGCCGACCCGCAACATCGCCCTGACCCATGAGCTGGAGAGCTACATCAAGGGTCAGGTCGCGAGTGGGCATTATGCAAATGCCAGCGAAGTCGTCCGCGCCGGTCTTCGCCTTTTGATCGAGCGTGACCACGCGGTGCCTCGCTCCCGCGGCCATAGCTCCGCCAAAGCGGCGGACAGATGATGACCGCCTCGATTGCCGCTCCGTCCGCCCCGCACGACTTCCAGGCGGATATCATTGCGGTCGAGGGCATCGCCGCGGTTCCGACGATCCTGAACGTGGTCTGTCGGACGACGGGCATGGGCTTCGCCGCCATCGCCAGGGTAACGGACGACCGCTGGGTCGCCTGTAGCGTCAAGGACGACATCGCCTTCGGTCTGGCGCCGGGCGGCGAGCTGCCGGTCGCCACCACGATCTGCGACGCGATCCGCTCGTCCGGGACGGGCGTGGTCATCGACCACGTGTCCGAGGACCCGGCGTACCAGGCGCATCCGACCCCGGAGATGTACGGCTTCCAGAGCTACATCTCGATGCCCATCACCCTGCCGGACGGCAGCTTCTTCGGCACGCTCTGCGCCATCGACCCTCGTCCGGCCCGACTGAACACGCCGGAGACCGTCGGCATGTTCAGGATGTTCGCCGACCTCATCGGCTTCTATCTCGACGCGCATAGGCGCCTCGCCGACCGGGAGGCGCTCCGGCGCAGCGACGCCTTCGTCAGAGGCATCCTCAGGGCGAGCCCGGATTGCGTGAAGGTGCTCTCCGCCGACGGCACGCTGGAATTCATGAGCGCGCGGGGGCTCGAACTGAACCAGATCGGATCGCTTCAGGACGTGGTGGGGCAGGAATATGCCGGGCTCTGGCCGGAAGGCGAGCGCGCCAAGCTGCGCGATGCCGTCCGGCGGGCGGCCGCCGGAGAGGTCTCACGCATCGAGGGGCAGGCCCAGACGGCCGATGGCGACCTCCGCTGGTGGGAGGTGAGCTTCGCGCCCTTCCAGCCTGACGAGGGCGGTGCCCTCAAGCTCGTCGGCATTTCCCGCGACATCACCGAGCGCTACCGGGCCGAGACCGCGCGGCAAGCCGGGGCGGAGGCCCTGCAAGCCCTGAACGACGACCTGGAGCGGCAGGTCGCGGAGCGGACGGCGGAGCTTCGTCTGTCGCGCGACATCCTCCAATCGAGCGCCGCGCCCATCTGCGCCTTCGACACCGCGTACCGGCTCATCGCCTTCAATCAGGCCCATAGCGACGAGTTCTTCCGCATCTTCGCCCACCGCGTGCAGGTCGGCGAGGTGTTCCCCGACCTGTTCCCGCCGGACCAAGCCCCGGTCATGCGCGGGTTGATGGAGCGCGCGCTCCGGGGCGAGACATTCACCGTCACCGAGGAATTCGGCGACCCCGACCTGGCGAAGCCCTATTGGGAGGTGTCCTACTCGCCCTTGCGCGACGAGGTGGGACACATCGTCGGGGCGTTCCACTACGCCAAGGATATCTCGGAGCGGCTACGCGCCGAGACCGCACTCGCCGACACGCAGGAAGCGTTGCGCCAATCGCAGAAAATGGAGGCCGTCGGGCAGCTGACTGGGGGCGTGGCGCACGATTTCAACAACCTTCTCACCATCATCCGCTCCTCCGTCGATTTCCTGCGCCGGCCGGAGCTGCCCGACGAGCGCAAGCGGCGCTACCTCGATGCCGTGTCCGATACGGTCGACCGCGCCGCGAAGCTGACCGGGCAGCTCCTCGCCTTCGCCCGCCGCCAGGCCCTCAAGCCCGAAGTGTTCGAGGTCGGCGAGTGCCTGCGCGCCGTCTCGGAGATGATCGACACCGTGACGGGGGCTCGCATCCGCCTGACGGTGGAAACGCCCGACGAGCCCTGCTTCGTGAAGGCGGACCTGAGCCAGTTCGAGACAGCCCTCGTCAACATGGCGGTGAATGCCCGCGATGCGATGGACGGGGAGGGGACCCTGACCCTGACTCTGGTGCGCCGCGGAAAGCTGCCGCCGATCCGGGGGCATGCGGTCGCCCTTGGAGCCTTCGCGGCGATCTCCCTCACCGATACGGGCACCGGAATCGCGCCTGAGCAGTTGGGCCGCATCTTCGAGCCGTTCTTCACCACGAAGGAGGTGGGGAAGGGAACCGGCCTCGGCCTCAGCCAGGTGTTCGGTTTCGCCAAGCAGTCGGGCGGCGATGTCGACGTGTCGACCAGGCTCGGGCACGGCACGACGTTCACGCTCTACCTGCCCGAGATCGTGATCGAGCAGAACGGCGCGGACCGCGAGATACCGCAGCCGGCCCCGGGCTCCCCGATGGGTGCGGGCCAGCGCGTCCTGGTGGTCGAGGACAATATCGAGGTGGGCCGCTTCGCCACGCAGATCCTCGAAGACCTCGGCTACCGCACCACCTGGGCCGTCAATGCCGAGGCAGCCCTGGAGCTGTTGGGGAGCGAGGGCAATGGATTCGACGCCGTGTTCTCGGACGTAGTGATGCCGGGCATGGGCGGCATCGCCCTGGCCAAGCGATTGCGCGCGCAGCTGCCGAGCCTGCCGATACTGCTCGCCTCAGGCTACAGCCACGTCCTGGCGCAGGATGGAACGGAGGGTTTCGAGCTTCTGCACAAGCCGTACTCGGCCGAACAGCTCGGGCGCATCCTAAGGCAATTGACGACGAAGCGGATGAACGCGCTCGTCGGCTGATCGAAGCGGCATTCGCGAAGTCCACCCGGCAAACTTAAGAAGCTTGCCCCCTGACATCGATCGTCCGTTGGTGATTCCGTGCTCGGAACCTAGATCCAGCCCCGCATCGTCACCACGCTCCGGACATTTCATGGCTCATCGCATCCTCGTTACCGGAGCCAGCGTGGCCGGCTGTACCCTCGCATGGTGGCTTGCCCATCTCGGAAACGAGGTCACCGTGGTCGAACGGGCACCCACCTTCCGGGACGGCGGCCAGAACATCGACGTGCGCGGCGTCGGCCGTGACGTGCTGCGCCGGATGGGGCTGGAACAGATCGCCCTCGAACGCGGAACGGGCGAAACCGGAACCGCTTGGGTCGATGGCGAGGGCCGGATCGCCGCTCAATTCCTCGTGGACAGGGACGGCGGCGACGGACCAACGGCCGAGATGGAGATCCTGCGCGGGGACCTCGCCCGCCTCCTCTACGAGGCCGGGCGCGACACGGCACGGTTTCGCTTCGGTGACAGCATCGACAGGATCGACCAGGACGGGGAGGCGGCGACCGTCACCTTCGCGAACGGTCGCACCAAGCGCTACGATGCCGTCGTCATCGCCGAGGGTGTCGGTTCGGCGACGCGCGAGCTCGTCTTCCCCGGCGAGAACGATCCGCGCTGGATGGATCTCGTCATCGCCTATTTCACCATCCCGCGCGTCGCCGACGACGACCGGCTCTGGCGCTGGTACAACGCGACCGGTGGCCGGAGCGTCTCGCTTCGACCTGATCGCAACGGCACCACGCGGGCGATGCTGTCCCTCCGGCAGCCGCCGGGGAACGAGCAAAGCTGGGACAGCGACCAGCAGAAGGCGTTCCTGCAGGAGCGCTTCGCCGGTGCCGGCTGGCAGACCGGACGTGTCCTCGCCGGCCTGGACACGACGGAGGATTTCTACTTCGACGTCCTTCGCCAGGTCCGGATGCCGCGCTGGTCGAAGGGCTGCGTCGCGTTGGTGGGTGATGCGGCCTGGTGCGCCACGCCGCTCGCGGGCATCGGCACCACCCTCGCCATCACCGGCGCCTTCGTGCTAGCCCACGAGATCTCTCGGACCGCCGATATTCGCTCGGGCTTCGATGCCTACGAGAGGGCGATGCGACCGATGGTCGAGCAGGGCCAGGGCGTCCCGAAGATCGCCCCGAAATTGGCGAACCCGAAAAGTCGCCTCGGCATCCGTCTCCTCCACGGTGCGTTGCGCTTCGCCAGCATGCCCATCACACGGCGTATCGCGGGAAAACTGTTCTCGAATGCGCCGAAGGCACCCGACATGTCGCGTTACGACCCTCCGCCCACGGCTGACGAGGGGCCATCCTCCACGCTTCGGACAGCCTGATCGCTTGCGCGACGAAAGCGCCTGGACCCGACAGAGTCAGCAGAGCGACGGACGCCGGACCGAACGGCCGGGCGACTCCTCACTCTCAGCGCAAGCGCGCGGACATCGGCGTCATTGGCCGAGGGAAAGGGTGAGGCGGTAACGCGCCTGGCTCACCCGGACCCTCACGGTGCCGACGGGGCACCCGAGCACGGCGGCCGCCTCCTCATGCGTGAGTCCATCCACCGTCACCAGCAACAACGTCTCTCGCTCCTCCATGGGAACGGCATCCAGGGCGGTCTGCAATGCGAGATGGGCGGCCCCTTGCTGCTGGTTGGCAGCCGCCGAGTGTTCGGCCGCGACGGCACCGTCGAAATCCAAGATCCGGCGCCTCACGCGCCTGTGCTTGTTGTGGTGGATATTGCGCAGGATCGTGAACAGCCACGCCACGAGGCTGGTGCCCTCAGCGAACCGGGAGCGCTGTTCCCAGGCCCGCATCAGCGTGGCCCGGACCATGTCGTCGGCCTCCGCGATGTTGCCGGTGCGCAGGAGAGCGGAGCGGCGCAGGCGCGGCACGAGGGCGATCACCCCGTCGCCGAACGCCTTCGAGACCTGCCGCTCCGCCTCCGCGTCGAGCAGGGCGGCCCTGAGCCGGAGCAGAACCCTACCGAGCCGCGTATCGGCCTCGACCGTGCCCGCTCTCGGAATGAGCTCTTCAAGTCTTCGTCCAAGCTCATCCTGCACAGAGGGATTCGAGCCATCTGGATATGACGATTCTTTAGCTTCTGTGGTGACGTACATTCCGCAGATACGTCCTTGTACCGGATAGCGGCCGGAGGTCGCCGTGCTTCTACGGTTGAGAATACGTACGCGCTTCTGGATGATCGCTCACGTTCACGTCAATGATCCAGATATACCAGTCTTTCGCTTTCACCCATCGGAACCGCCGGCCACCCCCACCTGTTAGAGGCGGGCTTGATACAGGCGGCACGGAAGGCGGTCGAAGGTGGTTGGCGGCGGCAGGCATGAGCTTCGGCGGGTCGGCGGACGCAAGAACTCTCTTTTCTCGATCGTCATGACGGGCGGTCACACGGAGGCCGCCCGCCGGAAGCTCAACGAGCACGAGCATTCCGCAGACGTTGTCCAGAGCCGTAGCGACAGTTTCCCCTTGCTCTGAACTGACGAATAAAAATCACTCTACTAGTAGATTTGCATCATTGCTTGGCAGTGAGCACGGGCCACTTGAGGGGTGTGTCAGTCGCTGAGGCATTGGAGCATCCCGTGAGCGCGCAAAAGACGACCGATGCTTCCGACAAGCTCAAGGCCTCGGTGAAAGAGGCCATCGGAAAACTGGTCGGAGATCCAGAAGTCGAAGCCGATGGCAGATCTCAGCAGAAATTACTGAAACCCGACGTGAAACCGAAGACCAGCCCAAAGTCGTAGCTTCGGCGGAACGTCACGCTTCACGAACATCCTTCACGACAAGAACAGGAGAGACATCATGGTCGATGCGGATCGCATCACGGGCGCCGCCAAGGAACTCGGCGGCAAAGTGCAGGGCACGGTGGGCGACCTCACCGGTTCGAAGCGGGATTCGGCGGAGGGCCGTGCGCGCGAGGCACAGGGTGCTGCCGAGAACCTCTATGGCCAGGCCAAGGACACCGTACGCGACGCGGCCGACCAAGTGGTCGATACCGCCCGCGACATCGGCGGCAAGGTTCGCGACACGGTCGGAAACCTGATCGGGTCCGACGACGTCGAGGACCGCGCGCGCCGCGCCCAGGGCGCCGCTGCCGACACCTACGACCGCGCCGAGCGCTCCGTCCGCAGCGCTGGCCGCGAGGCCTATGACCGGGCCGAGGACGCCTACGAAAACGGCGGCAATTATCTGCGCCAGGGCGGCCGCGAAGCCAGCAACCAGATCGCCGAGCACCCTGTCGCCGTCCTGCTGGTCGCCGGCCTCCTCGGCTACGGAATCGGCCTCCTCATCCACGGCCGCGACTGACGCTTAGAGCGCTCTCCGCCGAAGTGGATGCCGGTTCGGCGAAAAAGAGCGCGGCAAAACAAAGGCCTTGAGATGTGCCCCGACCCAACGTGGTCGGGCGCAGCTCTAGCGCCGCGATCGATCGGCCCGACCGCGCCGTGACCGCGCGGTCCGGCCCATGAGTTCACCCACCCCCGAACGACCGAGCTTCTCGGACGACCGACGACCCGGAGTACCAGTATCGTGTCCACTTCCCCCCTTCTTGCGACCTCATCCACCCCGGCTGCCGCCGACACCCGCACCGTCCTGCTGAACCAGGTGTCGTGGGGCGCGATCTTCGCCGGCGCCGTCACCGCCCTGGTGACCCAGGTCATCCTCAACATGGTCGGCGTCGGCATCGGCTTGTCCAGCGTCGGACCGGTGGCCGCCGACAACCCGGCCGCCTCGACCCTGTCGCTCAGCGCCGGCATCTGGTTCATCGTCTCGGGCATCGTGGCCGCCCTGGCGGGCGGCTTCATCGCCGGGCGTCTCTCGGGCAAGCCCGTCACGGGCGCCGCCGGCCTGCACGGCCTCGTCTCCTGGGCGGTGACCACCCTCGTGGTGCTCTACCTCCTCACCTCGGCGGCCGGCGGCCTCATCGGCGGAGCCTTCTCGGGCGTGACCAGCACGCTGGGCGGAGCCGGCTCGCTGGTCGGCGGCACCGTGCAGACCGCGGCCCAGGCCGCCGCCCCCTCGCTGTCGAAGATCACCAACCCGCTCGACGGCATCGAGCAGAGCGTCCGCAACCAGGCCGCCGGCCAGGACCCGCAGGCCGCCAAGGACGCCGCCGTCGCCGCGATCCGCGCCCTGTTCACGGGTGATCCGAGCCAGAAGGCCCAGGCCGAGAACCGTGCCGCCGACGCGCTGGCCAAGGCCCAGGGCATTCCGGTCGACCAGGCCAAGACGCAGATCCAGGACTACCGCAAGCAGTACGAAGAGACCGTCGCCACCGCCAAGCAGAAGGCCGAGGCCGCAGCCGTCGCCGCCAAGTCCGCCGCCACCCAGGGCGCCTTCTACGGCGCGCTCGCCCTGATCCTCGGCGCGCTCGCCGGCTTCTTCGGCGGCCGCCTCGGCGCCCCGAAGCTCCACACCCTCGCCGACAGCTACGGCGCCCGCCGCGCCTGAGCCACTCCCCGGCCGGTCACCCGCGACCGGCCGGACCTCCCCCTGCGATCTCATTCTCGAACCGAAGGAGCATCCCCATGAGCAGCACCACGGACAAGCTGAAGGGCCTCGCCAACGAAGCCGCCGGCAACGTCAAGCAGGCGGCCGGCAAGGTCACGGGCAACGACACGTTGGTTGCCGAGGGCAAGGCCCAGGAACTCAAGGGCGAGGCCCAGCGCACCGTCGGCGAGGCCAAGGACGGCGTCGCCTCGGTGGTCGACACGGTTACCGGCAAGCGCTGAACCGAAACGGCGGGCCCCGACCCGATCCGGGGCCCGTCACCTCCATCAATTTCGAACCTGGGAGTATCTCATGAACGGCGACCAGTTCCGCGGCGCGTCCCGCCACCTCACGGGCCGCGCCCAGACCGCGCTCGGCGGAATCACCGGTGATCCCGCCCGTCAGGTGCGCGGCGCCGTCAATCAGGTGGCCGGCGGTGCGCAATACGCCTACGGCCGGGCCCGTGGCCGGGCCGAGGATTTGGCTCAGGATGGCCGAGACATCGCCCATGAGATCCGGGATCGCGCCGGAAATCTCGTCGAGGACGGACGTCACCTCGTTGACGAGGCGCGAGATCGGGCCGGACACCTCATTGCCGATGGGCGCGACCTCGCGCGTCACGCCCGCAAGCGCGGCACGACCTACGGCCGGCAGGCCGTTCGCTACGCCGACAACAACCGAGCCTCCGCCGTGTTCGGCCTCGCCGCCGTCGCTTTCGCGGTCGGGTGGCTGTCCCGTTCCAAGCGTTGATCCCTCGTCCTCGGAGACCATCCCATGATCCGCAAGCTCCTGACTGCCTTCCTGCTTCCGAAGATCATCGCCTATGTCAGCCGCCGCTTCGGCGGCCGGTCCGCCGCCCCGCCGAACCGTCGGGGCTACTGATCCGGTTTCGGCATTTCCCCATCTTACGTCAGGAGACCACCTCACGATGAAGCTGACCTTCGCCCTCGCCGCCACCTTGGCCGCAACCCTGATCGGGCTTCCGGCCCAGGCCTCCCCGGCCACCGTCTCTCCGATCGAGGCGCTGGTCCGTGGTGACCTGGCGACCGGGTACGTGCAGCACCGTCGCTTCGGTCATCGGCACGGCTGGCGTGGCGGGCGTGGATACGGCCGGGGCTACGGCCATCGTCGTGGCTACGGCTACCGCCGTGGTCCCGGCGTGGGCGCCGCCGTCGGCGCAGGCGTGGCAGGCCTTGCGGCGGGGGCCATCATCGGCGGTGCCATCGCCAACTCGCAGGCCCAGGCCGCCCCGCGTGGGGTCCCGGCCGAGGCCGTCGCGGCCTGCGCCCGCCGTTTCCGCTCTTACGACGCGGCCAGCGGAACCTATCTCGGCAACGACGGCGACCGTCACACCTGCCCCTGATCCATCGATGGGGCCCGGACACGCCCGGAAGATGCCGGCGTCGCTCCGCCCCGGCTCCCGCGGCACTCCTTCCAACGCCGGCTCGGCTCCCATGCCGGGCCGGATTTCCGCAGACTGCCTTCCGCCCCCCACTCTCCACCGACAAGGACGACAGATGAGCAAGGGCTATCCCTCAATGACCGCGCTGCTGGGCCTGTTGGCCGTGGCCGGCTACCAGAACCGCGACAAGCTCGCCGAACTGCTGAAGGGGCACGATGCCCCCTCGGCTCCGTCGCTGAGCCCGAACCACGGCACCGTCCCGCCGATTCCCAACACCAGCGCGAACACCAGCTCCACGGGCGGCCTTGGAAGTCTTCTGGGCGGCCTCGGCACGGCCGGCGTGGGCGGGCTGATCGCCAGCGGCCTGAGTGAGCTCGTCGATCACTTCACCAAGGGCGGTCATGGCGAGACCGCGACGTCCTGGGTCAACCAGGGCGCCAACCGCGACATTCCCGAGGCGGATCTGGAACGCGCCATCGGCACGGACACCCTCGACCACCTCACCCAGCAGACCGGGCTGAGCCGCGCCGCGCTCCTGTCCCGCCTCTCGCGCGAGCTGCCCTCGGCCATCGACCGCTACGCCGCCGACGGCCGCAAGCCGGCTTAAGGCCAGACTTGCAGGCCAGACCTGCCCGACACGAAGCCACGATGCGGCCGGCGCATGACTGCGCCGGCCGCATACGACACCGGGCGATGCCGCGCCGGGGTTCGATCCACCGCCTTCCCCGACACCGCGAGACCCTCATGGCCATCGACTACCGCTCGGAACTCCGCCGACCCTTGCCCTTCAGCCTCGCTGTCGTGGCCGCGATCCTGCTGGTCTGGCTCATCGTCGCCTCCATCGCGGGCGCACGCCAGCGCAGTGCCCGGGACCATCGGATCGAGGACCTGCAGAGCCAGCAGATTGCGCTCCGCGCCGATCTCGAGCGGCAGGTCTCGACCGCCGGAACCTTGAATGCGCTCCAGGCCAAGATCGCCACCGCCCAGCAGCAGGGCCAGCAGGCGAGCCAGGCCGCCGAGCAGGCGAAGTCGCGCGCCGCAGCCCTGACGCAGGAGCAGCAGACGGCTGAGGCCAAGGCGGCCGAGGCAAAGAAGACGGCCGAGGCAGAGGCCCGCAAGCTCACCGAGCTGCAGAGCCAGGTCACGCAGGCCGAGGGGAAACTGACGCCGTTGCGCGAGGCCATCACCACCGCGGAGACGTCGGCGGTGGACCGCGCCCGGGATCTCGCCGAGGTCGGTCGCCGTCTCGAGGACGCCCGCGTGCAGGAGGCCAAGCTCCGCGCCGATCTCGCGACCATGACGCAGGAGGCGACGGCCAAGACGGCCGACCTCGCCAAGGCAGAGGAGCGCCAGCAGAATGCCCGCGAGGCCGCCGCCGCCGCGCAGAAGGATCTGGCCGACGCGCGTGCGGCGACCGAGCAGGCCACCAAGCAGCGCACGGAGATCGATCAGGCCGTCGCCGAATTGAGCGCCAACAAGGACAAGCTCACCGCCGAGATCGGCCTCGCCAACCGCGACGCCCAGCAGGCGCGCGAGGCCCTGGCGACTGTCCGCAACGACCTCGCCGAGGTCCAGGCGCAACGCGACCGCGTCGTGTCCGAGCGTGGCCAGGCCGAGCAGGCGTTGCAGAAGCTCTCCGCCGACCGCGATGCCGGCGCCACTGCCCTCGATGCCCTCCGCAAGCGCCAGACCGACGCGCAGGGAGAGCTGGCCACGCTCACCGAGACCCTGGCCACCCGCAACAAGGAGGCTGCCTCCATCGACGAGCGCCTAGCCTCTGCCCGGCAGGATCTGAGCGCCGCCCAGGCGAAGCTCGCCGAGACCCGCCAGCAGCTCGCCGCTCCGCCGGCCGTGGCGCCCGGCCAACCCGCCGCCAATCAGCCGTCTCGTTGAGGCAACAACGACCCATGCGAGCACTGCTTGCGTGGGTCGTCCATCCGGCCCTGTCCCCTATGAAGATCGCAGCATGACCATCCGTATCTTAGCCCTGACGGGTCTCGCTCTCGTCGGAGCGCTAGCCATGACCCAGCCATCCACGGCGCAGGAGGGCCCCGAAATGGAGGCCATGCGGGCGAGCTGCGGCAGCGATTACCTGCGACTCTGCGCGGGAATGAATCCCGGCGGCCCCGAAGTGAAAGCCTGCTTCAAGCGCAATCGCCCGAACCTTTCGGAAGGATGCTCGAGCGCCATCGCGGCTTATGAGCGGTCACGTGGCCGCTCCTCCGACGACGCCGAAGACTGACCAAATCAGACAACGGCCAGACGAAAAACACAGAGAAACGGATCGGATCCATGACCAAGTTCACCAAGGCCATCACCTATGTCGTGGCCGTCGCGGCCCTCGTCACGCTGGTGGTCGTCATCCTCCAATCGACGAGCATGCTCGCAAGCTCGTAGCGGACGATGGGACGAACAATATTTTGGAATGGCCTGCGGCATGGAGAAACGCCGCAGGTTCCTGTCGCGAACACGAACGACGACCATAATCGAATAATCGGCTGATGAAGGAACGGTATTGACGCGAACTTGTTTCTTGCTTCCAAGTTTAAGTCGGAGGCATGCATGCGTCGCGTATCATCTGTCCTCTCGATCTTCAGGAAGCGCGCCAATCCTGAACAACCTCCGCAAAAGTCATTACGGTCAAGCTCTCCTGTCGCGCCCCATCCTCTGAGCGAAAGTCTCGTTTACCCGATGGGACAAAGCTATAGCTGGGGCGGCCCATCGACGGCGTCACATGGCTTCGCGCCGGCTATAGGCTATGACGGCTATCATGGCGGCAACGGCTACTGATCTTGTGACGAAATAAAATCACGGAGGAGACTGGAACAGTAACCCCGTGACTGTCTAACCGACGGCGAGGTTGAGGGTGCGGTCCGCCGGCGAGAGCCTGACCTGGGAACCCCATCCGAATGGCAGGAAATCCTGCTCGATACCGTCCGCAAACACGACGCCGCCGTCGTTCATCCGCGAGGTGATAAGGAGCCCGGCATCTTTCAACTTGCCGGCGCGCAGCCGCGTGGTGCTAGCGACGCTGGGGAAGGGCTCGCGCACCCAATAGCCCACCGCCGCCTCCTCGGTTCCGAGCGGGATGGTCAGATGCGTCGCCTCGGCGATGGAGCGGGCCCATCCGGTGATCCCGGTCCCGGAGGCCACGATGAGCCCGCTGGAGGAATGATCCTCGGCCTCGTCCGCCGTCTCGATCCGGTAGCGTGCGGATTGGTGGCTGCGATGCCCGACGAAGATCTCGTTGAGGGCAAACAGCGTCTCGCCGTGGTCGAGGATTGCCCGGACCATGGTGCGACGCTCGATCGCCGCCGCACCGTTCACGCTGGCGGGGAGGAGAGCGCCCAACCGCTCGACGGCGATGCGGGCGAGGATACCGTCATAGAGGTCCGGCGCCGGGTTGATGCCGATGACGGGCTGCGCTCCGAGATACTTCGCCACATTCGCCACGAGCCCATCCTGCCCCACGGCGACGATCACGTCGTCGGGGGCGAAGAGGAAACGGTCGAGATCGGCCCGCCGGACCAGGGCTTGGCGCCACTCGTCGGGAACCGAGGCCCGCGCCTGGGCGAGCACGGCGTGGAAACGCTCGTGGCGCTCCACCACGTCCTCGAGTTTCTGCCCGCGGCTCTCGAGGAAGAAGCGCGCCTGGCCGCTGGTGGCGTGGCGTGCGATCAGAGCCTCGTAATCGGTCTCGCGGATCACGAAGACCGCGCGGTGGGTGAGGGCGGCCATGGTTAGCGCGCCTCCACCATCGGACGGGGCTTGTGGAACTCGCTCATCACGGCGGCCAGGAGGTCGGGCGTCACGCTGACATGCTCGATCGTGTCGAGCTTGCCCGCCAGTTCCTGCGCGGCGAGGCCGAGCAGAACCGCGGGCGGCAGGTCGCGGTAGATCGCGACGCGCTGCGCCTCGGCTTGGACCCTGGCCCCCTCGACGAGACGGATGCGCTCCGCTTCCGCCGTCGCCTCGACGCCCTGCGCCTCGGCGAGACCGGCGGCGCGGCTTCGCGCGTTCTCCGCCTCCTCGGAGATGAGGAGCTTCTCCCGGCGCGCCAGTTCCGTGCGCGTGGCGAGCTCGTTCTCGGCGATGGCGCGCTCCTTTTCCACGGCGAGCGCCCGACGGGAGAAGGTCGCCTCGTCGGCCTTCTGCTGGAGCGCCTCGAAGGTCGGGGTCTGCAGGGCGCGTTCGAGCTCGCTCGTCGGCGCGAGGTTGGTGAGCCGCACCGACACGGCGGCGACGCCGATCTCGGCCAGGGACTGGTCCGCCGCCAGAACGGTCTCCAGTCCTCCGCGCAGGGGCTCGGGGCCGGCATCCAGGATGGCGCGCACCGGCTTGCCACCGAGATATTGCAGCACCGCCTGACTGGCGATGCCGGCGATGCGGGCCTCGATCTTCTCGATCGGCTCACCCTGGAGCTTTCCGTTGCGAAGGCCGATGGAGAAATCGATGCGGTTCGCCAACCGCTCGGGATCGACCACGTGCCAGCCGATCGTCCCCTGCACGGCGACGGCCTGGAAATCCTGGCTGCGGCCCCGCACGAACAACGTCATCTCGCGGTCGTCCATCGGCACTTCGGCGATGCTCGACGTCTCGGGGCGGAACCAGAACACGAGGCCCCGGCCGCTCTGCCGGATGCGTCCCTTGCGGTAGCGGATGACGTGGCTGCTCGCCTCGCTCCTCAGCTGCGCGACCAGGCCGATATTGCGGATCGTCGCCATGGAAATCCTCCTGTGCGTTCAGCGAGATGGTTGAAATCGGTAGAGTTCGGCCGGCCGGAACGACGTTCCGGCCTCACGCAATCCGGTCGGCGCCAGCCAGCCCCGGTCGAGCATTCTGCGTCGGAAAGCCGGCTTGTTGAGCGTGGTGCCGAGCACCGCCTCGTGCACGTCCTGCAACTGGCGCAGGGTGAAGTGCTCGGGCAGGAGGGCAAAGCCCACATCCGAATAGTCGAGCTTGCCGCGCAACCGCAGGATCGCCATGGCCAGGATGGCGGCATGGTCGAAGGCGAGGGGAAGCGTCTCTCCCTTCGGCGACAGGGCCGTCACCTCTCCGCCCGTCTCGCCCGGCCACGGCACCGCGATGGTGGCCGGCGTGAGGGCCGCCGAGCGCTCCAGCGCCTCGGCGAAGTCAGCCTCCGGCAGAAGAGCCAGATAGGCGACGCTGATGATCCGCATCCGCGGATCGCGGTCGAGAGCACCGAATGTGTAGAGCTGCTCCAGATGCGCCCTGGCGATGCCGGCCTTCTCCTGCAGGACATAGAGGGCCGCCGCGTCGAGGGTCTGGTCGATGCCGACGAAGCCGCCGGGCAGCGCCCAGCGGCCAGCATGCGGAAGCTGGTCCCGCTTCAGCAGCAGCGCCGCGAGCCGGCCCGCGCGCAGGCCCAGCAGCACGAGATCGACGGCGAGGGCAGGGCGCTCGTAGGCGGCGGGATCGTAATCCGCCAGGAACTCGGCTTCGGTCACGGGGCAGCCTTATATGCTCGATGCATCTTAGTTAGATGCATCGAGCATATAAGGCAAGGAGTACGTCGCCCCGGGCACGAAAAAACCGGCCATCGCCTGGAGGGCGATGGCCGGTCTTCGAGCCGATGTGAATCAGGATGACGCGAACGGCGTGGTCAGTTCGGCAGCTTGTCGTCGATGCCCTTCACATACCAGTTCATGCCGAGGATCATCGGGTCGGGGGCGGTCTCGCCCTCCTTCACGGCGACGCTGCCATCCTGTTTCAGGACCGGCCCCTTGAAGGGATGGAGCGTACCGTCGGCGATCGCCTTCTTGGAGGCCTCGGCCTTGGCTTTCACGTCGTCGGGCATGTTGGCGAAGGGCGCCAGCACCACCATGCCCTCCTTGATCCCGCCCCAGGTGTCGTGGCTCTTCCAGGTGCCGTCCAGAACGGCCTTGGCCTCGCCGATCACGTAGCCATCCCAATCGTCGACGATGGAGGTGAGCTGAGCCTTCGGGGCGAAGCGCATCTGGTCGGAGGACTGGCCGAAGGCGAACTTGCCCTGCTTCTCCGCCTCCTGCAGCGGAGCGGCGGAATCGGTGTGCTGGGACAGGATGTCGGCCCCCTGCGCCAGCAAGGCCTTGGCCGCCTCGGCCTCCTTGCCCGGATCGAACCAGGTGTTCACCCAGACGATCTTGAGCTTGATGTTGGGGTTCACCGATTGCGCGCCGAGCATGAAGGCATTGATGCCGCTCACCACCTCGGGGATCGGGAACGAGGCGATGTAGCCCACCGTGCCGGTCTTGGAGAGCCTGCCGGCGATCTCGCCGCAGATGTAGCGGCCCTCGTAGAACCGCGCCGAATAGGTCGAGACGTTGGCCGAGCGCTTGTAGCCGGTGGCGTGCTCGAACTTCACCTTCGGGAATTTCTTGGCCACCTTCAGGGTGGGCTCCATGAAGCCGAAGGAGGTGGTGAAGATCAGCTGATGGCCCGAGCGCGCCAAGCTCTCGATGGAGCGTTCGCTGTCCGCCTCGGGCACGTTCTCGAGGAAGCTCGTCTCGACCTTGTCCGGCATGGCCGCCAGCAACGCCTTGCGGCTCTGGTCGTGCTGAAACGAGTAGCCGAAATCGGCCACCGGCCCGACATAGATGAAGCCGACCTTCAGCTTGCCCGCCGGCTTCTCCTGCGCCTGGGCCGCACCGAGCCCCAGCGTGAGCGCCACAGCGACGGCGACCCCCTTGATCATCCCCATATCACCGTCGTCCTCTTCGAAAAGCGCCGTTCAGCGGAACGGCGTGAACACGCGGCCGAGCGAGGCCGGGGCCACCGAGCCGCCCTGTCGTCGCCCCAGTGAGAGCAAGACGAGGGCCAGGATGGTGGCGAGGTAGGGCAGGGCCGAGAGGGCCTGGCCGGGCAGCCCGAGACCCGCGGCCTGCGCGTGAAGCTGCAGCACCGTGGCTCCGCCGAACAGCATAGCGCCGGCCATCACCCGTAGCGGGCGCCAGGAGGCGAAGACGACGAGAGCGAGGGCGATCCAGCCGCGGCCGGCAGTCATGGCCGGAGCCCAGAACGGCGTGTAGGCGAGGGAGAGATAGGCGCCGGCGAGACCGGCGCATGCGCCTCCGAACAGCACCGCGAGAAACCGGACCTTGCGCACCTTGAGGCCGAGCGCGTGGGTGGAGGTGTGGTCGTCGCCGATGGCGCGGAGCGCGAGACCGGCCCTGGTCCGCCACAGGAACCATGCGATTCCGGCAACGAGGGCGAAGCCGGCATAGACGAACGCATCCTGTCCGAAGAACAGCCGGCCGATGCCGGGAAGGTCGGTGAGGCCGGGAATGGCGAGATGCGGCGCCGATTCCCGCTTCATGCCGACATAGGAGGCGCCGACCAGTCCCGAGAGGCCGAGGCCGAGGATCGTCATGGCGAGCCCGGACGCGATCTGGTTGGCGGCGAGCACCACGGTGAGGATTCCGAACAGGGCCGACAGAGCGAGGCCGGCGCCCGCCCCCGCCACCGCTCCGGCCAATGTCGAGCCCGTCTCCACGGCCACCGCGAAGCCTGTTGCGGCGCCGAGCACCATCATGCCTTCGACGCCGAGATTGAGCACGCCGGACCGCTCGACCACGAGTTCGCCGAGCGCCGCGATCATCAGCGGTGTCGCGGCGGCGACGATGGTGACGAGCACCATCTGCAGGACGTCGAGAGTCATGGTGCGAGCTTCCTTCGACGCGCCGTCCGTCCAGCCGCCTTGCGGGTCGTCTCTCGCCGAGGAGCGCGCGGACGGATCATGCGCGCGGGCCGGACCGACAGGGGTGTCACGCCCGTCACGTCGCCGTCCCCGGCACGAAACGGACGCGGTAGCGCGACAGGGCGTCTGCCCCGAGCACGAGGGCGAGCAGCAATCCCTGGAAGGCGCGGGTGAGGTCGAGGGGCAGCTTGAGGTCGATCTGCGCGCCCTCGCCGCCGATGGTCGTGAGCGCGATCACCAGGGCCGCCACCAGGATTCCCACCGGGGAGAGCCGGCCGAGGAAGGCGACGATGATGGCGGTGAAACCGTAGCCCGGCGAGATCGACGGCTGAAGCTGGCCGATCTTGCCCGCCACCTCGGCGATCCCGGCGAGCCCCGCCGCCCCGCCCGAGACCGCGAAGACCGCGAGCGTCAGGCGGACATTGCTGAACCCGGCGAAACGGGCGGCGCGCGGGCTCGCCCCCACCACCCGGACCTCGAAGCCGAACAAGGTCCGCGCCAGCACGATGGCGGCGACGATCACCGCCGCCAGGGCGATGAGGACGCCGGCATGGAGCGTGTCCCCCTCCATCAGGTAGGGGAGGCGGGCCGCGTCGTCGAAGGTGACGCTCTGGGGAAAGTTGTAGCCCGCCGGATCGCGCAAGGGTCCACGCGCCATGTAGTCCAGCAGCAATTCGGCGACGTAGACCAGCATCAGGCTCGTCAGGATCTCGGAGACGCCGAGCCAGACCTTGAGCAAAGCCGGGATCAGCGCATAGGCGATGCCGGCCAGCGTGCCCACGGCGAGCATCAGCGGCAGGACCCAGAGGGTGTTCCCCTCCGCCCCGTGCGTCGCCACGGCAATCCAGCCTCCGAACAGGCCACCGACGACGAACTGGCCCTCGGCGCCGATATTCCAGACATTGGCGCGGAAGCAGAAGGCGAGGCCGATGGCGATGAGGGCGAGGGGCGCCGCCTTCAGCGCCACCTCCTGCAGGGACCACACCTCGCTCAACGGCGCGACGAAATAGGTGACGAAGGCGGCGGCCGGCGAACGGCCCATGGCAGCGACCACGATGCCGCCGATGGCGACGGCGACGACGAAGGCCAGAATCGGCGCGAGGCCGTCCATGAGGGGGGAGCGGTTGGTGCGCGGCGACAGGTCAATGCGCATGGGCCACCGCCTCCTTCGCCGCTGACGGCGGCGTCGGTTCGATGCCTCCGCCGCCCATCAGCAGCCCCACCGCCTCGCGGCTCGTCTCGCTCGCGGGCACCGCCCGCGACAGCGTTCCGTCATGCAGGACCGCGATGCGGCCCGCGATCTCGAACAGTTCGTCGAGATCCTGGCTGATGACCAGCAGGGCGGCCCCGCGCCCGGCGAGATCGAGCAGGGCCTGCCGGATATGCGCGGCGGCGAGCGCATCGACGCCCCAGGTCGGCTGGTTGACGACGAGGATGCCCGGCTCGGCCATGATCTCCCGCCCCATCAGGAATTTCTGCAGGTTGCCGCCGGAGAGCGTGCCGGCGGCGGGGTCCGGCCCGGCCTTGCGCACGTCGAAGGCCGCGATCACGCGTTGCGCCAAGGCCTTGGCCGCGGCGTTGCGGAGGAAACCGAAGCGGCTGAGGCCGGCGGTGGCGTGGCGCGAGAGGAGGGCGTTGTCGGACAGGCTCAGGGTCGGGGCGGCCGCGTGGCCGTTGCGCTCCTCCGGCACGAAGCAGGCCCCGTGGCGGCGTCGCTCGGTGATGCCGAGGCGCCCGGCCGGAACGCCGTCGAACGTCACCATGCCGGCCTCGGGTGCCGAAGCCTCGCCGGACAGCGCATCGAACAACTCGGCCTGTCCGTTGCCGGCGATGCCCGCGATGCCGACGATCTCCCCGCCCGAGACCGTGAGCGAGATGTCGCTCAGCGCCGTGCCGTGCAGGCCCGACGTCGCCAGCGAGAGATTGGAGAGGACGAGCCGGGGCGCCCCGAGGGGCATGCCTGAGGGCGGCTTCACCTCGCCGACCTGGACGCCCACCATCATCGCCGCCAGCGACCGGGCGCTCTCCTGGCGCGGGTCGCAGGCGCCCACGACCTTGCCGCCACGCAGGATGGTGGCGCGGGAGCAGAGTCGGCGCACCTCGTCGAGGCGGTGCGAGATATAGAGCAGCGCCCGGCCCTCGTCGCGCAGTCGCTCCAGCACCGTGAACAGGCCTTCCGCCTCCCCCGGCGTCAGCACCGATGTCGGTTCGTCGAGGATGACGAGGCGCGGGTCCTGCAGCAGGCAGCGGATGATCTCGATACGCTGGCGCTCTCCGGCAGAGAGCGACCAGACCGGGCGATGCGGATCGAGATGCAGGCCGTAGGTGGCGCCCACCGTGGACATCTTTTCCCTGAGCGCTTTCGGGCTCATGGCGGGCGGCATCACCAGGGCGATGTTCTCCGCCACGGTGAGGTTCTCGCAGAGTGAGAAGTGCTGGAACACCATGCCGATGCCGAGCGCCCGCGCGGCTTTGGGGTTGGCGAGCTTCACGATGTCGCCGCGATGGGTCACGACCCCTTCGGTGGGTTCCAGAAGCCCGTAGAGGATCTTCATGAGCGTCGACTTGCCGGCCCCGTTCTCGCCGAGCAGGGCGTGGATCTCCCCGGCACGGATTTCGAGGTCGACGCCGTCATTGGCCGTGAAGTCGCCGAAGCGCTTGACGATGCCGTAGGCACCGAACAGCGGCGTCGCGCCAATCTGGCCGGCAAGAGCCGGGGTAGCGGGAGCCGGGGTAGCAGGAGCGGGGGTGGCGGGAGCCGGGCTCGGGGTCGCATCCGTCATGAAGGCTGGGTTCCCCGATTCCATGGCGAGGCCATCGGACCACGCCGCCATTGCGGGGCGCGGCGCAGGATCGGGCGAGCACGCAACCCGCCCGCCTTCCTGCCCGCGGCCGCCGTCACGATCCGCTCCGCAGCGCATGGGCGAGGCGGGTATGGGCCTCGCGCAGCTGCCCGGTCTCGATGCCCAGCGGCTGCCCGTCCACCACCCGCCAGCTCCCCGCCACCATCACCCGGTCGGCCCTGTGGGCGCCGCACAGGACCAATGCCGCCAGCGGGTCGTGGGCGCCGGAAAAGCGGAGTTCGTCGAGGGTGAACAGGGCGAGATCGGCCTCGCGGCCCTCCTCGATCCGGCCGATATCCGTGCGACCGAGGCAGGCGGCCGAGCCCTCCGTCGCCCAGCGCAGGGCGTCGAGATGGGTGACGCGCTCAGCGCCGTAGGTCAGGCGGTTGAGCATCAGGGCGTGGCGGACGCCTTCCATCAGATTGGAATTGTCGTTCGAGGCCGACCCGTCGACGCCGAGCCCCACCGGTGAGCCGGCGGCCTCCAGCTCGCAGGTCCGGCACTGGCCGGAGGCGAGCGTCATATTCGAGGTCGGACAATGGCATATGCCGACGCCGGCCCTGCCGAGCCGGACCACCTCCTCGTCGTTGAAATGGATGCCGTGGGCGAGCCAGGTCCGGCTCTGCATCCAGCCAATCTCCTCGATGTAATCCACCGGGCGCTGGCCGAAGACGTCGAGACAGTATGTGTTCTCGTCCAGGGTCTCGCCGAGATGGGTGTGCAGGCGGCAATCATAGCGCTCGGCGAGCGCCGCGCTCTCGCGCATCACGCGCTTCGTCACGCTGAAGGGCGAGCAGGGCGCCAGACCGATCTGCACCATGGCCCCCGGCTTCGGATCGTGGAACAGGCGCAGCACGCGCTCGCTATCGGCCAGGATCGTATCGTCGTCCTGCGTCAGGCATTCGGGCGGCAGACCGCCGTCGCGCACCGACAGGCTCATGGAGCCACGGGTGACGAAGGCGCGGATGCCGATCGGACCCGCTTCCTCGACCTGGATGTCGACGGCGGATTCGAGGCCCTTGGGAAAGAGATAGTGGTGGTCGCCCGCCGTGGTGCAGCCCGAGAGCAGGAGCTCGGTATAGGCGAGCCGGGTCGCGAGGCGGAACGCGTCGGGGGTGATCTTGTCCCACACCGTGTAGAGGGCCTGCAGCCACGGGAACAACGGCTTGTTCAGCGCGACGGGATGGGCGCGCGTCAGCGTCTGGAAGAAATGGTGATGCGTGTTCACGAGCCCGGGAATGACGACGTGGCGGCTCGCGTCGAAGGTCTCGTCCACGGCTCGCGAAGGCTGCGCTCCCGCCGCGATCCGCTCGACGATCCGCGTTCCCTCGACGACGATGCCCCCGCCCGCATCCTCCGCGAGGATCGCCAGCGGATTGCGGATCCAGACCCGCCTCGGTGTGCCCGCTTCTGCCATCGTGCCCGTCAGTCCCTTCGCCGGAGGAAGGACGGAGCGTTGCCCCGGCCTCGTCACGCCTTGGTGTAAGGTGGACGGACGCGTCCTTCCAGAAGCGCTCCCCGCCGGACGCGAACCTTTCCGACCGGCGCGTTCCTAGGAAAACCTTGCTTCAGAAGACGTGGAACGAGACGCCGGCGAGGAAGCTCTTCTCCTCCGTGCCCTTGAACGTCGCCGTTTCCTGAGCGCCGAACTTGTTCAGCCAGTACTGAAAGCCGATGAAGACATCGACCTTGTTGGGTGTGTCGTAGACGAGCTTGCCGAGGTCGAGGACGAGATTGGTGCGGGAGAGGAATTCGAGACCGGTCTTCGCGTTGAAGGCGAACGCGGTCACGTCGGTGACGCCGCGCCCCTTGGGCAGCACGATGTTGTTGAAGCCCGCGATGCTGAGCGGCAGGCCGGTGAAGCTCAGGGGCAGGCTGTAGACGATTTCGATTTCGGGGACCGTGTCGAAGCTGACATCGCGGTTGGGGTAGGTATTGAAGCCGTTCCGGTTCCACTCCTTGTAGGCATGGACGGACGCGTTGATGAACCCGGCCGGCACGTCGAAGGCGAAGTTCAGCCCGCCGACCACGTCGCGCTTGCGCGGGCCGAAGGCCGTGTTCTTGGCATTGGCGTCGAAACCATAGGACAGGGAGATGTCCTTGATGATGCCCGGCACCGCGAAGGCCTTCGTGCCGGTGAGCGCATTGAGGCTGAGCGTACCGCGATAGAGGCCGTAGGCTTCCGTGGCGCCATAATCGTATTGCGCAAAGCCTCCCGGCGCGTTGGTGGTGCCGCCGGGGTCCTGCGAGGCGGATTTCAGGATGTCCAGCGTGAAGAAGTTGGTGCCGTAGGCCCAGGCATTGGCATGGGAGATATTGTAGATGTGCTTCGGGATACCGCGCGTGCTGAACGAACCGTCGGAATTCTGAACCTGCACGCCGGGCTCGGACGACGGAAACTGATAACGGTAGCTGAACTGCGTATCCGAGAAGAGGAAGAACGATCCGGGCGCATCGGGGAGCGGTGCGGGAGCGGGAGCCTTCACGAGGTCGGCGGCGAAAACGGGCCCCGTCACCAGCAACGAGACCACGGCCGCCATCAGCGCTTTCGGGATGCCCGACATGTTCAATCCCTCTTCCGAGCATCGCGCTCATGGGGATCGAAGGCTGCAACCCATATGCCAGGACACGCGAGCCGGAGAGGATGTGCGAATTGGCGACCCGATATGTGCAAATATGCAACAGAAGCGCCGAGGGTACGAGCCGACAACAAATACAGGGGCTCACCGTCCGACCGGCAGTCAATGCACATATATCGATTCGAACTTGATAGTTTAACAATTCCTCTTCGCCGGCAAGTCATTGACGATCATGAGGCCCGACCCAACTGGCATCGTTAAAAACGATATGAAAAATTCCGGTACTTTCAAGCGCGACCCGGAAGGCATGGTCTCCCGAATCGACGGCTATAGTGGTCGTGCTCGGGAATGTTGCAGCACCACGCCGGTCTCGATAAGTCTGCTTCTCGCGACACCCTGCATTCACGGCACGAGAAACTGCGCTAGGGTACGACCGCGTCCCTTCGGGTCGTCTTCGCCCCCCACTTCATCGAGAGACCGGTGCCTGCACCACAGACCCGCGCCGAACATCTGGCGGACCAGATCGCGAACGACATCCTGGCCGGCGTTTTCCCACCGGGCCTTCATCTCGACGAGCAGGTCCTCGCCAAGCGCTTCGGCGTGTCGCGAACGCCCGTCCGCGACGCCCTGCGCCTCTTGAGCGGGACGGGACTGATCGACCTGCGTCCGCGCGCGGGCGCCATGGTGCGCAGGATGGCGCTCGACGAACTCGACATGTTGTTCATCGCCATGGGGGAGATCGAAGCCACCTGCGCGAGGCTCGCGACACTGAGCATGACGCCCAAGGAGCGGAGCCAGCTCCGGTCCCTGCATGACGGCATGGCCCGGCTGGCGGATGCGGATGACAGGGCGGGCTACATGGCCGCCAACCAGGAGTTTCACGGCCTCCTCTATGCCGGCGCCCATAACAGCGTCGTCGAGGAGATCGCGGTCTCGCTTCGCAGAAGGCTGACACCTTACCGCAAGGCGCAGTTCAAGGCCCCCGGCCGGCTCCATCGATCGCATGCGGAGCATGACGCCGTCGTTCGCGCGGTGCTGGGGCGCGACGCGGCGGCGGCCAATGCCGCGATGCTGATCCATATGAGCATCGTCGAGGACGTGTTCGAGAGCGTGGATGCCGAGCCGGCGCGGGAGCGCGAAGCCGCTCACGAACGCGATGACGACCGCCGCTCCGCCGTCGAACCGGAAGCGGGGATCGGCAGGCCGGAGCGCTCGAACCGCTGAGCTAGCGCAAGGATTCCACAACTTGGCGCGCAACGACGCAGGATCGCGCATCATTTGGGCGTGTGCCGGAGCTACCGTGCATACATGATCGGAACGACATCGCGACCGAATCGGCACCGAAGCCGGGATTCGGAAACGCGGCATCGGACGATCGGGTGTGCAGGTCATGAGTGTCACGCTCAGCGCGGAACCCGCCGATCTCGGCTTCGATCCCGCCACCACCGCGCTCGTCATCATCGACATGCAGCGGGACTTCCTGGAGCCCGGTGGGTTCGGCGAAACCCTGGGCAACGACGTCTCGCTCCTGCTGGCCGCCGTCGCGCCCTGCCGGTCCGTCCTCGCCGCGGCACGCCGCACCAGGATGCTGGTCGTGCATACACGGGAAGGTCACCTGCCCGACCTGTCGGACGCACCGCCGGCCAAGCTCGAACGGGGTGAGCCGACGGCGCGGATCGGCGCCCCCGGCCCGATGGGCCGCATCCTGATCCGCGGCGAGCCCGGACACGACATCGTGCCGGATCTCGCGCCGTCGGCGGGCGAGATCGTGATCGACAAGCCCGGCAAGGGGGCATTCTACGCGACCGAACTGGGGGCGGTTCTGGCCGAGCGTGGCATTGCCACCTTGCTCGTCTGCGGCGTCACCACGGAAGTCTGTGTGCATACGACGATCCGTGAAGGCAACGACCGGGGCTATCGCTGCGTCGCGCTCGCGGATTGCTGCGCCTCCTACTTCCCGGAATTCCACCGCATCGGCCTGGAGATGATCAAGGAGCAGGGCGGCATCTTCGGCTGGGTCTCGTCGTCGGAGGCCGTCCTGACGGCCCTCGCCATGCCCGGATGACGATCGGCGGGACGGGCTGATGGCGGCGGGACGGGGAGGGTGGACCATGGCAGCGGGATCGGCTTCGGGCGGAACGACAAACGGGGTCGGCGGCGCCTTCCGACCCAGCCTCTGGGTGCCGGGGGATTGGAACGCCTTCTTCGGCTTCGGCACCAACATCCTGGTGAACCTCCTGGTCCTCACCGGCCTGCTGCGCTTCGTCCTCGGCATGCCCGATGCCATCACCTTCGGACGCATCCTGCCGGCCATCGGGCTGATGCTGTGCCTCTCCACCGCCTATTACGGCTGGCTGGCCTATCGCCTGGCGAAGGCGACGGGCCGGAGCGACGTCTGCGCCCTGCCATCCGGCATCAGCGTCCCGCACATGTTCATCGTCGTCTTCGTCATCATGCTGCCGATCAAGCTCGCCACCGGAGATCCGGTGAAAGGCTGGGAGGCCGGCCTCGCCTGGGTCTTCATCCAGAGCTTCATCCTGATGATCGGCGGTTTCGTCGCCCCCGTGATCCGGCGGATCACGCCGCGCGCCGCGCTCCTCGGCACCCTGGCCGGCGTCTCCGTCACCTTCATCGCCATGCGTCCGGCCCTGGAGATGATCACGACACCCGTCATCGGTGTCGTCGCCTTCGCCATCATCCTCCTCGCCTGGTTCGGCGGCCTGCGCTATCCCGGCCGGATTCCCGCCGGCCTCGTCGCCATCCTGTTCGGGATGGCGGTGGCCTGGGGCGCCAAGCCGTTCGGCCTCGACATGGGCGGGGTCAGCGGCCCCGGTTTCCTCGCCGCCATCCAGGGAATCGGTTTCTCGATTCCCCTGCCGGCCTTCGGCCACGTCTTCGGCGGGTTCGAGTTCCTCGGCGTGATCCTGGTGACCGCGATCCCGTTCGGCATCTACGATCTCGTGGAGGCCATGGACAATGTCGAGAGTGCCGAGGTCGCCGGGGATGCCTATCCGACCACCCGCGTCCTCACGGCCGACGGCGCCGTCAGCCTGATCGGCTGCATGATGGGCAACCCCTTCATCAACGCGGTCTATATCGGCCATCCCGGCTGGAAGGCGATGGGCGGGCGGATCGGCTATTCGGTGGCTACGGGTCTGGTGATCCTGGCCCTGTGCTGGCTCAATCTCGTGTCGCTGCTCTCCAGCCTCGTGCCCGTGGTCGCGATCGCGCCGATCCTGCTCTACATCGGCATGCTCATCGGGGCGCAGGCTTTCCAGGAGACGCCGCATTCCCATGCGCCCGCGATCGTGCTCGCCTTCGCGCCGCATCTCGCCGCCTGGGCCAAGACCCTCGTGGACGGCGCGCTGGGCGCGGCGGGCACCAGCGCGGCGGCGGTAGGGCTCGACAAGCTCGGACAGGTGGGCGTGCTCTATGGCGGGCTCGAAGTGCTCGGCGAGGGCGCGATCCTGGGTGGGCTGATCCTCGGCGCCATCGCGGTCCTCATCATCGAGCGCGATTTCGCCAAGGCGGCGGCTTTCTCGGGCGCCGGGGCGGTGATGACCTTTTTCGGCTTCATGCATGGCCCCGCGGTCGGAATCGCGGTGAAGCCCGGCCTGGCCCTTGCCTATCTCATGGTGGCGGGGCTCCTCTACGCAGCGTCCCGCGCCACCGCCGGGGAGCGGCTCATGCCGGTCTCGTCGGCACTGCCAGCGGAATAGAAGAGACAGGGAGACGATCATGGTCGAGATGCCGAAGACCGAACCCGCACCGGGGGGGCTCGACACCTATATCGACGCCGCCTCCTCGCTCCTGGGCATTCCCCTCGACCCCGCCTGGGTCGCGGCAATCGGAGCGAATCTCACCGTGCTTCAGGCCACTGCCGGCCTCGTCGCGGCCTTTCCTCTGCCCGACGAGGCGGAGCCGGCTCCGGTCTTCGTAGCGTGAGCAGCAGAACGCAATGACGAACGACACGATGAACGATCCGAGCACGATGCACGCGGCGAAGATCGCCGAGTCCGTGAGGGACGGGGTGATCGGCGCCCGTGAAACGGTCGAGGCCGTGCTCGCGCGCATCGCCCGGGTGGACACATCGGTGAATGCCTTCACCGACGTGCTGCCCGAGCACGCGCTGGCCAGGGCCGATGCCATCGATACGGCGCGGAACCGTGGTGAGGCGCTGGGGCCGCTGGCGGGCGTCCCCTTCGCGGTGAAGAACCTCATCGACATCGCGGGCCTGCCGACGCGGGCCGGCTCGAAGATCAACCGCGATCTCGCCCCCGCCGAACGGGACGGCGCCCTGGTGCGACGGCTCGAAGCGGCCGGGGCCATCCTCGTGGGCGGCCTCAACATGGGCGAGTATGCCTATGATTTCACCGGGGAGAACGTCCATGACGGCGCCACCCGCAACCCGCACGATCTCGGCCACATGTCCGGCGGCTCGTCCGGGGGTTCGGGCGGCGCCATCGGCGCGGGCCTCGTCCCGCTGGCCCTCGGCTCGGACACCAACGGCTCGATCCGCGTCCCCGCCGCCTTCTGCGGCTGCTTCGGGCTGAAGCCCACCTATGGCCGGCTGACGCGGGCGGGAAGCTTCCCCTTCGTCGGCAGCCTCGATCATCTCGGCCCCATGGCGCGCAGCGTCACCGACCTCGCTTTGTCCTACGATGCCATGCAGGGGGCCGATCCGGACGATCCGGTGGCGACCACCCATGCCCCCGATCCCGCCATGCTGGGCCTCGATGACGGCATCGGCGATCTGCGCATCGCCGTGGCGGGCGGATACTTTGCGCGTGGCGGTGATCACGAGGCCTTCGTGGCGGTGGAAACCCTCGCCGCATCCCTGGGCGCCAAGCGCCGGGTGGAGATCCCCGAAGCCGCACGGGCGCGGGCCGCCGCCTACCTCATCACCGCCGCCGAGGGTGCGGCCCTCCATCTCGACCGGCTGCGGACCCGCGCCGCCGATTTCGACCCGGCCGTGCGTGACCGGCTCATCGCGGGAGCGATGATTCCGGCCCCCTTCGTCGAGCGCGCGCAGCGCTTCCGCCGCTGGTACCGGGCGGCAATGCTCGACCTGTTCCGCGAGGTCGACATCATCCTGGCACCCTCGACCCCGTGCCGGGCTCCGAAATCGGGCCAGGTCACCTTCGAGCTCGACGGGGTGACGCTGCCGGTGCGGGCGAATATCGGCGTCTTCACGCAGCCGATCTCGTTCATCGGCCTGCCCGTGGTGGCGGTGCCGGTACGGGTCGATGACGGCCTGCCCCTCGGTATCCAGATCATCGCCGCCCCGTGGCGCGAGGATCTGGCGCTCCGGGTCGCGCGCCACCTGGAGAGGAACGGCGTCGTCTCCGCGCCGCATGCGAACCTGTGAGCGAGCCGATGGACATCGACGCAGCCGACGTGATCGCGGAAGTCGAGGCCGCCTTCGCGGCTTATGAAAAGGCGCTGACCGGCAACGACGTGGCGACGCTGGAAGCCCTGTTCCACGACGGTCCCCGGACCATCCGCTATGGCGGGGGCGAGAACCTCTACGGCATGGACGCGATCCGTGCCTTCCGTCGCGCGCGCTCACCGGCCGGGTTGGAACGGACCCTGTCCGATACGGTGATCACGGCCTATGGGCGGGATACGGCCGTGGCGATGACCCTGTTCCGCCGCGACGGATCGCCCGGCAAGGTGGGTCGGCAAAGCCAGACCTGGATTCGTTTTCCCGATGGCTGGAAGGTCGTCGCCGCGCATGTGAGCGTCATCGACGGATAGGCACGGAGAGCCCTGGCCTGCGTCTCTCGCGGAGACCACGTGGGTGAGAGAGCGTCAGCGACGTGCGGGGCGGTAGCGCCTGCTCACGTCTCCTGAGGCGCCTTCTCGGTCACCACGCGGCGCAGGCGTCCCTTGCGCTTCTCGTACTGGAACATCGAGGTCAGGGTCGGGTCGGCCGGATCCGATGCCGGGCTCATCGGCGCCAACTCGGGCGCCGGCGCAGGCTCGGGGGCCGGTGCAGGCTCGACCGCCGGGGTGGGAGCCCTCCGTTCGAGTGCGAGGCGCACCACCTCACGGTCGCGCATAAGGATCGTCGCGATGGCGTTGTCGGCGGCCATCGTCGCGCTGGCGCCGTCGGTGAAGGTGATCGGCAGGGTCGCGGTGGTCGTGGCCGAGGATTCGAGCACATCGAGCCCGAGCCCCACGAAGGAGGCCGCAAAACCGAAGGGCGACGGCAGGGCTTTGGTCGTCGTGGCCAGCGCCCCCTGGAGACCGCGCACGATGTCGCCGCTCCAATGGGCCCCCGGCACCGGTTCGGTCGGCAGGCCGAGATCGGAGAGATCCTCCACGCCACGGATATCGCCGTTGGGAAAGCGGAACACGCCGTTGTCGTAGGTGGCCACTCCCTCGCCGAAGGAGCCCGCCGTGATCCGAATATCCGTCATCGTGCCGTCCTGGCGGACATCGACCGCCGCCATCGCCCGAACCTACGCAGCCATGTGTCCGAAACAGGGCGTCGCTTCAGACGGCCGGTGCAGGCGCGGTACCATAGGCCTCCGCCATCTCGGCGATGGCATCGAGCTTGGCATGGAGCGCCGACCAATCGTCCCGCTCGGCGATGGGGTCCCACAGGGCCTCGACCTCTTCGATCAGCATCGTGCAGGGCTCGCGCCGCGCAAAATACGGGTGATCGAGCCGGATTCCCTCCACCGGGGACAGGGAAGCGAGGCTGGTTCTGACGGGGGCGAAATCCTCGCGCTCGTAGAAGGCGGAGGAGGGGCTCGCCGCCGCACGGTCGGTGCTGGCGAGGCCGCCATACCAGTCGAAGAACGTCTGCTCGAACGGCGCCCGGCTCTTCGCCAGGAAGCCCCAGAAGGCGGCGACGAACCGGTGCAAATCCGCCTCGTCCGCCGGCTTTGCCAGGCCCAGCCGGGCGAGGAGGGCCTCGGCGAAGGCATCCTGAAGGCTCGTCCCGAAGACCTTCAGCGCGCCTTCGAGGGCTTCGCGGTCGGCGAGCGGCATCAGGCATTCGGCGAGCCGGCTGAGGTTCCAGAACAGCGCCTCGGGCTGCCGGCCGAAACTGTAGAGCCCCTGAACGTCGAAATAGGCGGCGGTGAAGCTCGGATCGCTGGTGGGCGTGAAGCGCCACGGGCCGTAATCGAAGCTTTCGCCGGTGATGTTGATGTTGTCGGTGTTGAGCACCCCATGGACGAAGCCCGCCGCCATCCACTGGGCGCCCGTGCGGGCGACCCTGCGGCAGACCTCCTCCAGGAAGGCGATGGCGCGGGGCCCGGTCTCCTCCCGCCACGCGTCGGGCAGGTAGGTCCCCACCGTGTAATCGAGGAGTTTCTGGATGTTGTGCGGCTCGTCCAGCGCCAGCAGGCGCTGGAAGCTGCCGATGCGGATATGGGAATGGCTCAGCCGCACCAGGACGCTGGACCGGGCGGGGGAGGGCTCGTCGCCGCGCTCCAAGTCTTCGCCGGTCTCGATCAGGCTGAAGCTCTTCGAGGTGTTGACGCCCAGAGCCTCGAGCATGGAGGTGGCGAGAATCTCGCGCATGCCCCCCTTCAGGGTCAGGCGTCCATCGGCGGTGCGCGACCATGGCGTGGTGCCGCTGCCCTTCGTCGCGAGATCGAGGAGACGCCCATCCACGAGGTCGTGGAGCTGCGCGAACAGGAAGCCGCGCCCGTCGCCGAGATCGGGGTTGTACGAGCGGAACTGGTGGCCGTGATAGCGCAGCGCCAGCGGCTGGGGCAGGCTGGCGGGTAGCGGCTGGAAACGGCCGAAATGCGCGATCCACGACTCGTCGGACAGACCGTCGAGCCCCACCCGCGCCGACCAGGGCCGGTTGCGATAGCGCAGGATCGTCTTCGGGAAATCGGCGGCGGCCACGACGTCGTAGAAGTCGGTGCCGAGTTCCATGTGCTTCGCGGCGGTGCGGGGTGATGGCATGGGCGAGCGCGGGTTCCTGCGATGGAGGCCGGACTCTAGCGAGAGCGGCGCTGCGATGACAGCCACCCCAGATGACGCGAGCGCCTCTCGGGGGAGAGTCATGACCCCTCGAACCGGCGCTGCTCCGCGCGGCTCGCCAGAATGACGACCTTGCCGGGAAACCGTTCGATCAGAGCGAGGTTCCTCGCCCGCCTCTTGCGGTTCCAGGTCCAGACGTAGCGCAGGAACTCCATATCGAGCCGCTCCGGGCAACCGAGCGCCGCATCCGGCCGGACCCGGCCGTAGCTCGCCGCCAGCCGGCGGATCACCTGCGCCATCGTGAGCCAGGCCGGAAGATCGAGATAGACCAGGGTGTCCGCCGCCTCGAAGCGCGGCCCGATCGTGTCGGTGTAGTTCCCGTCGATGACCCAGCGGGGGAGCGCCGCGAGACGCTCCACCTCGGCGCGGAACGCCTCGGACGGCACGGGCTCCCAGCCCGGACGGAAATAGGCCTGATCGAGATGGAAGACGGGCAGGCGGCGGGCGGAGCCCAGGCGTCTCGCCAGGGTCGATTTCCCGCTGCCCGGCGGCCCCATGACGATCACGCGCTGCATGCGGACCTGCTTAGTCGACGAGCGGTCGCCGCCGCCAGAGTGTGCGCCGCGCTACCGCTCCCGCCCGATCGTCGCCTCGATCTGTCCGTGCGGTTCGTCGGTGGGCAGGAACACAGCGTTCGGGTTGTCGAGGCCGAAAGGCGCGAGGTTGATCGGGATGTAGTGCTTGTTGGGCATGGCGAAGGCGATCTCGGCGATCTCCGGGATCGCGGCCAGGACCGCCTCTCCCATCCGGTACATACTGTCCTGGACACCGTAGCTGTACGTCGTGCCGAACACCGCGATGAGGGTCGCCAGCACCTGGGCGTTGGCGGCAGCATAATCGGCCGGGATGCCGGCCCAGGTCCAGGTCGCACCCATGCTCGTCGCGGCGATGCGGTCGCTGGTATCCGGCAGGGTACGGTATTGGTCATCGACGAAATCGGCCCAGCCGGACTGGGTCGTCTTCATGAAGGTGTAGCCGCGCAAGCCGGATTTCAGCACCGACCCGGCGCGGTTCGCCGTGAGCTTGACGAAGCCGACGCCGTTGCCGTCGAGGGTGAAGGTATGGCCATGCGGCACGCCCGCGATGGCGTGGCGCAGCCAGCGCGTCTCTCGCGCCTCGATCACGACCTCTTCGACCTGCGGGTAGGTGTCGAGGAAGACCGATGCCACGGCGCCGGCGAACGCTTCCTTCTCCGCCGCGAGATGGTTCGCCGCCGTGACGTTGACGATGTTCTTGACGCTGTCGGTGGCGACGCAGGCCCGGTTGTCGCCCGCCGTCCAGGCACGGTCGAAACCGCCCTTCATCAGCACCTTCACGTCGAGTTCGCGCGGGGTATGGTGGTCGCCGTCGCGGGCGAGCCGCATCACCCGCACCCGTCCCTTGCCGTAGGTCGACGCCGTCAGGGCCATGATCGGTTCCTTCTCGTTTGCCTCAGGCCTCGGCCGCATGGGCGATAGTCTGCGAGAACGACCTGTCGGGGAAGACCAGACCGATCATCACTGGCCAGCGGATGCCGTTCGGTCCGCCGCTCCGACAGAGCGCGGGGGGCCCGGTTCTCCGGAAGATCGTCTGCAAGCGGGAAAATCGTCCGCAAGCGGTATGCCAGCGGAATCGGCCGAGCCTACGGCCCGGAGCGGATAGGGTCCCGATGCCGCTTGCCCGATCTGGTCCGTTGCCTGCTACGAAAGCGCATGAAACCGGCTCGGTTCGGCACCTCCGCCGGAGCCGTCGAGGCGGCATGAACCAGCAGCGAGGGATGCCATGACCCTTCCAGCGGCCACCGGGGCTGGCGGCACGGAGCCTGCCGCCTCCGGCTTCGCCAAACTCGACCTCGCCAGCCTCAACACGGCACCGGCCGCGCATTTCGTGACGGCCCTCGAGACGGTGTTCGATGATGCGCCGTGGGTGGCCGAAGCCGCCGTGCGAGGCCGTCCCTATGCGACGCTGGCCGAACTCTTAGCCGCCATGCGGGCCGCGGTGGAGGCGGCTCCGGAACCGGATCGGCTCGCCCTCCTGACAAACCACGCGGAGCTTGGCCAATACGCCGTCCGCGCCGGCACGTTTGCTGCGGATACAGACACCGAACGAGCCCCGGCCGGGCTCGACCGGCTTTCGGAGGACGAGTCTGCGCGGTGCGAGAGCCTGACCGCGCGCTATCGCGCAACGTTCGGCTTTCCCTTCATCCTGTGCGTCGAGCGGCATGGGCGCGCCTCGCTGCTCCGCACGTTCGAGCAACGTCTAGCCTCGACGCCAGCGATGGAGCGGGCGACAGCAGAGGAGGAGGTGTTCCGGATCGCCGCGATCCGCCTCGATGCTCTGGTGAAGGGGGAGGGGAGGCTGCGCACGACCGGCCGCGTCTCCACTCACGTCCTCGACACCGCTTCCGGCAGGCCGGCGGCGGGGGTCGCGGTGTCCCTGTACGAATGGGTCTCCGACGACAGGGCCGCCATCGTGGCCCGCACGGTCACCAACGCCGATGGACGCACCGACGCGCCCCTCATCGGCGGGAGGCCGGTGCCGATCGCGGCCTACGAATTGCGGTTCGGCATCGGCGACCATTTCCGGCGGACGAATCCCGGACTGCCGGAACCGCCCTTCCTCGATATCGTCACCTTGCGCTTCGGGGTAAGCGACCCGGAGGGTCACTACCACGTCCCGCTGGTGGCGAGCCCCTGGAGCTACCAGACCTATCGCGGGAGCTGAGCTCGTCCCTGGAGACGGTGAGTCGCAGATCCCGCGAGGGAGTGCCCCGGTCAGGCAGCGCGGATCGTCGCGAGGAAGCGGCCGAGTTCGACGTTGAGATGCTCGGACTGGCGTGACAGCTCCGATGCCGCGCCGAGCACCTGGCTGGCCGCCTCTCCCGTCTCCTCGGCGGCGTCCGCTACGCCCACGATGTTCACCGTCACCTCGCTCGTGCCGGTAGCGGCCTGGGCCACGTTGCGAACGATCTCCTGTGTCGCGGCGCCCTGCTGCTCCACGGCGGCCGCGATCGACGTCGAGACGCCGCTGATTTCCTGGATTCGCGTGGTGATGCCGCCGATCGCCGAGACCGCCTGATCCGTCGACCTTTGCACCGAGGCGATGTGGCCGCCGATCTCTTCGGTCGCCCTGGCCGTCTGGTTGGCGAGCTCCTTGACCTCCGCCGCGACCACGGCGAAGCCGCGGCCGGCCTCGCCGGCGCGCGCCGCCTCGATCGTGGCGTTCAGAGCGAGGAGATTGGTCTGGGCCGCGATCGAGGTGATCATCGTCACCACATCGCCGATCTTCAGCACCGCCGAGTTGAGGTCCTTCACGAAGGTCGTCGTCCGGGCAGCCTCCTGAACGGCGGCATGGGACATGTCGGCCGAGGCGCTGACCTGACGGCCGATCTCGTGCACCGACGAGCCGAGTTCCTCGGCAGCGGCCGCCACGGTGGTGACGTTGGAAGCGGCCTGATGGGCAGCCGCGGCGACGCTGGTGGATTGCGCAGCGGTCTCCGTGGCGGTGCCGGCCATGCTCTGGGCTGTCGCCTGCAGTTGCGTCGCCGAACTCGTGACGCTCTGGATGATCCCGCCGACCGCGGCTTCGAAACCGTCGGCCATGGTTCGCATGGCCGACTTGCGCTGTGCTTCCGCGCCGGCCCGTGCCAGGGCGGTCTCCTCCTCCAGAGCCTTCATGCGCAACAGGCCGTCCTTGAACACCTGCACGGCATCGGCGATGCGCCCGATCTCGGTCCGGGCCTTCTGGTGCGGGATGGTCACGGAGAGGTCGCCCGCAGCGAGGGTCTGCATCGGCCGCACTACGGAATCGATCCCTCCGGTGACGCCCCGGATGATGACGAGGGCGGAGAGCACGGACAGCACGACGGCGACGACGATGGCGGAGATGCCTAGGGTCCGGGTCTGCTCGAACACTTCCTTGCTGCGCGCCTGTGCCATATCCGCACCGACATTATTGAGGTTCACGAGTTTTTCGAGGGCCTCCGACACGCCCCGGCGGATGGCGAGCCCCTTGGTCTCGTACAGGGCGAAGGCCTGAGCTTTCTCTCCGCTGCGGGAGAGATCCATGATGGCGTCGCGCACCACGGCGAATTTCGCGGCCTCACGGGTATACGCGTCGTAGAGGTCGCGCTCCCCGGGGGACGCGATCATCGTCTCGTAGGATTTCTTCTTCTCATCGAGCTTCTTTCCGAAACGGACGAGGTCGCCCTCGATCGTGGCCTGCTTCTGCGCATCGGTCTCCTGGGCATGGCGCAGGATGACGGCGCTGTTTCTCGCCGTGAGTGTATCGATCTCGCCAAGTACACGGATACTGGGAAGCCAGTTGGTCTCGATGTGGAGCGCCTGTTCACGCATGCGCAGGGTGCCCAGAATCCCGAGCAGCCCCAATCCCATGATGAAGACGGTGAGTATCGAGAAAGCCACGATGAGCTTCGTGCGAATGGGGAGAGCCTGGAGCGTCACAACGAACCTCATCAAGACCACCATCCGGTCATTCGGTGGGGCGATCGAAGGTCGACACTCCCTCGGAATCCTTAAGGTTCACTTTTGATTGCCTCGTCTCTTCCTCATCCCTTCGCGACACATGTATTCTTCTGTCATCGTCAGAGATCTGCAGGGCGATGCCCAATCCGGCCGTGCCCCGCCCCATTTCCCCATTCGTCCGAAACAGGACGATTGCGCATTGGGATCTGTTCCGGCATGCGGATTGCACTGCATTGACTTCGGTTTGACGTGCCGACAACCAATCACCGTGAGACATTCAACCGTGGCAGCACGACCGATGACACGCTTCTTCACCGTTACTCTCGCGGCCGGTCTTGTGATCGCATCCGCGAGCCTCGCTGCCGCGCAGAGCTACGGCGCCCCCTCGGGCCGCGACGCCGCCACCGCACCGGGCGGAACGGAAGGCGTGGCCGGGCCTCGCAACGAAGCCGAAGCCATCCGGAGCGGCGATGCCGTTCCGGTGCCGCAAGGTGCCGGGGGCATTCGGGCCGATGAGCCGAAGGTGCCGCCCCACGCCCCTCACACGCATCCGTCCCCGCGCCCCTGATTGCGCCGTTGGCGCAACGGGCTTGGAGCGTCGAAGACGCCAAGCCCCCATCCGACCACATTCCCCTTGCATAGGCGGCTTGGAACGGTGCCGGGCGCACCGGCAACGATACGGGGATCTCGGATGGGCGTTGCTGCAGCGGAGAAGCGGGTTTCCGAGCCCGATGCCGGGCACCTCCCCGCCGTCGCCTCCGCCCTTCGGACCATCGAGACCGAGCGCGAGGGCCTGCGCTGCCTGATGGAGGCCATCGGCAACGGGCTCGGCACGGCCTTCTCCGAGGCCGTCGCCCGAATCTCCGGCGCCAAGGGCCGGGCCATCCTCACCGGCATGGGCAAATCGGGCCATGTCGGCCGCAAGATCGCCGCGACGATGGCCTCCACCGGCACGCCGGCACTCTTTGTTCATCCAGCCGAGGCCAGCCATGGCGATCTCGGCATGATCCAGCCGGAGGACGTCGTCGTCGCCCTGTCCTGGTCGGGCGAAACCACGGAACTCGCCAACATCATCGGCTATGCGCGGCGCTACCGGGTCGGCCTCATCGCCATCACGGCGAATGCCGGCTCGACCCTCGGGCGGGAGGCCGATATCTGCCTGACCCTGCCCAAGGCCCGCGAGGCCTGTCCCAACGGGCTCGCGCCGACGACCTCTACGGCGATGCAGCTCGCCCTGGGCGACGCCCTCGCCGTCGCCTTGCTCGAGGCCCGCGGCTTCTCAGCCCGCGAATTCGGCATCTACCATCCCGGCGGACGCCTGGGAGCCTCGCTCCGTCAGGTCCGCGAGGTGATGCATGCGGGCGACCAGCTGCCGGTGGTCCGGCGCGGCACGGGCATGCGCGCCGCCATCGCCGAGATCGACGCCAAGGGATTCGGATCGGTGGTGGTGGTGGAAGAGGACGGCCGCCTCGCCGGTATCCTCACCGACGGCGACCTGCGCCGCAACGTGTTCAGGGCCGATCTCGACGGCCTCGTCGTCGAGGCGCTGATGAGCGTCCGGCCGCGCACCGTGAGCCCGGAGACCCTTCTCGCCAAGGCCCTGGAAATCCAGGAATCGATGAAGATCACCTCGCTCATCGTCGTGGAGAACGAGCGCCCCGTGGGCCTCGTCCATTATCACGACCTGCTGCGGGCCGGGGTCGCCTGACCACGGGCCTTTCCTCCGCGAAGCCCGGAGCGTATCCGCCCCCCGCTCTTGGGGCACGGCACTCACACATCTCGCGGGCAGCAAGGGTCCCCTCTCTTGGAAGGCAGGGTGATCGCATATGCCGATTTACTCGTCGAGAAATTGAAACGCAGCCCCCCGTCATCCCGGGGCCGCGCAGCGGAGCCCGGGATCCAGAAACACAGGCGGTGCAGGACTTTGCACCGTCGGCGGATCTGGATTCCGGGCTCGCCTCTGGCGACCCGGAATGACGGCGCGGTACCATATGCGATGGCCCCGCCCGGAAGGAGAGGGACAGGGTGAGGTATGTGACCTCTCCGGAGATGGACCACACCTCACCCCAGCCCTCTCCTTCCAGAAGAGGGAGCCCGTCGCGCCTCATGTCGAACCCGCCTGGATCAAGGGAACGGATGTCGAGCAGATGTGTGACCCATTAGAGTCTTGGGGTGAGAGCGGGAACCGAGCTGGGTCGTCCCGGCATCACACCGTCAGGCAGTCGAGGATAGGCTCCAGCATCGCATCGACTGCGCTGCGTGCCGCCTCGGCCGGCCCCAGCGCTCCGTCGAGGGCGAGCCGAGCAAGACCATGGACCAGGGACCAGCAGGCGACGGCCTTCGGGTCCGGGTCGGTATGATTGGAGACCGCCGGTCGTCCGCCATCCTCAAAAGGGGTTCCGGCCACCGCCGCTTTCAGGAGCCCGAAGGCGCGCCCGGCCGCAGAAGCGTAAGCGGCATTGCCGGTGTCGATCCGCGCACAGCGCCACATCGTGTCGAACTCGGCCGGATGGTCGAGGGCGAAGCCGATATAGGCGCGGCCCTGGCCACGGATGCGCCCGTCGCGATCGGTCGCGGTGGAATCGGCAGCGGCCAGCGCGTCGCCCAGCATCCGGAACCCCTCCGTCGCCACGGCGGTGAGTAATCCGCGCGCGTCGCCGAAATGATGCTGCGGGGCCGCCGGCGAAACGCCCGCGCGTCGTGCCGCCTCCCTCAGGGAAAATCCATCGATCCCGCGCTCTCGCAGGATGGCCGTCGTCGCCTGGATCAGGGCAGCCCGCAGATCGCCGTGATGGTAGACAGCCGCCTCGGTCGTCCCGACGTCCTTCGACGACTTGACAGTGTCAAGATGCGCGCTCATGCTCGATCTATACGATGTCAAGATAAGGATGGGCAAGACGTGATCCCCGCAGCCAGCCTGTTCTCCCTCTGCAGCACGATCGCCCTGTTGGGCTGGATCGCCCTCGCCATCGCGTTGTTCGCTCCCCGTCTCCGAAGGGCTGCCTGGATCGGCACCGGCCTCGTCCTGCCGGCATTCCTGGCGGTGGCCTATCTCGGCGCCCTGGCGGCAGGGTTGGCCGGGGGAGCGAAAGGCGGCTTCGACTCCATCGAGGCGGTCCGCGCCCTGTTCGCGGACGATCATGCACTCACCGCCGGCTGGATCCATTATCTCGCCTTCGACCTCTTCGTCGGGACTTGGATCGCTCGCGCCGGGATCGGGGCGGGGATCTCGCCGCTGCTGCTCCTGCCCTGCCTCGTCCTCACCTTCCTAGTCGGCCCGGCGGGATTGCTCCTCGCCCTCGTCATCGGATTCAGCACCGGCAGGCTCGGCCTGGAGACCCGGACATGACCACCTTCACCCTCGGCGGAGACGCTCCCCACCCCACGGCACTCGCCCGGCTTCGGGCGGACGATCCCGTCCTCACCGCCTTCGGCCTCGCCTGTCTGCTGACCGGCGCCGTCACCCTGGCACTCCCCCTTGTCGATGGGAGGCTCATCGATGGCGGCTTTGTCTGGGCGAAGCCCGCGAAGTTCTTCGTTTCGGTCGGTCTATACGCCCTGACCTTCGCCTGGTTCACCGGTTACGTCCGGCCGGATCGGCGCCGTTCCGGCTCATTGCGCTCCGGCCGGTTCCTGCTCATCGTCGCGGGCGGGTTCGAGCTCGCCTACATCACCCTGCAGGCGGCGCGGGCCGAGGCCTCGCATTTCAACGACGGCGATCCGCTTCACGCGTCCCTCTACGCCCTGATGGGGATCATGGCGCTGACCCTGCTCGCTGCCAAGATTCCCCTGGCCATCGCGGTGGCGGTCCGGCCACGTCCCGGCCTCGAGCCGAGCCTGCGCCTGGCCGTCATTCTCGGCCTTGCGACGACGGTGATCCTCGGGGCTGCCACCGGCATCGCCCTCAGCGTCAACCACGGCCATGCGGTCGGCCCGACCGGTGCGAGCCTGCCCCTGCTCGGCTGGAACCAGGCGGGCGGCGATCTGAGGGTCGCCCATTTCCTTGGCATGCATGGGGAACAGATCGTGCCGCTCGCAGCCGCCGGCTTCATCGCCCTCGGCTTGCCGAGGCGACGGATGCTCGTGACGCTGGCGGCCTGCCTCCTCTGCATTGTCATCGCAATCGCCTGGGTCCAGGCCGGTCAGGGCCTCGCCTTTCCCTTCTTTTGACCGCGTCCTTCCCACCGCGATGACGCGGGCAGCGCTTTGAGGCGGCGGCGCGCTCGCCTATGGTCGGGGGAATGCCACCCGTACTCCGCCCCGTCCGCCGCCTCGACCCGATCCTCGTGGACCGCATCGCCGCGGGCGAGGTGGTGGAGCGCCCGGCCTCCGCCGTGAAGGAACTGGTGGAGAACGCCATCGATGCGGGCGCGACCAGCATCGAGGTGACGATCGAGGCGGGGGGCCGCCGGCTGATCCGTGTGGTGGATGACGGCGCCGGCATGAGTGCCGACGATCTCGCCCTCGCGGTGGAGCGCCACGCCACCTCGAAACTCCCCGGCGGCGACCTGACCCGCATCGATTCCCTCGGCTTTCGCGGCGAGGCGCTGCCCTCCATCGGGGCTGTGGCCCGCCTCTCCCTCACCAGCCGCACCGCCGAAGCCGAGAGCGGATCGACCCTGGTGGTCGATGCCGGGATCAAGGGCGAGGTCCGCCCCGCACCGAGCCCGCGCGGCACGCGGATCGAGGTGACGGACCTATTCTCGGCGACGCCGGCACGGCTGAAATTCCTGAAATCCGACCGCGCCGAGGCGCTGGCCATCGCCGATGGGTTGCGGCGTCTCGCCGTGGCGCAACCGCGGATCCGCTTCGCCCTCCGCTCCGAGAGCGGCAGCCCCCTGATCTTCGCCGCCGAGACCGGCGACGACGCCGACCTGCGCCGGCTCACGGCGGTGCTGGGGCCGGATTTCGGCGCGAGTTCCGCCCCCCTCCACATGGCGCGGGAAGGCTTCGCCCTGTCCGGCCATATCGGCCTGCCGAGCTACCATCGCGGCGCGGGCAACCAGATCCACTTCACGGTCAACGGCCGCCCGGTGCGCGACCGCCTGCTGCTGGGCGCCGTGCGCGGGGCCTATGCCGACACGATGAGTTCGGACCGTCATCCGGTGCTCGGCCTTGCCATCACCTGCGATCCCGCCCTCGTCGACGTGAACGTCCATCCCGCCAAGACGGAGGTGCGCTTCCGCGAGCCGGGCCTCGTGCGCGCCCTCATCGTCAGCGCCATTCACGAGGCCCTGCGGCAGGTCGGAGCGCGCAACGCCAGCACGGGGGCCGCCCGCACCCTGGACGCCCTGCGTCCGGGCCATCCCTCATCGACGATGCGGCCTGCAATGAGCGCACATTCTGGACGTGGCGTCTGGTCGGGCAGGGCGCCGCTTCCGCCGGGGCTGCCCTCGTTCGGCGCGCCCGCCGGCCTCGCGCCGGCAGCGTCCTTCGGTGCGCGCGGAGGTCTGTTCGAGGCTCCGCAGGCGGCGTTCGATCGGTCCGGGGCAGGGTTCGAGGACGCAGGGTTCGAGGAAGCCGGGCAGGCGCTGTTCTCCGGCGATCTCGCGCCGCCCGGCGCCGATATGCGCGAGCCGGAGGTGGAGCCCCTGCCGGACGATCACCCGCTGGGTGCCGCCCGCGCCCAGCTCCACGAGACCTACATCGTCGCCCAGACTCGCGACGGGATCGTCCTCGTCGATCAGCACGCGGCCCATGAGCGCCTCGTCTACGAGCGGCTGAAGCGCGAGCGCGCCGCCGGCGGCATCGCCCGCCAGGGCCTCCTGATCCCGGACGTGGTGGAGATGGCGCCGCAGGACGCGGAGCGCCTCGTCGCCGCCGCACCCGACCTCGACCGGCTCGGCCTCACCCTGGAGGCGTTCGGCACCGGTGCGGTCCTGGTGCGTGAAATGCCGACGGCGCTGGCCGGTGCATCCACCCGCCGCCTGCTGGAGGACGTCCTCGACGCCCTCGACGCAAGCGGGCTGGAGGAGGGCAGCGCCGACGCTACCGAGGGTGGCCCGCTCGGGCGGCGCCTCGACGCGATCCTCTCGCGCATCAGCTGTCACGGCTCGGTCCGCGCCGGCCGGCGCCTGCGCCCCGAGGAGATGAACGCGCTCCTGCGCGAGATGGAGGCCACCCCGTTCGCCGGCACCTGCAACCACGGCCGCCCGACCTTCGTGGAACTGAAGCTCCAGGATATCGAGCGGCTGTTCGGCCGGCGCTAGAGCGCTCTCCGCCGAAGTGGATGCCGGTTCGGCGAAAAAGAGCGCGGCAAAACAAAGGCCTGGAGATGTGCCCCGGCCCAACGTGCCCCGGCCCAACGTGGTCGGGCGCAGCTCTAGGGAGCGGCGCCGGTTCGTCGGTCCTCAGGCGGTCGGCAGGGCGGAAGCCGCGTCGAGCGCCCCGCCGAGGGCCTTCTCGCGGGCTTCGGGACCGAGGGCGATCCCCTCGGCGATGATGAATTCCGGGTTGGTCACGCCGATGAAGCCGAGGACGACCCGCAGATAGGTCTCGGCATGCTCCGCCGAAGCCGTCGGCGACCCAGCACTGTAAAGGCCGCCGCGCGACACGGCGACGATGATGCGTTTCTCGGGCACGAGGCCGACGGCGCCGCTCTCGGTGTATTTGAAGGTCTGGCCGGCCACGAGGATGCGGTCGATCCAGGCCTTGAGCTGGGTCGAGATCGTGAAATTGTAGAGCGGCGCGCCGATCACCACGATATCGGCAGCCAGGAACTCCGCCAGCACCGCGCGCCCGAGTGCGACGTCGTTCTGGATGTCGGGCGTGTTGGTCGCGTTCGGTTGATGGCCCGCGAGGTAAGCGCCCGAGAGGTGGGGGATCGGCGTGGCGGCCAGATCGCGATAGGTCGTCTCGAGGTCCGCTGCCCCCGCGCGGAGGCGGGCGACGATGGCGGCCGAGACCGCGCGGCTGACGGAATGCTCGCCCAGGATGCTGCTGTCGATGTGCAGAAGGTTCATGTTCGATCCTCGGTATCAGAAATATACCGAGGCGCTATAGAGTACCGGAGTGGCGCTCGCGCAAGGAGGCACATTCGTGGAACCCGGACACATGGAGGTAACCGAGGCACAGGCCTCCCACCGCCCCGGCGATTGCCGGGTGGTCGGTACGGTGCTGGCGCGGGTCGGAGACAAATGGAGCATCCTCGTGGTGATGACGCTCACGGACGGGCCCCGGCGCTTCAACGAGTTGAAGCGGATCATCGGCGGCATCTCGCAACGGATGCTCACCTTCACCCTGCGCGGCCTGGAGCGGGACGGCCTCGTTTCGCGCACGGTCACGCCGACGATCCCGCCCCGGGTGGATTACGAACTCACCGAGCTCGGCCGCTCGCTTCAGGTACCTGTCCAGGCACTCGGCTCCTGGGCCTTCGCGAACCTGCCCACGATCCAGGCCGCGCGGACCCGTTTCGATGCCGGCGGCGAGACGGACCCGGCTTGAGACCGGGGCGTTCGACGGGCGTGACAGCGGGAAGACCGGCCGATCAGGTCCAGTAGAGGACCCGCGCGAAGGGCAGTTCGCGCGCGACGGCGGCGGTGATCGTCTCCCGCATGGTCCGCATCAGATCGCGGGGATAGACGTATTTCACCGAGCCGAACTTGGTGAGCTTGCGACTGCGCTCGTCCTCCCGCATCGGTAGGTCGGAGCCGGGATACCAGCCCTGGAGCACGTCCTTCGACCCTGGCGTGAACCGGTGCGTGATGAGCTCCACGGTGAGGTCGGGGTTCGACACGCCGGACAGCGCCTCCGCCACCTCCCGCAGGAGCCCCTCATAGGCGTCCGGCCAATCGGGAACGGCGATGATCGGCGCGATGGTGAGACCCACCGGGTAGCCGGCGCGGGCCATGGCGCCGAGCGCCTGCAGGCGGGCGTCGAGACTGGCGGTGCCGCCCTCGTAGCGCGCGGCGGGACGCGCGTTGAGGGAGAACCGCACGCGGGTCCGGCCCCGATGGGGCAGGGCCAGAAGCGGCTCGACGGCGGCGAATTTCGTCGTGAAGCGCAATTGCACCGCCGCGTCCCAGGCGCCGAAATGCGTGATCGCCGCCGAGAGCGAGCCGGTCAGGTGCTCGATCCCGAGGGGGTCGGTGTAGCAGGAGGCCTCGAAGGTAGTGCCCTCCTCGACCCGGCCGGCCTGGGCCAAGGTGACGCTGCCCTCACCGAGATAGGCCGGCAGATTCCCGAGGATCGCGTCGAGATTGGCATAGGCCCGCGTCACCGGAGGGCCGGACAGGGAGCCGGCGAGGTAGCAATACTGGCAATGGGCCGGGCAGCCCTCCGCGAGATCGAAGCGCCAGTCGGCACTGGGCGGGATCGGCTGCAGCTTCAGCTTGGTCGGGGGCGCCACCACGATGGCGAGGGTCGCCTTCGCCTCGCGATAGGCCCGGCGCGGATCCTCGTCGCGCAGTCCCGTGAGACGGTTGCTTTTCAGACGCTCCACCGGGAGACCGAGCGTCTCGGCCCGCGCCAGCATCGCGCGGCCATGGGCATGGTCCAGGGCCGCCGGCGTCACCAGGACACGGCGCGGCCTCCACAGGCGCGCGTCACGCGAAGTCCCTACCGGCCCGGCCTTCGCCGGCTCGGCCGTCAGGGGATCGCGTGTGACGTCTTCGAGGACCATGGCGGAGCAACGCGGCGGCGATGCCCCGGGGTTCCCGGCGCGCGCCGGGGTCGCAGGGTCGACGCGTCAGGCCTGGAAGCGCGCGAAGGCCAGGGCGGTGTCTCCGTAGATCCGTCGTTCGAGCTCTGTGAAGCCCGGCGGCAGCGCGACGTTGGCGCCGGCGGCCTCCTCCACCACCACGAGGGCGCCGGGGGCGAGCCACCCGCCATGGGACGCGCTGGCGAGAGCGGCCGGCGCGAGGTCCCTGTTGTAGGGGGGATCGCAGAAGACGAGGGTGAAGGTCCCGCTGGTGCCGGCCGGACCGAGCTTGGTGGCATCGCGGCGGAACAGCCGCGTCTTGCCGGCGCAGCCCAACGCATCGATGTTCTCGCGGATCAGACCGCGCGCTTCGGCGCCCTCGTCCACCAGGAGGGCGTAGCTCGCCTCGCGGGACAGGGCCTCGAAGCTCAGCGCCCCGGTTCCGGCGAAGAGATCGAGAACCCGCGCGCCGGCCACCGCGTCGTCATAGGCATGGGCGAGGACGTTGAAGAGCGCCTCGCGCAGGCGATCCGAGGTGGGCCGGATCGCGTCCGATTTCGGGGTGGCGAGGCGGCGTCCACGCAGGTCGCCGCCGACGATCCTCACCGCGAGCCGCCACGGGGCGGACGTCCGCCCCCGCCACCGGGCTTGCCGCCCGCGCCGCCGCCGCGATTGCCGAAGCCGCCGGGCTTGGCCGAACCGCCGGGACGGGAGGAACCGCCCGCCTTGAACCCGCCCGGCCTTCCGGCCCCGGCGGGTTTGCCCGATGCGCCGGGCTTGCCGAACCCGCCCGGCTTCCCGAACCCACCGGGCTTGCCGCCCGGTCGGAAGCCGCCACGATCGGCGCCCGAGCGTTCGGCGCCGATGTCACGGTCGCCGCCCTGGCGGTCGTCGGAGCGGCCCTTGAAGCCCGCTCCCTTGAAGCCGCCCGGCCGGCCGGCACCGGGACGATCGTCTCCGCCACGATTGAAGGCCGGCTTCTCGCTGCGGAATCCCGCCGGCCTGTCCCCGCGCGGCTCGCCGCGATTGAAGGCCGGGCGTTCCGCGCGGTCGTTGAAGCCGCCGCCATCGCGGGGCTTGAAGCTGCGGGGGCGCTCGTCGCCGCCACGCGGCGGACCGCGCCGCTCGGCACCGTCCTGCCGTCCGAACCCGCCGCTGCGCGGAGCATCGTCTCGGCGCGGGGGTCTGGAATCGCTGCGCGGCGGTCTTGCATCGCTTCGCGGAGGCCTTGCGTCGCTTCGCGGAGGTCTTGCATCGCCGTCGAACCGGCGCTGCGGCGGCCGGGCATCGGCCTCCTCGCGGCGGGCCGCCTTGGCATCGGATTGGCGCAGCGTCCGGACCGGACGCTCGGCGGCGCCCGTCTCGTCACGCCGTGCACCGCGATCACGGCGATGCGGCTCGGGAGCCGGCTCCTGCGGGCTCGCCTTCAGACGCTCCACCAGGACACGACGCTCGCCGGTGTTGATCGCGCCCACGCGCTCGCGGCCGCGAGCGGCGGATGCCTCACGCTCCGCCTTGGGATCGGCGCCACGGCGGGGGATCTTGACCCGGCGCGGGCCGTCCTCCTGCGGTGCGGCCTCGTCCGCGCGCCAGACCGAGCGCCGGGGGCCGGCACTGTTGCCGCCGGTGGGGACCCGTGCGGGTTCGGCGGGCTTGCGCAGGGGGCGGTCGCCGCCGCGATCACGGTCACCGCCGCGCTCATAACCGCGCGGGGCGTCGTCATAGCTGCGCCCTGCGCTTCGCGCCGCGGCCGCCGAGGCGCTGCGGGCGGGCTGTTTCGCCTGCTGCTGCGCGGGTTTCGGCGAGCCGAACGGGGCGATGGGCTCACGGTTGGGGCTGGTGAAATCGACGCCGGCCTGATCCGCGAGGGTCGGGCCCAGCTGCTCCTTGAGCACCTTGGTGCGGATCTCTTCCACCAGACCGACTTCGAGGTCACCGAGTTGGAACGGGCCGAAGGAGAGGCGGATGAGCCGGTTCACCGCCAGACCCAGATGTTCGAGGATGCGCTTGACCTCGCGGTTCTTGCCCTCGCGCAGGCCCAGCGTCAGCCAGAGGTTGTCGCCCGAGGACCGGTCGAGGACCGCGTCCACCGGGCCGTAATCCATGCCGTCGATGGTGACGCCCTTGCGCAGCTTGTCGAGCTCGGCCTGATTCGTGTCGCCATGCGCGCGGACGCGGTAGCGCCGCAGCCATCCGGTATCGGGATGGGCGATCACCTTGGCGAGGCCGCCATCGTTGGTGAGAAGCAGCAAGCCTTCGGTGTTGATGTCGAGGCGGCCGATGGCGACGACGCGCGGCAGATCCTCGGGCAGGGCCTCGAAGACGGTCTGGCGCCCTTCCGGATCGCGCGCCGTGGTCACGAGGCCCCGCGGCTTGTGATAGATCCACAGCCGGGTCCGCTCGCGGGCGGGCAGGGGCTCGCCGTCGACGGTGATCTCGTCCGCATCCGTCACGTTGATCGCGGGCGAGGTCAGCACCTTGCCGTTGAGGGTGACGCGGCCCTCGGCGATCATCACCTCGACGTCGCGGCGGGAGGCGATGCCGGCACGCGCGATCGCCTTGGCGATACGGTCGCCCTCGGGCGTCGCCGAATCGGAATCACCGGCGGCGGCATCGTCCCCGGCCTTGGCCGCAGGCCTCGGCAGGGCGGCCTTGCGGCGCAGGGGAGCGTCTCCTCCCCTGGCGGGCGCGGCGGCCCGGCGGGGCTTCGGCTGCTCCTCGGCCGAGGGGCCGGGCACGCCCGCATCGGTCGCCGGGGTCCAGGCTTCGCCGGAAACGCTGTTGGTCTCGGGCGCGTCCTCGGACCCGCCCGTCTGTTCGTCTGTCTTGTCGCTCATCCGAGCCCCATAACAGAGCGGAGGCAAGGTTGCGAGCGATTGCGCGTGGGGCGGCCTGCCCATCGCGCAAGGGGGCATTGCGGCCGGTCATGAAAAAGGCAGCCTTTCGGCTGCCTTCGTTCCTCATCCAGTCGGGCTCGATGCCGAGGTTCAGAGCTTGCTCTTCACCGTGTCGGCAGCGTTCTTGACGCCGTCCTTGGCGTCGCCGACGGTCTTCTGGGCATCGCCCTTCAATTCCTGGGCCTTGCCTTCGGCCTTGAGCTTGTCGTTATCCGTGGCATTGCCGATGCCCTGCTTCACGTTACCGACCGCCTCGTTGGCGAGCCCCTTGATCTTGTCAGTGGTGCTGCTCATCGTCTGCTCCTGATAAGATCCTGCGGCCTAGCCGCGTTGGAGATGAAACGGCTCAGCCTCAGCGATGTTCCTGCCGGGCCGGATCACGGGATCTCGACCGTTTCCTTCTTTCAACGAATACAAAGGCTTGGGCTCGACGATCGTGACTGCGCCCATTTCCTCGAAGGCCGCGACCGACCCGTTGAGCCTCGCTTTCGACGCCGCCCGCCGCGCGGCCGGGGAGGGCGAAGTGCCGGTCGGCGCCGTAATCGTGCGGGACGGCCTCGTCCTCAGCGTCGCCCACAATCGCCCACGGGCGCTTCGCGATCCCACCGCCCATGCGGAAATCCTGGCGATCCGCGCCGCCTGCGCCGCCATCGACGACGAGCGCCTCATCGGCTGCGACCTCTACGTCACCCTGGAGCCCTGCCCGATGTGTGCGGGCGCCATCTCGTTCGCGCGGATTCGCCGGGTCTATTTCGCGGCCCTCGACCCGAAGGGCGGCGGGGTCGAGCACGGGCCCCGGGTCTTCAACCAGCCCACCTGCCACCACGTGCCGGACGTCTATGGCGGCTTGCGCGAGGCGGAAGCCGCCACGCTCCTGCGCGACTTCTTTCGCGACAGGCGGGAGGGCTGACGCGAGACGCCTTGCCCATCGTACAAACGGCGGGCATCCGAATCCTGCGTCCCGGAGATACCCCATGATCGCGACCTATCGGCGTGCCCTCATCGTCGGGGCCGGAGAGGGCCTGAGCGCCTCGCTGGCCCGGCGTTTCGCCGGTGAAGGCCTGCGGGTCGGCCTCGCCTCGCGCAGCGTCGGGAAACTCGAAGGGCTGGCGGCCGAGACGGGGGCAGCCATCCATGCCTGCGATGCCGCCGATCCGGCCGAGGTGGAGGCTTTGTTCGCCCTGATGGAGCCGGCGCTCGAGGGCCCGCCCGACGTGGTGGTCTACAATGCTAGCGGAAGGCTGCGTGGGCCCATCGCCGATCTCGACCCGGACGCGGTGCGTCAGTCCGTGATGGTCTCGGCCTTCGGCGGTTTCCTCGTCGCCCAGGCCGCCGCGCGACGCATGCTGCCGGGGCGCCACGGGGCTATCCTGCTCACCGGAGCCTCGGCCAGCGTGAAGGGCTACGCCGAGTCCTCCGCCTTCGCCATGGGCAAGTTCGCCCTGCGCGGCCTGTCGCAGAGCCTGGCGCGGGAGCTCCAGCCGAAGGGCATCCATGTCGCCCATTTCGTCATCGACGGCGGAATCCGCAGCGCGTCCCGCCCGGAGCCGGCGGACGCGCCCGACAGCCTGCTCGATCCCGATGCCATCGCCTCGGCCTATTGGGACGTCCTGCGCCAGGACCGCAGCGCCTGGACCTCCGAGATCGCGCTGCGTCCCTGGGTCGAGCGGTTCTGAGTCACTTGGGAGCGCCTCGGAACCGGCCGGCTATCAGGCCGCCGCCAGCGGTTTCGAGACATCCTCCAGGGACTTGCCCTCTGCGGCCGTGCCCCAGACTCCGCCGACGATGGCGGCGATCAGCATGAGAGCCGCACCGATGCCATAGCCGATCAGCACGTTGTCGCGGGACCCCGTCTCGACCAGGGCGCCGAACAGGAGCGGGCCGGAGACGCCGCCGATGCCGGTGCCGAGCGCATAGAACACCGCGATGGCGAGCGCCCGGATCTCCAGCGGGAAAGTCTCGGCGACGGTGAGATAGGCGGCGCTCGCGGCGGCGGAGGCGAAGAAGAACACCACCATCCAGGCCGCCGTCTGGCCGACGGGACCGAACACCTCGATCTTGAACAGGTAGCCGGTGATGGCGAGCAGCACCGCCGAGATGCCGTAGGTGAAGGCGATCATCTGGCGGCGGCCGATCGTGTCGAACAGCCGGCCGAGGAGCAGCGGCCCGAGGAACGATCCGAGCGCGAAGGGCAGCAGGTACCAGCCGACATGGTCGCCCGGCACTCCGTAGAAGCGCTGGAGCACGAGGGCGTAGGTGAAGAACAGCGCGTTGTAGAAGAAGGCCTGCGCGATCATCAGGGCGAGGCCCACCAGGGTCTGCTTGCGGTAGCCGACCAGCATGGTGCCGAAGACTTCCTTCAACGGCGTGTGGCTGCGCGTCCTCAGCTTCATCCGCTTGGATTCGTCCACCGGCGGAAGGGTGATGCCCTCGTCGATGAAGCGCTTCTCGATGCTGGTGACGACCCGGTCCGCCTCGGCGACGTAGCCGTGGGTGGCGAGCCAGCGCGGGCTCTCGGGGATCCATGTCCGCAGCAGCAGGATCACGAGGCCGATACCGCCGCCGACGAAGAAGGCGATGCGCCAGCCCCAGGCCGGGTCGATCATGCCGGGGCGCAAGACCGCGATGGAGAGGAAGGAGCCCAAGGCCGCCCCGATCCAGAACGAACCGTTGATGACGAGGTCGGTCCAGCCGCGCACGCGGGCCGGGACGAGTTCCTGGATGGTGGAGTTGATGGCGGTGTATTCGCCGCCGATGCCCGCGCCGGTGAGGAACCGGAAGATACAGAAGCTGTAGATGTCCCAGGACAGGCCGGTGGCCGCGGTGGCGGCGAGGTACAGGGCCAGCGTGATGAAGAACAGCTTCTTGCGGCCGATCCGGTCGGTGAGCCAGCCGAAGCCCAGGGCCCCGACGACGGCACCGACGAGATAGGAACTCGCCGCCAGACCGATATCGAACTCGGTGAAGCTCATGGGCTCGGCCCGCAGGGCGCCTACGAGCGAGCCAGCCAGCGTGACTTCGAGGCCGTCGAGCACCCAGGTGATGCCGAGCGCCACGATGACGAGAACGTGGAAGCGTCCCCAGGGCAAACGGTCGAGACGAGCGGAAATATCGGTGTCGATCACCGTGCCCATCGGAACCCGCTCGGGCGCGGGAGAGCCCGACTTTGCTTCGACCATACTCGTCATCGACGCCTCGTTAACCACCGGATACGATTGCTGTTGGCAATGAACGGCCAAGCGTCGCGGTTCCGTCGGCGTCTTTACCTGTTCACGCTTCACTCACGGTACTCGTCTCCGGGTGCCGCCTCCGATGTATTCCCGCCTTCTCTCCGTCATTCTCGCCACCACGGCCCTTACGGCCGTCGCGATCGTGCCGACGTCCCTACGCGCCACGGAGATCTCGCGCAGCCAGCCGAGCGGCGCCGAGCGCTGGCGCCTTCGCCCCGCCGACGTGACGATGACGGGAAGCACCGGCACAGTGGCGAAGGATCGCCCGGCGGCCGACATCCCGGCGGAACGGCGTGCCGTGCGGGTGGTCTATCCCGGGCTCCTGCCTGCCCAATGACGACCCGGCCGGCAGCCCATCGTGACAAGACCGATCATGGTTGTCGCGATGATTCACACAACAAGAATCATCGTTGTCATTTGCCGATCGGCACTATCGGCTCCCGACCGCAAAGATATCATTCAAAGACCTCGCTCCGTTATCTCGCTTAAGATCTCGACACCTACGAACGGGTTGAGGACCGATACGAGGGGCGAGCGCGGATTGTCGTTCGACCACGCGACGCGGCACTGTCCGGTCACTGACGGAAGTTGCATTTTACAGGAAAAATTGACTCTACCGGTTGACGGTCTCGCAAGCCCGTGGGCTGCAAGGTCCGGTCTGATTAAAGGATCGGTAACGATGCTGGAACGGCTCGCCAACAAGATCTCGCTGCGGCATCAGATCAGCCTCGTCACCGGGGCGGTCGGCCTCACGATCGTGGCCGCGGTCACGCTGGGATCCGCCTTGCTGGCGCGCGCGCAGGCCACCGACATGGCCGAGAACGCGCTGCTGCAGGTCGCACGCTCCGTTGCCGATCGTCTGGACCAGGACATGGCGGAACGCCTGCGCGAGATCCGCAACGTGGCCGCGCTCGATCCGCTGCAGCCTCACTGGATGGAGAATACCGGGAGTCTCCGCAACGTCCTGCAATCGATGCAGAAGACCTTCCCGGATTATGCCTGGATCGGCTTTGCGGACGAGACCGGAAAGGTTCGGGCTGCGACCGGCGGTATCCTGGAAGGTGCGAATGTCGGCCAGCGTCCTTGGTTCATCGATGGAATCAAGGGCGCGGCGGCCGAGGATGTCCATCTCGCGGCCCTGCTGCAGACTTTGCTCAAACCCAATGCCGACGGAACGCCCTTCCGGTTCGTCGATCTCGCATCGCCCGTCATCGACGCGTCGGGCCGGACCATCGGCGTCCTGGGTAGTCATCTCAGCTGGAGCTGGGCCGACGGGGTGCGCCGGGAGGTCCTGTCCTCCCGCCGCCCCGAACTGAAGGAGGAGGTCATCGTCCTCGACCGGACCGGCCGCGTCCTCATGGGACCGGCGCTCGGCACCCATCCGTATTCGCCTGCCGATCTCGCCGCCGGCCATTTCATCGCGCGCGGCCCCGGCGGAGACCAGTTCGCGGCCGTCTCGGCGACGAGGGGGCGGGGCGATTATGCGGGCCTCGGATGGATCGTCGTGGCCCTCCAGCCGGTGCAGACGGCCCTCGCGGGTGCCCACAGGCTGACCGTTCTCATCACCCTGGTCGGCCTCGGCGCGGGTGCACTCGGCACGCTCGGCATTTTCCTCGTGGTGACGCGCCTCAGCCGCCCGCTGGCGCGTCTCACGGATGCGGTCGACCGGATCGGCCGCGAGCGAAATGCGACGATGACGGAGCGCGTCCAGGGCTCCCACGAAGTGTTGCGCCTGTCCGCCGCGGTCAGGTCCCTGTTGCGACGGATCGGCACCGCCGAAGCCGATGCACGCGACGTGGAACTCGAAGCGTCGCGGGCCGTCCGAGCCGCCCAGGACAGGATCGAGCGCATCGGCGCCGATCTTCAGGCCATGAAGCTGATCGCGAACAGGGACGCCCTCACGGGCCTGCTGAACCGGCGCGCGTTCCTGCCCCTCGCGAAGGACGCCCTCGGCGATTTCAGACGCTATCAGCGCCCCCTCTCGGTGCTGATGATCGACATCGATCATTTCAAGCGGGTGAACGACCGTTACGGCCACCCGGCGGGGGATGTGGTGATCCGCAAGGTCGGCACCATCATCAACGATACGATCAGGACCACGGACAAGGTGGCGCGGTTCGGGGGCGAGGAGTTCGTGGTTCTCCTCAACGACAACAATGCCGCCGGTGCCGCGATCATCGCGGAGCGTATCCGACAGACCGTGGCCAGCACGGTGTTCGAGGCCGACAACGATCGCCTCCTGGCGACGATCAGCATCGGCATCGCCGAGGCGGAGAAATTCGACACGGACATCGACCGCATCATCGAGCGCGCGGACCGCGCCCTCTACGAGGCGAAATCCCGCGGCCGCAACTGCGTGCATACGTTCGAGATCGACATCGACGATCTGCGTTCGGTCGCGTAGCCCCGTTCGTCGACGGGTCGGCCACCCTACTGCCAGCGTGCCTCCTGCCGGCGCGCGTCGCGGGGCTTCCGCCTGCGGCGGCCGAGGGACGCTCGCGCGCTCTCGACCGGACCGTCAGGTCTCCGAAAGGCGCGGGTCGAGGGCATCGGCGAGACCGTCGCCGATCGTGTTGAGGGCGATGAGGGTCAGGACGAGAAAGGCGGCGGGGCCGGCGAGCATCCACGGGGCGGATTCGAGGGTGCGCGCGCCGTCCGCGATCAGCGCCCCCCAACTGGTGGCCGGCTCCTGCACCCCGAGGCCGAGGAACGACAGGAAGCTCTCCAGCAGGATCACCTTGGGCACCAGTAGGGTCGCCGCCACGGTGACGGGACCGAGGGTGTTCGGGACGATATGGCGCCAGAGGATGGCCGGCGTCGAAAGCCCGAGCGCCTCGGCCGCACGCACGAAGTCCCGGGCGCGTAGCGACAGGGTCTGGGCACGCACGAGGCGGGCCATGTCGAGCCATTCCACCGCGCCGATCGCCACCAGGATCAGCCCCAATCCGGAGCGGAAGAACACCAGCAGCATGATGACGAAGAAGACGAAGGGCAGGGCGTAGAGGATGTCGACGATGCGCATCATCACCGCGTCGGCCACGCCGCCGAGGTAGCCGGCCGCCGCGCCGTAGGCGATCCCGATGAGCAGCGCCACGGCGGTGGCGACGCCACCGATGAGGAGCGAGACCCGCCCGGCGACGAGGCTGCGGGTGAGGAGGTCCCGCCCCAGCATGTCGGTTCCCATGAGGAAGCGCAGGCGGCCGAGCGGCGCCTCGACGACGAGGCGGCGACCCTCGTCGAGGCGCTCGACGATGCGGGGGGCGCCGAACAGATCGGACCGGGGGAGATAGGCGAGGACGCGCTCGTCGACGGGCCTGGCCGGGTCAGACACCACCATGCGGACGCGGCCGCCCGAGACGGTGACGTCCGAGACCGAGACCCGCATGCGGAAAGCGAGGCGGGTCAGTGCCGGAGCGACCTCCCCGGGCTCGGGATGAGCGGCGAGGCCGGGCGCGATGCGGACGAGATCGGGATAGATCCGCCCGGGTTCGTGGCCGGTGAGGAACGGTCCGACGAGGCAGGCGAGCATCATCGCGACGAGGATCAGGGAGGCGGCGAGGGCGCCGCGGTTGCGGGCGAACCGGGTCCAGGCGCGGCTCATCGCCCGTGCCTCAGGCGCGGATCGAGGAGCGCACAGGCGATGTCGGCGACGATGTTGAGCAGGGTGACGAACAACCCCACGAGGATCACGGTACCCATCACCAGGGTGTAGTCGCGGTTGAGCGCCCCATCGACGAAGGCCCGCCCGATCCCGGGCAAGCCGAAGATCGTCTCCACCACCACCGACCCCGTCAGCAGCCCGGCCGCCACGGGCCCGAGGATCGCGACCACGGGCAGCAGCGCCCCGCGCAGGGCATGGCGGGCGACGCGTCGGGGCGGCAGGCCCATGGCGCGCATGGTGCGGACCGGCTGGGCGTTCAGGGTCTCGATGAGGGACGTCCGCGTCAGCCGGGCGATGGCGCCGATCTGCGGCAGCGCGAGGGTGAGCACGGGAAGCACCAGATGCGAGGGCGCGCCGCCCTCCCAGCTGCCCACCGGCAACCAGCGCAGGCTCAGGCCGAACACGATCTGGAGCAGGGGCGCCACGACGAAAGTCGGGATCGCCAGGGTCAGCCCGGCGAGAAGGCCGATGACCCGGTCGATCCATCCGCCGCGCCGGAACGCCGCCCAGGCTCCTAGGCCGATTCCCACGCTCAGGGACAGAAGGAGGGCGAGGCCGCCGAGAGTCATGGAGACGGGCAGGCCACGTGCGAACAGGTCGGCCACGGTCAGGTCGCGGAACGAGAAGGAGGGGCCGAGATCGCCCTGGATCAGCGCGGCGAGGTAGCGGCCGTATTGGACGATGAGGGGCTGGTCGAGGCCGTAGACACGGGCGAGATTCTGCATCGCCGCCGGCGGCAGCGGACGCTCCAAGTCGAAGGGTCCACCGGGGGCGAGGCGGATCAGGAAGAAGCTGCCGGTGACGACGAGGAACAGGGTCGGGATCGCCTGGGCGAGGCGGCGCAGGACGAAGCCGATCATGCCGGGATCCCGCCCGTCACGCGTCGAGCTTCAGGAAACGCGTCGGCGACGCGTTGCGCGGGTTCGGGTGATAGCCGGTGAGACGGGCCGAGATCAGTGCCTTCGACCGGGTGTGAAGCACCGGGATCCACGGCAACTCTTCCAGGATGATCGCCTCGGCCCGGAACAGGAGGTCGGCCCGCCTGGCGAGATCCCGCTCGGCGGCCGCCTCGCGCATCAGCCCGTCATAGGCCGGATTGCTGTAACGACCGGGGTTGAGCCCGTCATTGCCGGTCTCCAGCAGGAACAGGAAATTCTGCGGATCGGAGTAATCGGCGACCCAGGACATGCGGGCGACATCGAAATCGCCGCCGTCGCGCAGATGGGCGAAATGGGTCTTGGCATCGGTATAGACGAGGCGCGTCTCGACGCCGATGCCCCGCCACATGTCGGTGAGAGCGACCGCCGTGTTGCGGTTGTTGTCGGTGCTGTTGAAGCGATACTCGACCCGGAGGGGCTTGCCGCCGGGCCCGAAGCCGGCCGCGGCGAGGAGTGACCGTGCCTCCTCCTCACGGTCGATGGGCATGGCGTTCCGCCCGGCGAGTTCCGGCGGCGTGCGGTAATTGTCGAGGCCCGGCGGGCAGAGGGAATAGGCCGGCGCCATGGTCTCGCCCCACAGTCTCTCGGCCAGGAATTCACGATCGATCACAAGGGACAAAGCCTGTCGCACCCGGACGTCGTCGAACGGGGGCTTCCGGATATTGGCGGCCAGGGCATAGAGCCCGAGCGACGGACCGAGGACGACCTGACCACCGAACCGCGCCTTCAGCGAGGCCATCTGATCGCCCGGCAGGTCGGCGAGGGACTCGATCTCGCCGGCGGCGTAGCGGCGGACCGCGCTGGAGAGATCCGGGGTCGGCAGGAAGGCCACCGTCTCGATCGAGACGCCAGCCGCCGCATGGAAAAAACGGTTTCGTGTCAGCGTGATACGGTCGTTCGGCACCCAATCGACGAGGGCGTAGGCACCGTTGCTGACGAGGTTGCCCGGCCGGGTGAAGGCATCGCCGAAGCGCGAGATCGAGGGCGGATGCACCGGCAGCGAGGTCTGGTGGGTGAGGAGTTCGAGGAGGTAGGGCGTCGGCCGGTCGAGGGTGATGACGAGGGTCCGCGCATCCGGCGCCGTCACGCCGAGGCTCTCCGGCGCAGCCTCGCCCTGGTTCACGGCGCGGGCGTTCCTCAGCGGATACAGCACTTCGGCATATTTCGCCGCCGTCGCGGGGTGCAGGATCCGGCGCAGGCCGAAGACGAAATCCGCCGCCACGACCGGATCGCCGTTCGACCAGCGCCCGTCCTCGCGCAGATGAAACGTGTAGGTCAGGGCGTCGTCGGAGACGGTCCAATGCGTCGCCGCACCCGGGATGATGGCGCCGTGATTGTCGTAGGTCAGCAGCCCCTCGTAGAGGTCGCGCAGGATATGCGCCTCCGCGACGGTGGAGGATTTGTGCGGATCGAGGGTTTCCGGATCGGCATCGTTACCGCGCCGGTAGACCGGCCCGCCGGTCGCGCGCGCCGAGCTTGTTCCAGCCACGAGCAGAGCACCGCCACCGAGGAGGCAGGCCCGGCGGTCGGGGCGCATAGCGGCGCTCAGGCGCCGGTCTGCGCGGTGAATCCAGCGGCTTCGATCCCGGCGAGCGCGCAGAGTTCGTCGTTGTCGGAGGTATCGCCCGAAATGCCGACGGCACCGATGACCGCTTCGCCATCGCGGATCAGGACACCGCCCGGCACCGGCACCAGCGCGGCGGGTCCGACGAGATGGCTCACGGCCGCCACGAAATAGGCCTGCTCCTCTGCCCGTTTGTGGATCGCGCGCCCGCCGAGGCCGAGCGCCAGGCAGCCATTGGCCTTGCCCATGGCGACCTCCGCGCGGCGCAGCGACGTCCCGTCCTCGGCGCCCAGCGCCTTCAGGGCTCCACGCGCATCGTAGACCACCACCGCGAGAGGCTTCAGGCTGTGCGAGCGGGCCGTCTTAAGGGCGGTGGCGACGATGGTCTGGGCGGCGGCGAGGGTCAGGTCGGGCATCGGCTTACCGGGGCGATCTGTTACGGGTCGGTCCCGACGTAACCCGCCCCGCGGCGCCGGACCAGCCCCGGCCTCATGCGACGCGATCGGCCAGGAACGCATCGTAGCGTCGTGCCACCGCCGACATATCCTCGAAATGCGGGAAGGCCCCGGTGGGCAGGACGTCGACGGTCCAGTTCGGGCGGCCGGCGACACGGTCGGCATGGCGGTAATCGACGAAATCCCCGCGCACCCCGTGGATCATCCAGACCGGGAGGGTGAGCGCCTCGTAGAACCGCCCCGGCGCATCGGGAAACAAGGCCCCGGACAGGAACGAGAACGGCGCATGCCGGGCGCCGGGACGATGGGCGGAGGCGTAGTCGTAGGCGAGCAGACCCTCGTCGATGTCCTTCGAGCCCCAGGTCTTTTCCAGGAAGAAGCGCATGCTCGGCCGGCTCACCAGGAGATCGAACAGCGGCTCCCCCCAGAGCGGGGCGTTCAGCATGGTGCGGGCGACGGCCCCACCGTGTCGCGTCCGGTCGCGGTGCCGGCCGACGAAACGGGCATCGAAGCCGGTCGGACTGACGAGGCCGATACTGTGATAGGCGCCCGGTTCCTCGAGAGCGGCGGCGGCGAGATACTCGCAAGATAGGGAGAGGGCGACGGCATCGATCTCCCCGCCACCATGCCGATGTCGGATCTCGGCGGTGACGGCCCGGATCGCATCGGACATCAGGCGTGGGGTGTAGACCCGGTCGCTGCGCTCGGAAAAACCGAACCCCGGCAGGTCGAGCGCGTAGACCGGACGGCTCCCCGCGTAGTGTCGGTAGAGCGGGCGAACCTCGTAGGCATTGGCCGCCGCGTTCACCGAGTGGATCAGCAGCAGCGGGACGCCGGGCGCGGACGCGCTCCCATAGAGGCCGATCCCACCGGCCGGCGTCTCGAGGCATTCATGCCGGCCGGGCAGGGCCGGGTGGAGCGTCTGGTGGTGGTCGATCCCGAAACGGCTATAGGCGATCCACGCGCCGGCAGCACCGAGAGGTAGCAACGCGAGCTTGGCGGCGAGGGGCAGGGATCGATCGCGCCGGATCAGGTCGGGCATAGGGTCGTCCGCGTGATGGATCGGGTGCGGGAAACGCGAGGCGGCGCCGGTTGATCCCGGCCGCCGGACGCATCACGCCGTCGCGCCCTCGATCTCGCCGCTGAGCTCCAGCCATTCCTCCTCGGCCGCCTCCAGCGCGGCGGCGGCGTCGGAGCGCATCTTTGCGAGTTCTCCGGCCTTGGCGGCATTGGTCTGGAAGGCAGTGCCGTCGGCGAGCGCCGCGTCGATCTTGGTCATGGCGTCGGCGAGCTTCTTCATCCGCGCCTCGACGCCCTCCAGCTTCTTGCGCAGGGGAGCCAAAGCCACGCGGCGGTCGGCATTGGAGCGGCGCTCCAGTGCCTTCACTCCGCCGGCGGCCTCGGACACGCCTTTCTCCGCCTCGCGTTCGGGACCCGCGAGAACGAAGCGGCGGTAATCGTCCATGTCGCCGTCGAAGGCCTTCACGCTGCCGTTCGCCACGAGCCAGAGCCGGTCGGCGCAGGCCTCCACCAGGAAGCGGTCGTGGCTCACCAGGATGACCGCCCCCTCGTAGTCGTTGATCGCTTCCACCAGGGCCTGCCGGCTCTCGATATCGAGGTGGTTGGTGGGCTCGTCGAGGATCAGGAGATGCGGCCCCTTGAAGGCCGCGAGGCCCATCAGCAGGCGCGCCTTCTCACCGCCCGAGAGCTGCGAGACCGGCGTCTCCGACTTGGTCCCCGAGAAACCGAGGCGGGCGGCGGCAGCGCGCGCCTTCGATTCCGGCACGTCCGGCATCAGGTCGCGGACATGGGCGTAGGCGCTCTCGGCGGGCCGCAATTCGTCGAGCTGGTGCTGGGCGAAATAGGCCACCTCCATCTTGCCCGAGCGCCGCATCTCGCCGCTCAAAGGGGGCAAGCGCCCGCCGATGAGCTTGCAGAAGGTGGACTTACCGTTGCCGTTGGCGCCCAGCAACGCGACCCGGTCGTCGGGCGCGAGGCTGAGGTTGAGCCCCGAGAGCACGATCCGGTCCGGGTAGCCCGCCTGCACCCGCTCCATGGCGACGATGGGCGGCGAGAGCGGCCGCTCCGGGCTCGGCAGGCGGAAGGCCGGCACGTCGTCCTCGATCACCGAGGCGATGATCTCCATCTTGGCGAGACGCTTGACGCGGGACTGGGCCTGGCGCGCTTTCGTGGCCTTGGCCTTGAACCGGTCGACGAAGCTCTGGAGATGCGCCCGCTCCGCATCCTGCTTGGCCTTCGCCTTGGACTGGAGCACGCGCTTCTCGGCGACCTGACGGGCGAAGGAGGTGTAGCCGCCCCGGTAGATGCTGAGCTTGCCGCGGTCGAGATGGAGGATGTGATCGACGCATTCGTCGAGCAGGTCGCGGTCGTGGGAGATGATCACGGCGGTGCGCGGATAACGCTCCAGGTAGTCGTAGAGCCAGATCGTGCCCTCGATATCGAGGTAGTTGGTGGGCTCGTCGAGGAGGAGCAGGTCGGGTTCGGAGAACAGCACGGCGGCCAGCGCCACGCGCATGCGCCATCCACCCGAGAAGTCGGAACAGGGCCGCCCCTGCGCCTCCGCATCGAAACCGAGGCCGTGCAGGATGGCGGCGGCGCGGGCGGGCGCAGAATGCGCCTCGATATCCACGAGCCGGGTCTCGATCTCGGCCCGGCGCAGGCCGTCGGCGTGCTCAGCTTCGGCCATCAGGCGCGCCCGCTCGGTATCGGCGGCGAGCACGACGGAATGCAGCGTTTCAGGGCCGGCCGGAGCTTCCTGCGCCACGGCGCCGATGCGCATGCCCTTGGGCATCGAAACGGTGCCGCCCTCGGTGGGTAATTCACCGAGGATCGCCTTGAACAGCGTCGTCTTGCCCGCGCCGTTGCGGCCCACGAGCCCGACGCGGGCCCGGTCCGGAATGACGAAAGTGGCGCCGTCGAGGATCAGACGTTCGCCGATGCGGTAGGTGAGGTCGTTGACGCGGAGCATGGAAGGCTTCTGGCGGCGCAAGGCGAGGGTTGCAAGGGGAGCGTCGCCAAGGGACGGGCAGGGGGGTGCCGTATCCGGCGGAGGCAGAGCGTTGTAATCGGGCGGCCATGACGCTGACGCTTCTCGCTGCCCTCTTTCCGATTGCTCTCCTGATTGGGTTCGGCGCGGCCCTGCGCCGCCTCGGCTTCCTCGCCGAAAGCTTCTGGCCGCAGGCCGAACGCCTTGCCTATTACGTCCTGCTGCCGAGCCTTCTTCTGGACAGCCTCGCCACCGCGCAACTCGCCGATGTCCCCGTCGGTGCGCTCGCCCTGGTCTTGGTTCTCTCGACCCTGGCGGTGGCGGGTCTGACGCTGGCGGCCGGACCACGCCTCGGCTTCGGCGGACCGGCCTTCACCTCGGTGTTCCAGGGTGGGATCCGCTTCAACAACTACGTGGGAGTTTCGGCGGCGGCCGGTCTCTACGGCGCCCAGGGCATCGCACTGGCGGCGGTGGCGAACGCCGCGATCGTCCCGACGGTCAATGTCCTCTGCGTGCTGGTCTTCGCCCGTTTCGGCACGGCAGGGAGGCCTTCGGCCCTCGGCCTCGCACGGCAGATCGTCCTCAATCCTCTTGTCATCGGCAGCCTCGGCGGCATCGCACTCCAGGCCTCGGGGCTCGGCCTGCCACCGGGACTCGAGCCGATGCTGCGGGCCCTGGGGCAGGCCTCGCTGCCACTGGGCCTGCTCTGCGTCGGCGCCGCCCTCGATTTCGGGTCGGCGCGAAGCTGGATCAGGCCGCTCGCGGTGGCGTCCCTGATCAAGTTCGGGCTGATGCCGGCCGCCACGATCCTCGCCTGCCTCGCCATGGGGCTCAAGGGTCCGGCCGCGGTGACGGCCTTGCTGTTCCAGACCCTGCCGACCGCGTCATCGTCCTACATCATGTCGCGCCAGCTCGGAGGAGACGCACCTTTGATGGCGGGGATCACGGCGACCCAGACCGTGATCGCCGGGGCGGCGCTCCCCCTCGTCCTGGCCCTCGTTCTGGCTTTGACCGGGATCGGCTGAGCCCACCCGCGGGATTCGCGTCAGACCAGTTCCCAGGCGGCGGGATCCTTCATCAGGGCCGCGACCAGGGCGTGGTTCAGTTCATGCCCGGTATGCGCCGCCTCGATACGGCCGAGGATCGGCCGTCCCGCCAACGCGAGATCGCCGACGAGGTCGAGCATGCGGTGACGCACCGGTTCGTCGGGCACGGTCATCCCGCCGATGATCCGCCCGCCGACGATACAGGCAGTCGAGGAGAGGTTCGCCCCCCGTAGCAGCGGCTTGCGCAGGAGCGTGCCGTAGATCTTGGCCGGAATCGCCCATTTGGCCCGTCCGAAGCTGCGCGACGGGGCCAATTGCTGAGTAAACACCTCCGGCGTGATCGTGCCCGACCATTGCATGGCATCGAAATGGGAGAGTTCGAGACGGCCAGAGAGATGAAGCGCGTCGGCCGGCTCGATCCTCAACGTCCTGTGATCCTGGCGGACCTCGACGGGCCGCAGCACGCGGATGCTGCGCAAAGGCGTGTCGCTCTCGGTCCGACCGCTCGCACGCAACGCCTGGCACCAGGGCAGGGCGCCCCCGTCGAAGATCGGCAGCTCCTCCGCGTCGAGGCAAACGAGTGCGTTGTCGATGCGATACGCGGCGAGCGCGGCCAGGAGATGCTCCACGGTGCGGACCAGCGGTCCTTCGGTCGATCGCAAGGCGGTGCAGAGTGGCTGCGTCTCGCGAAAAGTCCATAAGGCTGGCACATCGACGGTGCGCGCCCGCCTGAAGCTTCGCCGGAAGACGATGCCGTGGTCGTCACGGGCGGGCGCGACGGTGACCGTGACGCGACGCCCGGTATGCAGGCCGTAACCTGTCAGAGAGAAGCTCGCGGACAGCGTCGCCTGCCGGGGGCGAGCGGACGGTAGCGCCACCTCGCGCACGGCCTGGATCGATTGGGCAGCGAACATCGCTATGGCGTCGTGCGGCGTCGCGGTGAATCCCGGCCCAATCCCGTATGGCCCCGGCAGATGGTTTGAATCTTCAACGTCCGTCGATGACGCGGAGCTCACCAGCATGTCTCGGGTCCCAGCGCGATCAACCGGGATTGTCATCCGACAGGCGGTTCATTCTGTGCGTGCGCTTAGCTTAACCCAGATCAGTTGCAAAGGCAGGTAAACTGCGCGCGATGAGGGTTTTCATTCTCCTGTCCGATGGCCAAGCCGCAGCCAATGCCGGCGCTCGATAGGTCGGACTCATCGAGACCTGGTATGAATCGAATATCCAACGACACGACTTTTGGTAGGGATGGTCCGACGGAATGGGTTGACCCACAGGACCGGCAGCTTAACGATCACTCGCTTTAGGAGATGATACCCGTGACTGCAGGACGGCTGGCGACAATCCCCTTCTTCAAGGAGCCGGGAATCGAGCTGTCGACCTATGAGACCCGCTGCCATTGGCGCCGGTTCGACGAGAACGAAGTCCTGGTCGATTACGACGACATCTCCACCGACGTGTATTTCCTTGCCTCCGGCGAGGTCCGCATCCTGAATCGCTCACAATCGGGCAAGGAAGTCATCCTCGGCGAGATGCGGGGCGGCGCGTTCTTCGGTGAGCTCGCGGCTCTGGACGGGATCGGCCGCTCGGCCAACGTCACCGCCCTGACCCGCGGCGAGGTCTGTGTCGTTCCGGCCCCGATCTTCCGGCAGATGATCTTCGCCTCCGAGGCCATTGCCGACCGGCTGTTCCGTCTTCTCGCCAAGCGCGTGCGCGAGCTCAACACGCGGCTGATGGAACACGCGCTGCTCGACCTGCGCCACCGGCTCTATGCCGAGTTGTTGCGCCTGTCCGTGCCGCGCGCCGGCGGCGACGGGGAACGGGTGGTGACGCCGCCGCCCTATCACCACGTGCTGGCCGCCCGTATCGGCTGCCGGCGCGAGCAGGTGACCCGTGAGTTCACCGTGATGGCGGCAGACGGCCTAATCGACCGGACGAGAGGCGCCCTGGTCATCCGCCGTCCGGACCTGCTCGAGGCACGGGTCGCCGAAGCCTTGCGCGAGGACAATTGACGGCGCGGAACGCCGTGGCTCCGTTCCTCACCCTCGAACGGCTGACCAAGACGTTCGGCGCGCAAGTTGCGGTCGCAGATCTTTCGCTCGCTGTGCCAGCCGGGGAAATTCTCTGCCTGCTAGGCCCCTCCGGCTGCGGCAAGAGCACGTTGCTGCGCCTGATCGCCGGATTCGAGACGCCAACAGGTGGCGCAATCCGCCTCGACGGCGTCGATCTCACCGGCCTCGCTCCGCACAGGCGACCGGTGAACATGATGTTCCAGTCCTATGCGCTGTTCCCGCATCTCAGCGTCAGCCGCAACATCGCCTACGGGCTGAACGGCCTCCGCCGCTCGGCCGCTGCCGCCCGCGTGGAGGAGTTGCTGCGCCTGGTACAGTTGGAGGATTTCGGGCATCGGCGTCCCGAGACCTTGTCCGGAGGCCAGCGCCAGCGCGTCGCCCTCGCGCGGGCGCTGGCGCGCGAACCGAAGGTGCTCCTCCTCGACGAGCCGCTCGGCGCGCTCGACCGGGGGCTGCGCGAGCAGACCCAGGGCGAGTTGCGCGCGATCCAGCGCCGCCTCGGCACCGCCTTCGTCATCGTCACCCACGATCCTTCGGAGGCCATGGCGCTCGCCGACAGGATCGGCGTGATGGACAAGGGCCGCCTCGTCCAGGTCGGCCGGTCCGAGACGCTCTACGAACGGCCCGTCAACCGCTTCGTCGCCGGCTTGCTCGGCGACGTGAACCTGATCCCGGGGACGGTCCGGGACGCCGACGGCGCGCTGGTGCGGGTCGAGACCGCCCTTGGGCCCATCTTCGCATCCGGGGAGGGCGCCCCCTCCACCGGTGCTCCCGCGGTGATCGCCCTGCGCCCCGAGCGTCTGGCGGCGTCCACCATCGACGGGGTGGCCGCCGGGGATCGCAATACTCTCGACGGTCAGGTTGAGGCCTCGACCTATCTCGGCGACCACATCCGCTTCGACATCCGCATGCGGGATGGCAGCACGATCCGCGCGAACATGCCCGCCGGAACCGGGATCGCCAGCGAGACTCATGTGCGCCTGTCCTTCGCGCCGGATGCCGCGACCGTCATGGCGGCGTGATGAAGCGACTTCTCCCGGTCGCTCCGTATCTGTGGCTGGCCGCCTTCGTGCTGCTGCCCTGCCTCATCACCCTCAAGATCAGCCTGTCCTCACCGGCGACGGCGCAGCCGCCCTACCTGCCGGTGCTCGACTGGAGCGCGGGTATCGACGGATGGGGCGCGTTCCTGGAAGCCCTGGATTTCGCCAATTTCGAGACCCTTGCCGGCGACAGCCTGTATCGCGACGCGGCCCTCTCGTCCCTGCTCTACGCCGGCATGGCGACGGCCATCCTGGTGATCGTCGGCACGCCCATCGCCCATGCGCTCGCCCGCTCGCCGGCCCGGCTCCAGCCGCTTCTGGTAGCGCTGGTGATCGTACCGTTCTGGACGAGCTTTCTCATCCGCATCTATGCCTGGATCGCGATCCTGAAGCCCGAGGGCCTGCTGAATGCAGGACTGATCTGGACCGGCCTCATCGCCAGCCCCTTGGATATCCTGAACACACCCGCCGCAGTGATGATCGGCCTGACCTACGCCTACCTGCCGTTCATGGTGCTGCCGCTCTATGCGGTGCTTTCCCGCCTGGATTCGACCTTGACGGAAGCCGCCGCCGATCTCGGGGCCTCGCCGACGCGTGCCTTCTGGACCGTGACGCTGCCGCTGGCCCGGCCCGGTATCGCGGCGGGTGCGCTCCTGTGCTTCATCCCGATGGTCGGTGAGTTCATCATCCCCGACCTGCTGGGCGGTTCCGATACGCTGATGCTCGGCCGCGTCCTGTGGAGCGAGTTCTTTTCCAATCGCGACTGGCCACTCGCCTCCGCGGTGGCGGTGCTGCTGCTCGTGCTCGTCGTCGGACCGATCGTGCTGTTCCGTGATGCGGAGCGCGAGCGGGAGGACGTCGGCCGGTGAGTGTGCTCAACCGACTCAGCCTCGGGCTCGGCCTCGTCTTCCTCTACGCACCGATCGCCGTCCTCGTCGTCTTCTCGTTCAACGCCTCGTCCCTCGTGACGGTCTGGGGCGGGTTCTCGACGCGCTGGTACGGGGTGCTCGTCAATGACGGCCCACTGATCGCCGCCGCCCTGGTCTCGCTGAAAGTGGCCTCACTCGCCGGCCTCGTGGCGACACTCCTCGGCACGCTGGCGGCGCTGGCTCTCAACCGCAGCGGACGCTTTACCGGACGTAGCGGCTTCACCGGCCTCGTCTACGCGCCCATGGTGATGCCGGAGGTGATCACCGGCCTGTCGCTCCTGCTCCTCTTCGTCGGGCTCGGGCTCGACCGCGGCCTCGTGACCCTGGTCATCGCCCACGCCACCCTCGGCCTCGGCTTCGTCGCAGTGGTGGTCGGAGCGCGTCTGAAGGGACTCGACCGTTCCCTGGAAGAGGCAGCGGCAGATCTCGGGGCGGGCCCCTTTCGGGTTTTCGCGACCGTCACCCTGCCGCTGATCGCGCCATCCCTGGTAGCGGCCTTCCTCCTCGCCTTCACCCTCTCGCTGGACGACCTCGTCATCGCGAGCTTCGTTTCGGGCCCGGGGGCGACGACATTGCCCATGCGGCTCTACAGCCAGGTTCGCCTCGGCGTGAACCCTGAGATCAACGCCGCATCGACACTCCTCGTCGGCGGCGTCACCGTCGTAATCCTCGCGGCCTCGTTTCTCACCGGACGCCGCGGCGTTGGAAATCAGGGCACGTAGGCGCGCACCCTGGTCGGTAGATCGAGCGCACCCGTCCTCGGTCCCTGCATGTCATCGAGATTCAGGATCGAGCCGCCGCGGGAGTCGAGATCGGAACCACCTTCACGCGGGATGGTGCGAACAGCGACCGCGTCCCATGGGCCTTCGATGTCCAAGAGGGTGCCCTGAGGCAGGCTCGAAGAGCGGTTCGGCGGCGACATCGGCCGCAGGGCGGGATCTGCTGGGCTTCGCGGCAACAGTTCCGCCCGTGCGGCGAGGGTCCGCTCCGGCAGAGACAAGGTTCCCCGTAACGAGGCGGTGAGCGACGACGTCTTCAAGAGGCCATCGGCAATGTCGCCGACGCCATCGACGAAGCGCAGGGAGATTCCCGCGCGGTCGAACGGGGTGCGGGCGTTCCGGCGGGCCAAGGCTCCGTCGGCGGCGACGCCATTGCGGTGCACCACGTCGGCGAGATCGAGCCCGGCGAGGGTCCCGTTCTCCATGGCGAGGGACGAGCGTCCGTTGAGGTGGTCGATCAGGCTGGCCGCGGTGCGGCCCGATCCCTCGAGCGTGAACTGTCCCTGGGCGTTTCCGAGAAGCCAGCCCTCCTGCCCGAAATCGACCAGCAGGGCGCCGAGATCGAGCCGGTCGAATGCACCCTGGGCGCGCAACTCCGTCTCACCGCGGTCGGTGGCCGAGGTCGTGAGGCCGAACCGTCCCTTGACGATGCCCCCTCTGACCACGGCGCGAGCCAGAGAGCCTTCGACGCTGCCCTCGCGGACCAGAAGGCTGGAAGCGAGATCCTCCATCACCAGCGGCCCGAGCCGGGCAGTGCCGGCCGAGAGACGCAGATCGAGGTCCCCTCCGGTGAAGGGGCGCAGCGCGAGACTTTGCCGGCTCCAGCCGCTGGCGTTCAAGGATTCGTCCGGGCCGAAGACCCGGATCAGGGTGGCGAGAGCGGGTGCGAGATTCAGGCTTTCGGCCGCCAAGGTCGCCTGAAGGGCCGGACGGCTCTCGGCGAAGCTGATCGATCCCGCACCTTCGAGGCTGTTGTCGCCAAGCTGCATTCGCATGGATGGCAGAAGGAGGGTCCGGCCCGAACTTTCGAACGTTCCGTCGATGGCGAGGCTATCGAGGAACGGCGACAGGGCGATATCCGTCCCCGCCCAGGTCAGGGTCTCGCGCAGGGAGCGCGATTGCAGGCTGCCCTGTCCGCGAAGCGACAATCCATCCGCGAAGCTGCCGCTTCCCTCAGCCGCCAGATTGCCGGCGGGCCAGGTCGCGCTGGCGGAAAAGGACGATTCCCGGCCGGAGAACAACTCGTCCAGCCTGACACCGGAGAGCGAAAATTGGGTTGGCGTGTCGTTCCAGATAAAGCTTCCCGCCGCGTTCATCTGGGACGACCAGAATGGCCAGGCCAGAACCAGATCGACATCGCGAGCGGTCTGGGCGCTGCCGTCGCGCGGGTCTCGGCCGGACAGCGTCGCGTCGGTGAGGCTGATACGACGCGGACGCGACGCGCCCCCCTGGGTCAGGCGCGCTCTCAGGCGCCGGAGCGGCTCGACCCAGCGCGAATCCCCGTCATCCTGGGGGAGGGTGATCGTGGTGCGTTCGAGGGAGAGGGTGTCAATCTCGATGCGGCCGGCGAGAAGGGCACGGATCCCGAGCTTGAGGGTGAGCGATCCGCCATCGGCGAGGAGCGGCCCGTCCAATGTCCCGGCGCTGAGTCGGACGCCCTCGAAATCGAGCCGGGGAATGGGCAGAAGCGCGACGCCCGCCGATCCTTCGGCCTTCATCGCAATTCCGTAATTGGTCGCCAGTGCCTTGCCGACGCCCCGCGTCAGGCGCGCGGACGCGACCGACCAGGGCAGACAGGCGGCGATCAGGGCAAGGACGAGGCTGCCGATACAGAGGGCCGGCAGGAGGCGACGGAGCGACATGTCTCTCCCTATCGGAGCAAAACCGCGACACGCGGTTGCGCGCGCGGCCTCGCCGAGCCGCCGCGATCGATCTTCGAAAACCTACCCCCCGCTCTCTCCATAACGAGCGGGAAAGCATTTGTCTGCCATGCATCATTTCTCTGCCGTGGAGCATTCAGAAGCAGGCCCCGGAAAGCCGTCCCGCGTTTTCCGAACACCCCATTCTGCTACAGCTTTCGCGACCCCTCACCTTTCAGGCCCGTTGTTCCCTCGCAGGATCTTGCCGAAACGCCTTATCCTGGCGCAGAGACAGGGCAGACGGACACGGCCAGCCCCTGGTATACCTGAGCCTGACCTAAGCCGGGCCGGCGGGTTGGGATTGGCTCGCGTTTCGCAGGGCAGCCCGAAACGGCGCCAAGGACCGGATTCCGGGAGGAAGGCTTGAGATGAAGAAGGTATATTCCGACGCCACGCAGGCGGTCGCCGGCTTGCTCAAGGATGGCATGACGATCATGGCCGGCGGCTTCGGCCTGTGCGGCATCCCCGACGAGCTGATCGATGCGATCCAGGCGTCAGGGGTCAAGGACCTCACCGTCATCTCCAACAATGCCGGCATCGACAATGTCGGCCTCGGCAAGCTGCTCCAGACCCGCCAGATCGCCAAGATGATCTCGTCCTATGTCGGCGAGAACAAGGAATTCGCCCGCCAGTATCTCGGCGGCGAACTCGCCATCGAGTTCAACCCGCAAGGGACGCTGGCCGAGCGCATCCGCGCTGGCGGGGCGGGTATTCCGGCCTTCTTCACCAAGACAGGCGTCGGCACCCTCATCGCCGAGGGCAAGGAGGTGCGTGAGTTCGACGGCGAGAATTACGTGATGGAGCGCGGCCTCTTCGCCGATCTCGCCATCGTCCATGCCTGGAAGGGCGATACCGAAGGCAATCTCGTCTACCGGAAAACCGCCCGCAACTTCAATCCGATGATGGCCACGGCCGCCAAGGTGACGGTCGCCCAGGTGGAGCATCTGGTCCAGCCGGGCGAGATCGACGGCGACGCGATCCATACGCCGGGCATCTTCGTCAAGCGCATCATCCACGTGGCGATCCGCGAGAAGAGGATCGAGCAGCGCACCACGCGCAAGCGTGGCGAGACCGCCGATTCCTCCGCAGCTGCCATCTGACATCCAAGGGAGACACCACCATGGCCTGGACCCGCGAACAGATGGCTGCGCGCGCCGCCAAGGAGCTGCGCGACGGCTACTACGTGAACCTCGGCATCGGCATCCCGACCCTGGTCTCGAACTACATCCCCGAGGGCATGTCGGTGCAGCTGCAATCCGAGAACGGCATGCTCGGCATGGGGCCTTTCCCTTATGAAGGGGAGGAAGACCCCGACCTCATCAATGCCGGCAAGCAGACGATCACCGAATTGCCGACCACGAGCTATTTCTCGTCCTCCGATTCCTTCGGCATGGTCCGGGGAGGGCACATCAACCTGTCGATCCTCGGCGCCATGCAGGTCGCCGAGAATGGCGACCTCGCCAATTGGATGATCCCCGGCAAGATGGTGAAGGGCATGGGCGGCGCCATGGACCTCGTCGCCGGTGTGAAGAAGGTGGTGGTGGTGATGGAGCACACCGCCAAAGGCAAGGATGGGTCGGAAAGCCCGAAGCTCCTGACTGCCTGTGACCTGCCCCTGACCGGCACCGCCGTGGTCGACATGGTGATCACCGATCTCGGCGTCTTCACCATCGACAAGAAGGGCGATGGCGGCATGGTCCTGGTCGAACTCGCCGACGGTGTCACCGAGGATGAGATCCGGTCGAAGACCCAAGGGGCCTTCACCGTCGCGTTGACCTGAATCCGGCCCGGCACAATCCGACCGGTCGTTGGAAGAGGCTCCGGATGCGATCGCATCGGGAGCCTTTTTCGTCGACGCCGCAGAGGTTTCGCAGGCGTTTCAACCTCGTGCGGCCGGCGGCTCCTCGATCCGGACGGGGAACGGGAAGGCGGCGCGCAACGGCTTCGTGTCGAGGGGGGAAGGCGGGAGCACGCATCTGCGGCGCTCCAGCCATGACAGGTCGCTGAACTGACGCGGGAGTTCGAGGGCTTCGTCGGCGAGCCCCACCGATTGCTTGTAATCCCGCATCTTGAAGGAATCCTTCGCCTCGGCGTTCGGCTCGGACAGGCGCGCCGATTGTGCGGGCACACCATAGGCATGGGCCACGATGAGGCCGTGCAACGATGTGGTGACGATCTCGTCGCAGGACAGGATCTCGCGGACCACCCGCTCGATATCCCCGAACGTCACGCCCAGGAGCGAGATGACCTTGACATGGTCGGCGCCGACCGCCTCGAGAGCCTCACGGATACGGTTCTCCTGCAGCACGTGCGGGATGATGCCGACCTTGTGGGTCTTCGCCACCACCGGCGCATAAAGCTCGGGCAGGAGGATGGCGGCATCGCCGTAGATTTCAGGGCATTGCCCCCCTGCCGCCAGAACGGCGGCGCGGGACAAAGGTCCGCGCACAGCCGAGTAGATCGCGGTCGGGCAGAGAGTATCGGTGCTGCGGGGCATGCCGGTACCCCAGAGATGCATGCCGGGACGAGCGAACTTGGCGGTGCTTCCGATACAGAGACCATCCGCCTCCTTCGCATGGTGCCACCGGGGCATTACGCCGAAAGCATGCCACAGCACGTAAGGCGTGAGGATATCGCCGAAATTTCCGGGGAACGGACTACGCATCCACCAGATCTTCGGACGGAACCGCTCGTCGAGCCTCGCCTCCGCTGCGATATCATCGAGCGTCAGCAGAGCGCGGTAGGCCGATACGAGAGCCCCCCATTTTTCCACCGACTGGCCCAACAGCTCGGCCTCGAGCGCGAGGAACGCATCCCGCTCTCCACTCCTGAGAAAAGCCAGGAAGGTTTTCTCCGCGAGCGACTCTTCTTCTTTCGCCAAGGTTGGTCTCCCCCTTACGGAACCGGCTATCGAGCCGAAGCCGCGTTTCGGAAAATTACAATGCGATGACAATGGCTTAACGTGCCTTGTCATGGGGCATGCGCGGAAGGGTTATCTCAAGGCGCACCGTCTCTGTCGAGGCGATTTCGCAGGCCGCTCTTTGCTCGACGGATCATACGGGTGATGGCACGCAGCATCGTGCGGGCAGGGCAATCGCATCATCCATGCTCTGATCCGACCTCCAGTGCCCCGGACGATGCTCGCCCGAGCGAGCCCAATCGTGAGGTGGAGCCCCTTCGGAACCCCGCTCCGGACCGCCCCCTTCGAATGAGGCGACCAAAAGTTGCGCAAGGGACCAGCCTGCCATTTGAGACGACGGCGCAACCCCCTTAGAAGCGGGGTTTACCGCAACGCTCGGCGCGCGGTCACGCCCTTTGCAAGTGGAAAGCTCATGAGCAGTCTGAAATTCGGAACCAGCGGCCTGCGCGGATTGGTGACGGACCTCGTAGGATGGCCGAGCTACGCCTATGCCAGCGCGTTCTTCCGCTCGGTCGCCGCGACGGCTGGCGAGGGCGCGTCCGAACGGACCGTCGTCATCGGGCGGGATCTCCGTGACAGCAGCGCGGGGATCGCAGCCACGGTGGCAGATGCCGCCGCGGCGGCCGGGTTCAGCGTGTACGATTGCGGCGCACTACCGACCCCGGCTCTCGCCCTGGAAGCGATCCGGCGCGGGGCCTGCGCCGTCATGGTCACAGGCAGTCACATCCCGTCGGATCGCAATGGCCTGAAATTCTACCGGCCCGATGGAGAGATCACCAAGACCGACGAGGTCGCCATCCTCGCCGCCCTGGGCGACATCACCAAGGCCGGGGACATGCCGCAGGCCGATTCAGCCATTCAGGAGCCCGGCGCCATCGACCGCTACCGGCAGCGCTATACCGATGCCTTCGCACCGACCATCCTGGCTGGTCAAAGGATCGCGGTTTATCAGCAGAGTTCGGTCGCGCGGGACCTCCTCGCCGACGTGCTGGCCGCGCTCGGGGCTGACATCGTACTGATCGGCCGCTCCGACAGCTTCATTCCGATCGACACGGAAGCACACCGTCCCGAGGATATCGCGTTCATCCGCGATGCCATGGCGTCGGGCGGCTTCGACGCGCTCGTGACGACCGACGGCGATGCGGACCGCCCGCTGCTCGCGGATGCCGCCGGCAGAATCGTGCGGGGAGACGTTCTCGGGCTGATCACCGCGCGCTACCTCGGCGTCGACACGGTGGTGGTGCCGGTCACGGCGGGCTCAGCGATCGAGCATGCGGGCGGGTTCCGGAGCGTGTTGCGCACCAAGGTCGGCTCTCCCTTCGTCATTGCCGGGATGGACCGGGCGAAGAGCGAAGGCGCGAGCACCGTCGTCGGTTTCGAGGCGAATGGTGGGTTCCTCCTTGGCTCGGACGTCGTCATCGATGGCAAGACACTGCCGGCCCTGCCGACGCGTGATGCGATCCTTCCGATCGTGGCGACATTGGCGGCCGCGCAGGAAGCCCGCCTGACCCTCGCTGAACTCGTCACGTCGCTGAATGTCGGCGAGACGGCGAGCGATCGTCTTCCCAATACGCCCGCAGAGCGAAGCGGCGCGTTGCTGCGCCAACTCGGTCAGGACTCGTTCCGCGGGGAATTCTTCCGCCCGATCGGTACGCCCCAGGGCGTGGATGAACAGGACGGCGTCAGGGTCGAACTCGACGGCGGCCGGACGATCCATTTCCGTCCGTCCGGCAATGCGCCCGAACTGCGCTGCTACGCGGAGGCGGGATCGGCCGCGGACGCTGAAGAATTGGTACGCTGGGGATTGGCCGCAGCGGCCGCGGCCATGACAAACTGAGCCGAGCGAGTTCAGAGGCGGGCCAGGCGGGCCCGCTCCTGGCCGGTCCCTGCACCTGGACTCGATCCATTCCCGACCGGGAATCGCCCCGGTTCCGGTCCCGCCCGGATCGGGCCAAAAACGCTTCGGCAATGGCTCGTTAGACGGCGATCGCGAGGCGGCCGGTCCGCCTTGCTTCGCTCGTGTCCGATGGGGTGCTGGAGTTTGAAGGACCTGCGAGACGGATAAGGTTTGCGACAAGCATACCGGCGCGATGCAGACGGGCCGGCAGCGCACTGAGCAGACGCGCTACCTTGGACGAAGCATCGCGAAGGAACAGAGCTTCACTCATGCAGCCGAATACGAGGCATGCTTCTCTCATGAGCTTGAAATAGAGCAAAACCATCCCGAAAAGCTCGACTATAATGTATACAGAGCAGGAGCCGTGACGCGTCGGCGTCGAGGAGGATGGGATGGCCCGAGAGATCGGCAGGCGTGGCTTTCTGAAGGCTTCGGCGGCTCTTGCCGCGAGCGCGACGGCCGGGTTTTCGTGTATCGAGATCGCGAATGCCGCGACCATCGAGGTGCCTACGGTCGACACACTGAGCTTGTGCGTCTTGATCGACTCGTCCCACGATCAGTTCCTCAAGCCCGCGACGGTTCAGGGTGTCGTCCACCAGCCACCCGGGAACGGGCGCGGCAGCGATTACCGCAAGGTTCTGCACAACCAATGGGGCCTGTCGCTGTTCGTGGAATCGCGGCGCGCGGACGAGGCGCGCACGATCCTGCTCGATTTTGGCTACAGCCCCGATGCGTTGCTGAACAACATCGAGATCCTGAAGGTCGACCCGTCCAAGATCGACGCCCTCATCGTCAGCCACGGCCATCACGATCATTACGGCGGCCTCAACGGGTTCCTGGACAAGTACCGCGCATCCCTGCCCGCGGATCTGACGCTCTATGCCGGCGGCGAGGACAATTTCTGTCACCGCGTCAGCCCGAGCAAGGCGCAGGGGCAGTTCACGGATTTCGGCCAGCTCGACCGGCGTGAGTTGACGGCGCAGAAGATCAGGACAGTCCTGTGCGAGACGCCGACGGTGGTGGCCGGCCATGCCTTCACCACGGGTCAGATCAAGCGCTCCTCCATCGAGCGCATCCTGCCCAACACCTTCGTGGAACGCGGCATCAAGGACGGTCTCGGCTGCGATGCCACCCACTATTCGCCGGCTGAACTACAGGGGCAAATCATTCCCGACGAGCATGTCCACGAACACGCCACCTGCTTCAACGTGAAGGGCAAGGGCCTCGTCGTCATCAGCTCCTGCGGCCATGTGGGGATCGTCAATTCGGTCCGTCAGGCCCAGGCCGTCTCGGGTGTCGAGAAGGTCCATGCCATCGTCGGCGGGTTCCATCTCGGGCCGGCGCCGAAAGACTATCTCACCCAGATCGTGGCCGAGATCCGAAAGCTCGATCCCGACGTGGTCATTCCCATGCATTGCAGCGGCCTCAACTTCGCGCTGGAAGCCCAGGCGCAGATGCCCGCCAACGTGATCGTGCCGACCACGGGCAGCCGTCTCACCTTCGGTGCGTAGGTCCGCAACCGCGGCGCTGTTCCTGTCGCTCCTGGCCTGGCACACCATGGTGCCGGCTCGTGGCGCGGAGCCGGCGCGACGCTCGGCTGCGGAGTTGATGGACGTGCTGATGTGGAACCGCGAGCCGGTGGGCGGGCCCTTCAGCCTCGTCGATCACGAGGGGCGCAAGCGCACGGAGGCCGACTTTCGCGGCAAGCTCCTCCTCGTCTATTTCGGCTACACCTCGTGTCCCGATATCTGCCCGACCGACCTCATGGAGATCGCCCGCGCCCTCACCCTGCTGGGCGCGGAGTCGGAGGCGGTCCAGCCGCTGTTCGTCACGCTCGATCCGGAGCGGGACACCGTCGCGCATCTCGCCGAATACGTCCCGAACTTCTCGCCCCGGCTCGTGGGCCTGACGGGAGAACCGGCGGCGATCCGTCAGGCCGCCGATGCCTACCGGGTGTTCTTCGAAACGGGCGTGGGAGTGAATGGTGACAGGACGATCGACCACTCGGCCTTCATCTACCTGATGGACCGGTCGGGGGCCTATCTCGGCTTCTTCCCGCCGGGCACCTCGGCCGAGCGAATGCTGACGATCATCTGCCCCCATCTCGCTCAGCCCTGACGGCTGCGCGTCGAGCCTCCACCGTCGATCAGATCATCGCGCCATGCCCCAGCGCCGCACGGTGAGTCGCTCGAAGGCCGCGAACACGATGTTCTCGACAACGAGGCCAATGACGACGACGAGGACGAGGCCAGCGAAGACGCGGTCGGTGTAGAGTTCGTTGCGGTTCTGGAAGATGTACCAGCCGAGGCCGCCGCGCCCCGAGGAAGCGCCGAAGACGAGTTCCGCCGCGATCAGCGTCCGCCAGGCAAAAGCCCATCCGATCTTGAGGCCGGACAGGATCGCCGGCAGGGCGGCGGGGATGAGGATCTGAATCACATAGGACGGGCCGCGCAGGCCGTAATTGCGCCCGGCCATCCGCAAGGTTTCGGGTACGCCCTGAAAGCCCGCATAGGTGTTGAGCGCCATCGGCCACAGCACCGAATGGATGAGGACGAAGATCAGACTGCCGGAACCGAGGCCGAACCAGAGCAGGGCCAGCGGCAGAAGTGCGATCGCCGGCAGCGGATTGAACATCGCCGTCAGGGTCGAGAGCAGGTCGCGGCCGAACTGGGTCGATACGGCCAGCGTCGTCAGCAGGAAAGCGAGGACGATCCCGCAGACATAGCCCTGCAGCAGTACGACGAGGGAGATCCGTACCCGGTCCAGCAATTCGCCGTTCACCAAACCATCGAACAGGGCCGCCATCGTGGCGCCGAAGCCGGGCAGCAGCAGGTCGTTGTCCTGCCACCGGGCCAACCCCTCCCAGAGGAGGATCAGAGCGACGATGATCAGGCCCTTGCGCAGCCAATCCTGCTGCCAGAGCCGCGTCGAGAACGGCAGCACCCGTTCCACCGGGGCTTCCACGAAGGGGGCGAGCACATGGTCGTATTCCGGGCGGATCGGCGGCACGAGGGGCCGGCCCGCGAGACTGGCATTGCTCATGCCGCAACCTCCGTGGATGCGCGGCTTTCGGGTGCGGCCTCGAACAGGCGCGTGTGCAGTCGCTGCACCGCGTCCTGAAAATCGTGGCTCCCGATGCTGGTCAGATCGAAAGCATGGCTGTTGAACTCGGCCCGCACCCGGCCCGGATGGGGCGAGAGCAGCGCCACCCGGTTCCCGACCACCAGGGCCTCCTCAATAGAGTGGGTGACGAAGAGAAGGGTGAAGCGGGCGTCCTCCCAGAGGGCCAGCAACTCCTCCTGCATCCGGCGCCGGGTCAGGGCATCCAGAGCCGCGAAGGGCTCGTCCATCATCAGGACCTTCGGCTGCATCGCGAGCGCGCGGGCGATCGCCACGCGCTGCTTCATGCCGCCCGAGAGCTGGTGCGGGTAGCTCTCGGCGAAGGGCGTCAGCCCGACCTTGTCGATGTAGTGGCGGGCCCGCTCCATCGCTTCGCGCCGTCCCAGCGCCCGTGCCGCGCGCAAGGGGAAGGCGACGTTCTGGGCCACCGTCTTCCAGGGCGGCAACTGGTCGAATTCCTGAAACACCACGATCCGGTCGGGTCCCGGCTCGCGCACGGGCACGCCGCCGAGGGTGATCTCGCCCTCGACGGGGCGAATGAAGCCCGCAGCCGCCTTGAGCAGGGTGGACTTGCCGCAGCCCGATGGCCCCAGCAGAACGAAGCGGTCCCCCTGGTGGATGTCGAGATCGATGCGATGGGTGGCGCGCACCACCCGTTCCGGCGTGCGGTATTCGAGCGTCACACCCGCGATCCGCAAAAGCGGCGATGCCTCGGCCGCGATCGGGGAACGCGCGCGCGCGTCTTCACGCCGGATGGAACCCCGCGCGCGGGATTCGGGATGTTCGGCGATGGCAAAGTCGGAGCGGTGGGCTGCGAAACTCATGGCGTGCCGCCTCAGCTGCCGCTGCTGATGCGCGGATCGTCGAAGAAGTAGTCGCCGATGGCCGATGGCTCGGCCTTGATCGCGCCGACCCGGTGCATGAACTTGCCGAGGCCGATCGTGTTTTCCGGCTGCACCTTGAAGGTCGCCGCAGGGTTCTTGATGATCTTCGTCAGGAGAGCCGGGTCGAGCTTGCTGTTGTTGATCCGAATATAGATGTCGGCGGCTTTCTCCGGGTTCTCGGTAATGAACGTCGCGGCTTCATCGAGCGCGCCCAGGAACGCCTTGTAGGTCTTCGGGCTGTCCTTGTAGAATTTCTCCGTGGCGTAGAGCACGGTGGAGGAGGCCGGCCCGCCCTGCACGTCATAGGAATTGAGGACGATCCGGGCCTTCGGGTTCTCGGCCAGTTCCTGCTCTTGGAAGGGCGGGTTGCCGAAATGGCCCGAGATCTCCGTGCCGCCCTTGATGATCGCGGCGGTGGCCTCGGGATGCGGGACGGCGACACTGATCTTGTCGAGTTTGGCGAAGTCCTTGTCGCCCCAAAGCTTCGCCGATGCCAGTTGCAGGATGCGCGACTGAACCGAGACGCCGACGGCGGGAACCGCGATACGGTCCTTCTCGGTGAAGTCGGCGATGGTCTTCACGTCCGGATTGTTGGTGACGAGGTAGTAGGGGAAGTTACCCAGGGACGCGACGCCCTTGACGTTCTGCCGCCCCCTGGTGCGGTCCCAGAGGGTGAAGAGCGGGCCGACCCCGGCACCGGCGATCTCGATATTGCCGGACAGGAGGGCGTCGTTGACCGCCGAGCCGCCGGAGAGCTGGACGTAGTCCACCTTGATATCGAGGCCCGCCTGCTTGCCGTGCTTCTCGATGAGCTTCTGATCCTCGACCACGTTGAGGAGCAGGTAGACGACACCGAATTGCTTGGCGATGCGCAATTGGCCTTCGCCGGCGGCAGCATGGCCCACGGCCACCAGGGACAGGGCGAGCCCGCCGAAAAGGGACGCGGCCTTGCGGCGCGAAAGGGACATGCGTCGGGTCGTCATGGGGAACCTGCTGTCGAATTCGGGCGCGGAATGCGGAGCCGGGACGTGAAAGGCACCTGCAAATCTGCTTGGCGGCGCTCGCCGCGTCAATGAAATCGTTCTCTTTATAGAACAGCGGATGGAGATGATCCGTCTCTAAAAGCCGTATACTTTAGTAGCCATCCAGCTTTCATCGATAACAAGAAGGATATTTCCAGCACTTCAGTGGGAATCTGGAGGTTGCTGGTTTGCACCCTCCCCACAGTCGTTCGTTTTATGGGACACGGAGGGCAGCTTGTCGGATGTAAGGCCGGTCACCGTCCCCGCCACACCAACTCATGTGCCGGATCGATCTCGCCCGATCGGCACGGAGGCGGGATCACGCCCGGCGGACACGCCGGTTGAGTCGGGCAGCGAGACGCTCGCCGATGGTCTGCACCGCCTGGACCAGCACGATCAGCACGACGACGACGGCGAGCATCATCTCGGGGCGAAAGCGCTGGTAGCCATAGCGGATGCCGAGATCGCCCAGCCCCCCACCGCCGACGGCGCCGACCATGGCCGAATAGCCGAGCAGCGACACCACCGCGAGGGTGAGGCCGAGGAGGATGCCGGGCAGCGCCTCGGGGATCAGCACCTTGCGGATGATGGTGAGCGGGCCGGCACCGAAGGCGCGCGCGGCCTCCACGAGCCCGGAATCGACCTCGCGGATCGCGGCCTCCACGAGGCGGGCGATGAAGGGGGTCGCCGCCACCGTCAGCGGCACCGTGGCGGCCCATAGGCCGATGGAGGTGCCGGCGATGAGGCGGGTGAAGGGGATGATTGCCACCACCAGGATGATGAAGGGTGTCGAGCGGGTGGCGTTGACGACGAGACCCAGGATGCCGTTGAGCCACGGTGCGGCAAGCAATTCCCCGCGCCGACTGGTCGCCAGGAAGATCCCGAGCGGCAAGCCGAACAGCGTTCCGAGACAAGCCGCGACGGCCACCATGGCGAGGGTGTCACCGGTCGCCTGGAGCAGCAGGCGGATCATTTCAGGCGACACGGCGAGCCTCCACGCTGCGAGCCGGCAGGTAGCCGAGGAGATCGGAGACGAGACCGTGGGCGTCGAGGAACGCACGTGCGCGCCCGACGACATCCGGCCCCGCGGGCAAGCCCACCGTCAGCGAGCCGAAGGGCTGTCCGGCGATCTCGTCGACGGTGCCGGACAGGATGTTGGCCTCGATGCCGGTCTCACGCGCGAGCCGCGCGATGATCGGGTCGCTGGCGTGAGCTCCGCGAAAGGCGATCCGCAGAACCGCGGTGCCGCCGGGAATCGGCTGGGTGTCGATCTCGGCGCGAAGCCCGGCCGGCAGCGCCAGCCCCATCTCCCCGGCCAGGAGTGTCCGGGTGATCTCGGCCTGCGGACGGGTGAAGACCTCGAACACGTCGCCCTGCTCGACGATACGGCCCGCCTCCAGCACGGCGACGCGGTCCGCCACGGCGCGGATCACCGACATCTCATGGGTGATGAGCACGATGGTGAGGCCGAGTTCGCGATTGATCCGGCGCAGCAGCGCCAGGATCGACCGGGTGGTTTCGGGGTCGAGGGCGGAGGTGGCCTCGTCGGAGAGGAGCACGCTCGGTCCGGTGGCCAGCGCGCGGGCGATGCCGACACGCTGCTTCTGCCCACCCGAGAGTTCGGCGGGATAGCGGTCGCGCTGATCCTCCAGTCCGGTCAGGGCCAGTAATTCCCCGACGCGGGTGCGGATCGCGGCCCTGCCGCGCCCTTCGATCTCCAGCGGTAGGGCGATGTTGCCCGAGACGGTGCGAGACGAGAGCAGGTTGAAATGCTGGAAGATCATGCCGATGCGGCGGCGCACGTGGCGTAGCGCGCGCTCGTCGAGGGACGAGACCTCGGCATCCCCGACCTTGATCGTCCCGGCGCTGGGGCGTTCCAGCCCATTGATCAGACGGATCAGGCTCGATTTTCCGGCGCCCGACCGGCCGATCACCCCCAGCACCGAACCCGCCGCCACCGAGAGGTCGATCCCACTCAGCGCCGAGACATGGACGCCGTCACGGGTCGAGTAGGACTTCGCGACCCGGTCGAAGCGGATGAGTGCATCCGACGGCGCGAGGCCGGCCTTGCCGGGGCTATCATGATGAACTGACGACACGCAACGAACCTCATGGACCTGCACACGCATCGCCCATGCAGGTTCGCCAGAATGACTAGGATCGAAGATGTATTCCTACATCTTATACTTTGGACGCTCAATGAAAACGGTTATCAAATCGATCGCCGATTGGAAGAGAACGATCCCCGTATTCGCACCGGAAGGGAAGGATCCTCCATCCGCCCACTCGACCCGGCTCTCGCAGCAGGACTTCCGAGCACCGATTTCCGCGAGCCAAGACGCTGCGGCCCCCTTCGGCAGCACTATTCGACCGCGCAGGCCGGACCCACGAAAATCACCCCGTCAGACACCCGCTCGATAGAAGATGCTATCGAATTCTCGAAAGTGTTCAGAATTTCATTTCATTGAATACATGGGACGATTACGCTTTAATGCTTCGAGATCGGCAGAGGCGGCAGTGCCTTTGCACGGCTCTGAATCCCATGACCTTATGTTTCGCGTTCTTTGACGAACGCCCATTCGGACCCCGTCTTCATGTCGTTTGATATCATGCGCGTACCGCGCCGGTCATCGAGCCGGCGCGGCTTCCTTCGGCTGGCCGGTGGCGCGGCGGGCGGGATCGGCATCGCGTCAGCCGCGCAGGCCCTGGATGCCGGCGATCCCCTGGCCGTTCCCGAATGGAGCCGTACGCCCGGAGCACCGTCCGCATCGCCGCCCTATGGACGGCCATCGCCCTACGAAGTTCTGGGCCGCAAGTCGCGGACGCCACCGACCTTTCCGGGAGCCGCCTCCACCGGCACGCCGCTCCAGCACCTGCATGGCATCATCACGCCCAACGGTCTGCATTTCGAACGTCATCACGCAGGCGTTCCAGCCATCGACCCGGAGCGCCACCGGCTGGCGATCCACGGCCTCGTGGAACGCCCGCTCGTCCTGACCATGGACGATCTGGTGCGGATGCCCTCGGTCTCGCGCATCCACTTCCTCGAATGCTCGGGCAATACCCCTTGGCTCGGGGCCAAGCCGGGCTGGACCCTCCAGGAAAGTCACGGGCTCCTCTCCTGCGCCGAATGGACCGGGGTCGACTTGGCGACTCTCCTCGATGAGGTCGGCGTGAAGCCGGGCGCCGCCTGGATCCTTGCGGAAGGCGCGGACGCGGCCGGGATGACCCGTAGCATTCCCCTCGATCTCGCACGCGACGGTGCGATCCTGGCCTATGCCCAGAATGGCGAGCGGCTCCGCCCGGAACAGGGCTACCCGCTGCGGCTGTTCGTGCCGGGGGTCGAGGGCAACCTCAGCATCAAATGGCTGCGCCGGCTCAAGGTCGGAGACCAGCCGTTCCAGACGCGCGAGGAAACCTCGAAATACACCGACCTGATGCCGGATGGGTCGGCACGGCAGTTCACGTTCGCGATGGAGGCGAAATCCGTCATCACCTCACCCTCCGGTGGCGAGCAGTTGCGAAGCCCCGGCTTTCGCGAGATCCGCGGTCTCGCCTGGACGGGACGCGGCCGCATCGCAGGCGTCGAAGTCTCCACCGACGGCGGAGCATGCTGGCAGGCAGCCGTTCTGGAGGGTCCGATCCTGCCGCGATGCCTGACCCGGTTCCGGCTCCCCTGGCGCTGGGAGGGCGGCCCCGCGCATCTCCTCAGCCGGGCCACCGACGAGACGGGCTACGTCCAGCCACCGCGTGAGGCGCTGCTCTCCGTCCGGGGCACCCAATCCTTCTACCACAACAATGCGATCGCCGGCTGGCGTGTCGCCGCCGGAGGAAACGTGAGCCATGCGGTTTAGCGGCCTCGGCCTTCTCCCCTGCCTGATGGTGACGGGCGCCGCCCTGGCGGACCCGTCCGGGCCCGTCTCCCTCCCTGGCAACGGGCTCGGCCCTCTGGCGATTGGGCAGCCGGCGAGCCAAAGGATCCTCGCCCTGTGGGATATCGACGTGCGTGCCGACGGGCAGGGCCTGCCCGCCGGCCATGGCAGCGTGCGCCAGGGCGAGGCCCTGTTCGGCGCGCGCTGCGCCGCCTGCCACGGGGCGCAAGGGGAGGGTGCATCCGCCGACAGGCTCGTGGGCGGCCAGGGCAGCCTCGCGACGGGCAAGCCGGTGCGGACGGTGGGCAGCTTCTGGCCCCATGCCACCACCCTGTTCGACTATATCCGCCGCGCCATGCCCTACGACGCACCGCAATCCCTGAGCGCCGACGAGACCTACGCCCTCAGCGCCTATATCCTGCATCTCAACGGCATCCTGCCGGAGGAAGCCGAACTCGATGCCGCCTCCCTGCCGAGGGTGCGGATGCCGAACCGGGACGGGTTCACCGCCGATATCCGCCCCGACGTGCCGGCGCGCGCCAGTCAGACGCCTCTTACCGGGATCACCGCGCCGCGATAGCGCTCGCGGATGAAACCGGCGACCTCGGCGGATTGTATGAGGGAGGAGAGCGTCTGGATGCGTGCATCCTGGGCCAGTGCCTGGGTCGTCACCAGCACGTTGGCGTAGGGGTTGCCCTCCGCCCGCTCCAGCCCGAGGGAATCCTTGGCCGGGTCGAGGCCGGATTCGAGGGCGTAGTTGCCGTTGATGACCGCGAGGGCGACGTCGTCGAGGGAGCGCGGCAATTGCGGCGGCGCCACTTCGATGAAGCTGAGAGATTTCGGGTTCTCGGCGATGTCGCCGGCCGTGGCGAAGGTGCCGTCGCCGCCGGGCCTGAGACGGATGAGGCCGTTCTCCTGCAGTAATCTCAGCCCGCGGCTGAAATTAGTGACGTTGTTCGACAGGGCGACGGTCGCCCCCTTCGGTAGGTCGGCGAGGCTGCGGACGCGGCGCGAATAGAGCCCGAGCGGCTCCACATGCACGCTTGCGGTCACGGCGAAGCGGACACCGAGTTCGGCCTCTTCGCTTCGCAGATACGGCACGTGCTGGAAGAAGTTGGCGTCGGCATCGCCATCGAGAACGAGGCGGTTCGGGCGGATGTCACCACTGATCTCGATGATCCGCAGGGGCAGGTCCGGAGCGAGCTTGTCCTGCACATAGGTCAGGATCTCGGCATGCGGCACCGAGGAGGCGACCACCTTGAGGGGTGTCGCGGCCCGGGCCGCGGAGGCCGTGAGCAGGGCAAAGGTGCCGCCCAGCAGGGGAAGGGTGCCGCCCAGCAGGGCGCGACGGTTCAGCGGCATGGAAAATCTCTCGGTTCGGAAGTGCCTGAGCGATCGCATTCGAGCGCCGTACCGGGCTGCGGGTGCGCGCTTGATCAAACGGAGCGGGGCGGGAGTTTAAGTCGGCGACCGCGCTACCAGACCGGCTCGAGGAAGCCCTTGTAGGTCCGCTCGATGTAGTCGCGCACCGGCGCCGACCGGAAGCTGCGGATGAAGGCGGTGAGACGCGGATCGTCGCGATTGTCGGGCCGCGCGACGAAGCTCAGCGTATAACGCCGATCCCCGGCCCCATCGGTGATGAGGGAGGTTCTGGGGTCGCCGCCGGCGGCGATCAGGTAGGTGAAGCTCACCTGCGCCAAGGTCACGTCGTCCATCGCACGCGGCAATTGCGCCGCTTCGAGTTCGATGATCCGCAGGCGCTTCGGATTGGCGACGATGTCGGCGACGGAGGCCTCGTCGCCGACGCCCGGCTTCAAGGTGATCAGCCTGGCGGTCTCCAGCAGGCGCAAGCCCCGCGCCGCGTTGACGGGATCGTTCGCGATGGCGACCGAAGCGCCGTCGGGGACCTTGTCGAGGCTGGTCACCGTCTTCGAGAACAGGCCCACGGGCAGGACCATGGCGCCCTCCACCGCCACCAGCTTGTAGCCGCGCGAGCGGATCGCGCTCTGGAGGTAGGGCACGTGCTGGAACAGGTTGGCGTCGATATCACCCGAGGCCACGGCCTCGTTGGGCGTCACCCAATCGGTGAACTCGACGATCTCGACATTCTGTCCCTGCTTGCGGGCGAGATCGGCGGCGAAGGCCAGGGTCTGCCCCACCGGCCCCGGCGTCGCGCCGATCCGCAGGGGTTTTTCCGCGGAGGCGGGGCCGGTCGCCAGAGCGAAGAGGACGGCCGCGAAGCCGAGGAGGCCGCGGCGGGTACGGAGCGGGGGCATCGTGGAAGCCTGTGATCGGGGAGGGGAGAGGGTGGCGGTCAGGCGGCGGAGGCGCGCGCCTCGCTGCCGGACCGGCGGAAGCGGGCACCCGGATGGGTCGCCTTCAGGGTGGCGCCGCCCTCCGGGAAAAGCTTTTCGCGGAGCGTGCCTTCGCGATACCGCGTCTTGAACGCGCCCCGGTCCTGCAACGCGGGCACGACGAGATCGACGAAGGCCTCGATCGTCTCGGGCGCGACGGCGCGGGTGAGATTGAATCCGTCGATATCGGCCTCGTCGGCCCAGGACAGCAGCGCGTCGGCGACGTCCGAGGGCGATCCGACGATGAAGGGAGCCCTCGCCCCGCGCGGGCCGAACTCGGCGAAATCGGCACGGGTGAAGGGCCGTTCGCCGGGCAGCGTCAGGTTCTCCAGCAAGGACTGCATGGCATTGGTCTTGACGTAGGCGAGCCCCTCATGGGCATCGAGTTCGGACAGGTCGATTCCGGTCCAGCCGGAGACGAGGGCGAGTTGGCCCTCCACATCGAGATACCGCGCATACTCGTCGCGCAGATCGAACGCCTCGGCGCGGGTAGGCGCCACGATAACGGTGGCCCCGAGGAACATCCGGATATCGTAGGGATCGCGGCCCGCCTCCTTGGCCGCCTGCCGCGTGGCGCGCACGGCCTTGCCCGCGATGGCCTTGGTCTGGCCGTTGAGGAAGATGCTCTCGGCATGGCGGGCGGCGAAGAGACGTCCTTGCGACGAGGCGCCGGCCTGGTAGAGCACGGGCGTCCGTTGCGGCGACGGCTCGCTGAGATGCTGCCCATCGACCCGGTAGCTCGGCCCGTCATGGCTGACGCGGTGGACCCGGTCCGGCTGCGTGAACAGGCCGCTCGCCCGATCACGCAGGGCCGCACCGTCTTCCCAGCTTGCCTCCCAGAGCTTGTAGGCGGCCTCCAGGAAATCCTCGCCGGCATCGTAGCGCGCATCGTGTTCGCGGGCTTCGGGCAGGCCCATGCCGCGTGCGCCGCTCTCGAGATAGCCGGTGACGACATTCCAGCCGATCCGCCCATTGGTGAGATGATCGAGGGTCGAGAGCCGGCGGGTGAAGGTGTAGGGGTGTTCGTAAGTGAGGTTCGCCGTGACCCCGAAGCCGAGATGCGTCGTGGCATGGGCCATCGCCGGCACCAGGAGGAACGGATCGAGGTTCGGCGCCTGCGCCGCCCGGGCGAGGGCAGTGGCCGGGGAGGCACCGTAGACGTCGTAGACCCCGACCACGTCGGCGAGGAAGATCCCGTCGAACAGGCCGCGCTCGGCGGTGCGGGCCAGCGACACCCAGTAATCGAGGGTATTGTAACGCGCCGCCGCGTCGCGCGGGTGCCGCCACAGCCCGGCCCAGGTATGGCCCGGCGCCCCCATCTCGAAGGCGTTCAGCCTCAATTCGCGGCGTGGGCTCATGGCAGATCCAGGCAATCCGGGGCGACGGTATCGTGCGATGGGGAAGAGAGGCCTCGTTCACGCGATGCGGGAGGCCTTCAGGCGCATGAGCCTAGCCGGAGACCGGACCCGGTCAACAAGAATGATCTTTCAACGATCACCCCTTCCAAGCATACATCGTCTATTTTACGATGTTTTAGAGCATAACATCTCCAAATCGCACATTTGATCATAATTTATACTTGTCTGCCCTGCCCGGATTGACGATCAGGACGACCACGAGGCCGGGGGCCATCGAGCGCGAGCCCCTTCGGCGTCACGGCATCACAGGCACGGGATCGACGGAATGTCTCAGACGGAAGCGGGATGGGGCGCGGGACCGAGCGCGGGCTACGAGGCGCTCGCGGCCGGTTTCCGGCCGGTCTTCGCGCGCATCCGCGCCACCGCCATCACCCGCGATCTCGCGCACACGCTCCCCCATGACGAAATCGACTGGCTGAAACAGGCGGGCTTCACCACCCTGCGTCTCGCACGCGAAGAGGGCGGCCACGGCGCGAGCCTGCCCGAATTGTTCAACCTCCTCATCGAGTTGTCCCAGGCCGACCCCAACGTCACCAACGCCCTGCGCGCGCATTTCGGCTTCACGGAGGACATGCTGTGCTCGTCCTCGCCGGAATGGCGGGCGCGCTGGACCGCCCGGATCGGCGATCGCCAGACCGTCGGCAGCGGCGTGTCCGAAACCGGCGAGGCCAAGGTCGGGCAGTTCGATACGGTGCTGAGGCCGCAGGGTGGGCAATGGCTGCTCAACGGCCGGAAATTCTACACCACCGGCTCGCTCTTCGCCGATTGGATCCACGTCTCGGCCCAGGACGAGGCGGGCGCATCCCTGGTGGCGGCCGTGCCGGCGCGGGCGCCGGGTGTCGAGATCGTCGACGATTGGGACGGTTTCGGCCAATCGCTCACCGCGAGCGGCACGGCGATCTTCACGGACGTCCTCATCGGGCCGGAGCTGATCAAGCCCGATCCGGAGCGTTTCCCCTACGCGATGGGGTTCTTCCAGCTCGTCCATCTGGCGACTTTGGCCGGCATCGGCCGTTCGGCCGCCATCGACGTGTCGCGGCTCGTGGCCGAGCGCAAGCGGGTCTACAGCCACGGCAACGGCAGCCGGGCCGGCGACGATCCCCAGGTGCAGCAGGTGGTGGGGCGCGTGCGCGGGGCGGCCTATGCGGCGGGCGCCATCGTCCTCAAGGCGGCGGAGGCCCTGCAGCGGACCTACGACATCCACCGCACGGGAGAAGCGGCGGACCATGCGGCGGGTATCGCCGACATCGAGGTGAACCAGGCGGTGACCGTGGTCACCAATCTCGTTCTCGAAGCCACCACGACCCTGTTCGATGCGCTCGGCGCCTCGGCGGTGAAGAGCGGTCTCGGCCTCGATCGGCACTGGCGCAACGCCCGCACCATCGCCTCGCACAATCCCCGGATCTACCGCGACCGGGCGGTGGGCAATTTCGCGGTGAACGGCACGGCCCCGCCGCGCCAATACCGGGTCGGCTCGGCCTGAAGCGCCCCCTGCCAAGCAAGCCCATTGCAACGAGAGATCAAGGACAGACCCATGTCACGTCGCCGGGACACGATGCGCCTCGGTGCCTTCCTCTATCCGGGCGGGCACCACGTCGCGGCGTGGCGGCACCCCTCGTCGCAGGCGGATGCGGGGATCGATCCCGCCCATTACCGCCGCCTCGCCAAGGTGGCCGAGGCGGCGAAGTTCGACCTGATCTTTCTCGCCGACGGGGTCAGCATCCGCGGCGACGACATCGACGCCCTGAGCCGCACGGCGATCCGTTATGTCGGACAGTTCGAGCCGCTGACCCTGCTCTCGCATCTCTCGGCGGTGACGGAGCGCATCGGCCTCGTGGCCACCGCCTCCACGACCTACAACGAGCCGTTCCACGTGGCGCGCAAGTTCGCCTCCCTCGACCATCTCAGCGGTGGCCGGGCGGGCTGGAACCTCGTCACCTCGGCGGACCCGCGCGAGGCCTACAATTTCAGCCGCGACAGCCATCTCGCCCATGCGAGCCGCTACGCCCGCGCCGAGGAATTCGTGGATGTGGTCACCGGCCTCTGGGACACGTTCGAGGACGACGCCTTCGTCCGTGACCGCGACGAGGGCCGCTTCTTCGACCCGGCCAAGCTGCACGTGCTTGGGCATGAGGGCGAGCATTTCTCCGTGCGCGGCCCGCTCAACGTGCCCCGTCCGCCCCAGGGCCATCCGGTCGTCGTGCAGGCGGGCTCCTCGGAGGCCGGCAAGGCATTGGCGGCCCGGACCGCCGAGGTGATCTTCACCGCCCAGGCGACCCTGGACGATGCGACCGCCTTCTACGCCGACGTGAAGGGCCGGCTCGCCCGGCACGGCCGAGAACCGGACGCGCTCAAGATCCTGCCGGGCGCTTTCCCGGTGGTGGGTCGCACGATGGCTGAAGCCGAGGACAAGTACGGCGCGTTGCAGGAGCTGATCCACCCCGTCGTCGGCCGCTCGCTCCTGGAACAACTCGCAGGGCTCGACCTCTCCGGCTATTCCGACGATGCGCCGGTTCCGCCGGCCAGCGGGACGGAGGGCGGCAAGAGCCGGCAGGACCTTCTCGTCACCATCGCCCGGCGCGAAGGCCTGACCATCCGCGAGCTCTACCTGCGCATCGCCGGCGCTCGGGGCCACTGGACCCTCATCGGAACACCAGCCCGGATCGCCGATGCCCTTCAGGAGCGGTTCGAAGCTTATGGCGCCGACGGGTTCAACATCATGCCGCCGACGCTCCCCGGCGGGCTCGACGATTTCGCCACACTGGTGATCCCCGAATTGCAGCGGCGTGGACTGTTCCGAACGGAATACGAAGGGACCACGCTCCGCGAGAATCTCGGCCTCGCCCGGCCCCACCATCGTCGTCACGACGTGGCCCGGCCAGAATGATGCGCCGCAGCTTGCCCCGAGGCGTCCTCCTTCAGACGCCTCGGGGCAAGCGATGACACTTCCCGTCCGAGCCCCCCGATCTCACCCGGCCTTCCGCATCGGCGAAGATCCGCTCCTTCCCTCCTTAGCCGGGCGCCGGGCGCTGGCCTCCTGCAGGCGTTCGAGGAGGCGGGCCGCAAGATAGCCGCGCTCGACGGCATCCTCGCACTGCGCGCGCAGGAGCACGCGGCGGTCGCGGCGCTCGATATGCGCGTTGACCGGCAGCAGGATCGGCGGCGCGTTGGCACGGAAATCCGCCGCCAGGCCTTGAGGTCCTCCGCTCAACCGGGCGATTCCGAGCGTGCGGCAACCGACCCGGAGCCGGGCCAGGGTGACGAGGGCCTCGAACGCCTCCGGCGGTGGCCCGAACCGGTCCGCAACCTCGTGGCGGAGCGCCTCGACCTCGTCGGCGGTCGTCAGGCGCAGGAGCCGCGTATAGAGGCTCAGGCGCACTTCCGGCTCCGGTACATAATCCGCAGGCACGCCGCCGGAGAGACCGATCCGGATCTCGGGGGTCCAATCCTCGGCGGTCTCGCCCTTCGCGGCCCGCAAGGCGAGATGCAGAAGGTGCTGATACAGGCCGAGCCCGATCAGCTTCACATGGCCGGCCTGGTTTTCGCCCACGAGATCGCCGGCCCCGCGCAGGTCGAGGTCGCGGGCGCTGATGGCGAAACCGGCACCGAGCCGGTCGAGGGCTTCCAACGTGCGCAGCCGCTTCTCCGTCGCCGGGCTGAGAGGCTTCTCCGGCTGGTGAAGCAGGTAGACGACGCCCCGGCGTTGGCCGCGACCGACCCGGCCCCGCAGCTGGTGCAGCTGCGACAGGCCGAAACGCTCCGCATCCCAGACCAGCATCGTATTGGCGCGGGGCACGTCGAGGCCGCTCTCGATGATGCTGGTCGCCAACAGCACGTCGCCCTCGCCATCGGCGAAGCGCACCATCACGTCGTCCATGTCCGCCGCCTTGAGCTCGCCATGGGCGATCATCGTGCGCAGGTCGGGGACGAGCTTGGCGAGACGCTCCGCCATGGGGCCGATATCCTCGATCCGCGGGCAGACGACGAAGCTCTGTCCGCCCCGTCGATGCTCGCGCAGGAGCGCGTCCCGCAGGCCATCGGCGTCGAACGGCGCGATCACCGTGCGGATGGGCTGGCGCACCGCGGGCGGCGTGGCGATGACGCTGAGGGATTGCAGTCCGACGAGGGCGGATTGCAGGGTGCGGGGGATCGGCGTCGCCGTGAGCGTGAGGACGTGACCGTCCCCCGCCGTGTTGCGGAGCGCCTGCTTCATCTTGGTCCCGAAGCGCTGCTCCTCGTCGATCACCACGAGGCCGAGATCGGCGAAACCGACGCCCTTGGCGGTGAGGCAATGGGTGCCGACGACGAGGCGGATGCTGCCGTCGGCGAGCCCGGCCTTCACGCGCTTCGCCTCGGCCGGCGAGACAAGCCGTGAGAGATGGGCGACCTCGATGCCGAAACGGGCGAAGCGCCGGGTAAAGGTCTGCACATGCTGGCGAGCCAGCACGGTGGTGGGCGCCACCACGGCCACCTGACGGCCGGCGAAGATCGCGGCGGCGGCGGCACGCAGGGCCACCTCGGTCTTGCCGAAGCCGACATCGCCGCAGACGAGCCGATCCATCGGCCGCCCCGAGGCGAGATCGCCCATCACCCCGTTCACGGCGCGTGCCTGATCGGCGGTGAGGTTGAATCCGAAACCGGCGGCGAAGCGCTCCATCTCCCGGACCGGGGGTGACAGAACCGGCGCCTTGACCTCCCGGCGTGCCTCGGCATCGGCGAGCATCATGCGGGCCGCCTTGGCCATGCAGGCCTCGGCTTCGAGACGCCGACGCCCCCAGGACCCGCCTTCGAGTTTGTCGAGTGTCACCGCCTCGGCCTCCGAGCCGTAGCGCCAGATCCGGTCGGCCTGGGAGACCGGGACCATCAGGATCGCGTTTCCGGCAAAACGCAGACGCAGGGCGTCCTCGCCGCCTTCCGCTCCGGTCTCGACATGCTCCAATCCCTCGAAGACGCACAGACCGTTGTCGCGATCGACCGCCACATCGCCGATGCGCAGTTCGACCTCGCCGATGGGAAGGCTCGCCGTCGGCTCGCCCTCAGCCGCAGCGGCGGCGCGGCTCCCGAACAGGTCGGCGGCTGCAATGACGCAGACACCCTGTCCCGGCACCCTGAACCCCGCCTCGATGGGAGCGGCCAGCGCCAGGATCGCACCGGGCCCGGCACGGGCAACCTCCGTCCAGTTCGTCACCTTTCGTGCCTTACGACCCAACACACGCTCGGCGACGCGGATCAGGCGACCGAGAGGCTCCTCCGGTCCCGTCAGCAGGATGCGTTCTCCGCTTTCGAGATGCTGGCGCAGGGTCTCGGCGAGGGCCGCATTCGGACGGGTTTTCCGCACGAAGGCCGGAATGGCGAGATCCTCGGATTCGTCCGCCGACGCGGTGGCGACACGTCGCTTCTCTTGAAGGGCAGTCCAACTCCGGGGGTCGAGATAGAGGTCCCCGAGGTCACGGTTCCGGTCGCCGGCATCGCGCCCTTCGGCGATCTGTTCGAAGAAGGCGGCGGCGCGCTGTTCGGCGCCGGTCTCGACCACGAGGCGGGCATCCGGGACGTAGTCCAGCACCGTCGTGAGCGTAGGGTAGAAGCGGGGAAGCTGGTGCTCCTGACCGGTGAAGGGCCGCAGCTGGTTCTCCGAGCCCTCAGGCAGAAGGATCTCCGTGGCCGGGTCGATGACCAGTCGCTCGGCCTCCGCCAGGGAGCGCTGGGAGACCGGATCGTAGGACCGGATCGCGATGACGCGGCCGTCCTCGTGCTCGATCCGGCAGGGGCGCGGCGCGGCGGCGGGGAACACGTCCACCGTCCTTCCCCACACCGCCACCTCGCCCGGCTCGTCGACCCGGTCGTCCAGGATGTAGCCGAGTCGCTGCAACGTCGCGGTGATCGCCGTCGGGTCGAAATCATCGCCGACGCGGATCTCGAGATGGGCGTCCGCCCATGTCTCGGGCGGTGGAACCCGCTGGATCAGTGCGGGGGCGGTCGTCAGGACGATGTCGGGCAGGGCGGCTGCATCCGTCAGCCAGCGCAACACGCCCGTGCGCTGCCCCATGACGCCGCGCGACGGCGAGGTCCGGTCGAAGGGCAGGCAATCCCATTCCGGGTAGATCGCAACGCTGCGATCGGGTGCCAGCGCCCGCAGGATCGCCGCGATGGCCTCCTGCCGGTGCGTTTCGCGCACCATGTGAATCAGGGGCTTGTTCAGGGCCACGATGTCGAGGAGCGCCACGGCCAGGGCGCCGATGGGAACGAGGGGAGCGACGACCTCTTCGGAGGCGTTGTCGGGAGACGTCCTAGTCCGGCGTTTTGCCATCGGGGAGTGCGCTGCCCATCATTGATGTCGGGAGTCGGCAAACGTGGGCCGACGCGACTCGGGTCCCGAGATTCACGATCTGTCCCCAGTTTGTCGCAGACCGTACCGAGTGGGCATGATGGGGTGGACGAGGGCGTCATCCATGGCCGGGCGGGGGCATTCCTCCCTGCTCGACGTGTCGCTCATTCAACCCTCCGCCCGCGTGAATCCAAGCCGGTTTCAAGCGCGGGACAGGCAGGATCGGGCGGATCGTCCGCGCTGGAGTAAAGCCCGCCGCATGACGCATGTTGAGCCCGTCCGATGGCGGTCGTTTGCCCCCTCCGATGGCGGTCATTTCTCCCCGAGGATGCCGAGGATCTCGGTGCGCAGGCTCAGGAGCTTCGGGTCGTCGCGGCGGCGCGGATAGGGGGCGTCCACCGCGATCTCGGTCCTGATCCGAGCCGGCCGGTCGCTCAGCACGATCACCCGCTGGGCGAGGATGAGGGCCTCCTCGACATCGTGGGTGACGAGGAGCGCGGTGAAGCGGCTCTCCTGCCAGAGCCGGACGAGTTCACCCTGCATGGCGAGGCGGGTGAGAGCGTCGAGCTTGCCCAGAGGCTCGTCGAGGAGCAGCAGGCTCGGATCGTTGACCAGGGCCCGGGCGAGCGCCGTGCGCTGGGCCATGCCGCCGGAAAGCTGGTGGGGATAGGCCTCGGCGAAGTCGGCAAGCCCGACGAGGTCCAGCGCCTCGTCGATGCGGTGCCGATGGCGGCGAAGCAGCCCGCGCGCCTCCAGGCCAAGCGAAACATTCCCCCGCACCGTGCGCCAGGGATAGAGCGTCGGATCCTGGAAGACGAGGAGTCGTTCCGGATCGGGTCCGGCGATCGTCTCCCCGTCGAGGGCGAGGGTGCCGGATTCCGGCGGTTCGAGACCGGCGGCGAGGCGCAGCAGCGTCGACTTTCCGCAGCCCGAGGGCCCGAGCAGGGCGACGAAGGAGCCCGGCGCGATGGTCAGGTCGATGTCGTCGAGAACGGGCAGGCGCGTACCGCCGATGTCGAAGGCGTGGGAGACACCTCTGACAGCGAGGGCTCCACGCCGGCGGGAAGAGGAGGCGCCGGTCGGCGCTTCGAGGGTCACCGCTACCATTGGACGAGCCCCTTCTGCCAGGACAGGACGCGGTCGCGCAGACGGAACAGCAAGGTGATCAGGGTCGAGCACATCAGCGCCATGGCGATGAGAGCGGCATACATATTGGCATAGGCCGCCCACCCTTGCGCCCATTGCAGGTACCAGCCGAGGCCGGATTTCACGCCAAGCATCTCGGCCACGACGAGGACCGCGAAGGAGGCGCCGAGCCCCATGAACAGGCCGACGAAGACGTGGGGCAGGGCCGCCGGAATCGCGACCTTGCGGATGAGGAAGCTCTGCGAGGCGCCGAGCGTCCGGGCGACATCGTAATAGGATTTGTTGGCCGCCGCGATCCCGGACCAGGTCAGCACCGTCACCGGGAAACCCGTCGCCAGAGCCACGAGGAACGTGCTCGCCGACCAGGACGAGGGGAACACGAAGAAGGCCAGCGGCAGCCAGGCGGTGGCCGGGAGCGGTCCGACGAAGCGCAGGACCGGATGGACCCAGTAGCCGGCCGTCCGCGACCAGCCCACCGCCACACCGAGAACGAAGCCGACCGCGGCACCGATGAGGTAGCCGCCCGACAGAAGGATCAGCGAATTGACGATGCTGCCGCCGAGTTTCGGCCAATCCTCTGCGAAGACTTCCAGAATCGCCTGAGGAGGCGGGAAGAACGGCATCGGCAGCCATTCGAACTTGGCCGTCACCAGTTCCCAGACGGTGAAGGCGAGGGCGAGGGCGACCGTCCAGGGTCCCCAATGGCGCAGGCGGGCTCCGACCCGGCCGAGGGCAGGGAGAAAGGGGCTCGCCAGAAGCAAGGCCGCACCGATCAGGCCAGTGCCATGTCCAAACGTGGTGGAATACGGAAAGTCGCCGTTCTCCGGCAGACCGATCGTGAGGGCCGCGAGGGCTAGCCAGACGAAACCGGCGAGGAGGCCGACCCACCACAGGGCAGCGAGACGAGTTCGCCATGCGGAGCGACTCGATACCGTGGCATCCGCATCGGCGGCCCGGCGGAAGCCTCCGCCGAACGCCCCCGTCAATGAACTCGACATGGATGCCCCTCAGCTCAGGACGTCGGCATAGACGCGGTCGGCGAACTTCGCCGTGTCGGTGGAGCGGCGGATCACGTTCACGCGCTTCAGTTCGTCGCCGTAGAGGGCGATCTCCTGCTTGAGGGTGACGCCCACCGGCCGGTGATCGTGCGTATGGCTGCGCAGCATCGCGGCCAGATCCTCCACCGACCCTTTGCCACCGTAATTCGAGAAGATGCCGGCGGCATCCAACGGATCGGAGGCGACGCGGTGGCCACCCTCGAGGATGGCGCGGGTGAGGGCGGTGGCAACCGCCCGGTCGTTACGGATCAAGCTGCCGCGCAGGGCCACCACGCAGCAGGAGCGTGTGGCGAAGCTGCCCGTCAGGTTGGTGGCCACTTCGGTGAAGCGCGGGTCCTTCAGCCAGCTCCAGGTGCGCGGGTCGGCATCGGCCAGGGCCTGGGCCTCGCCCTTCTCCACGGCGAGGTTGAGAAGATCGGCTGGGTATTGCCGCCATTCCATCCCCCTGTCGGGATCGATACCGGCATCCGACAGGAGCAGGGCGAAGAAGTTCTTGGCCGGGCTCGCATGGTCGCTGATCGCGATGGTCTTGCCTTTCAGAGAGGCAATGTCGCTGATGCCTGCGGATTTTGCGCCGAGCAGCCTGAGGCAACCTCCATGGAGGCCGGCGGTGATCTTGACGTCGAATCCCTGTTCGAGGGGCTTCAGCCAGCGCAGGGCCATACCGATGCCGGCATCGGCCTTGCCGGTGGCGATGGCCTCCAGCAGGGCCTCCGTAGAGCCGCCGAAATTGATGAATTCCACGTCGAGCCCGTAGGCCGCGAAGATGCCCCGCTCCTTGGCGACGGGGGCCGCGGCGGTGCAGATGGCATTGGCGTTCCAGGCGAGCTTCACAGGCCGCAGCGGGCCGCTCCAAGGCTCAGTGGCCACTGCCGGCGCGCACAGGGGACCGGGATCGAAGGGCACTGCAGGGCCCGGAACCCAGGCACGCCCCGCCGTCGCGGTAAGGCCGAGGGGCAGGGCGGCCGCGACGGTGGCGCCCGCTCTCAGCAGGCGGCGTCGGGACAGCAGGTCGTCGGTCATGGTCGTCTCCGGGGCCGCGAGCAGCCCGCCTTCATGGATCGATGGAATGTCTGGAGAGGCAGTCGGCGGGTCAGGCCGGGGCGTAACTGAGATAGGCGACCATCATCTCGGCCACCGCCCGGTGGGCGTAGTCGGAGACGCTCTCTCCGCCATCGACCGGAAAGGCCTCGACGACGCGGCGGCCAGCCAGCACTTCGGACAGCTCCTCGGGCATCAGCCCGTTCTCGATGGCGGCAGCCACGGCTGCCCTGCCATAGGTGCGGCGAACATGCTTCGGCGCGAGAGCGCCTGCAAAAGCCCAAGCGCTCGCGGAGCTAGCCGCTTCAATTCTCGCGTCGTGATAACCCATGACCATCAACCCCATTCGTCAGAATCGTCCCATGATGAGTGCCGCCAAGATCGGCGAGACATGCATGGTGAAGGCAACGATTATCTTTGGGGTGACGGATCTTCATTGCGCCCTCGCGTCGGCAGCGAGCCGATAGACTTGTCGACAGGCGAAACTATAGGTGAGGGCTCGCGAAATGTGCTTCCAAATGTCCCGCATTCCGCAGGTGAGAGCTCTCTCCCGACCGGTCGATCGGGAAAGTTCCTGGTACTGATGCTCGCATTCCGACGGACCGTCAGCGGGCGGAGCCAGCCATCGCGTCGGAAACCGGCGCCTCGTCGCGGGCGCCGACGAAGCGGCCGAACAGGCGCCAGAGCAGGGCGCCGAGGCTGTCCATCAGAAGGAACACGGCCGGCACGAAGACCAGTGAGAGCAGGGTGGAGACGATGAGGCCGGAGATCACCGCCACCGCCATGGGTGCGCGGAACTCGCCACCGACACCCAACGCCATCGCCGAGGGCACCATGCCGGCGGCCATGGCGATGGTTGTCATCACGATAGGACGCGCCCGCTTGCGGCCGGCATCGACGATGGCGGTGACGCGGTCGACGCCGCGCGCCATCTCTTCCACGGCGAAATCCACCAGCATGATCGCGTTCTTCGTGACCAGCCCCATCAGCATCAGGATACCGATGACCACGGGCATCGATATCGGCATGTTGAGGATGAGGAGGCCGAGGATCGCGCCACCGATGGAGAGCGGCAGCGAGAACAGGATCGTCAGTGGCTGAAGAAACGAACCGAACAAGAGCACGAGAACGGCGTATACCATCATGATCCCGGCCCCCATCGCCAGCAGGAAGCCGGAGAAGACCTCGCCCATGATCTCGGCGTCGCCGGTCTGGCGAATGGTGACGCCAGGCGGCAGCGACTTCGCGGTGGGTGTTTCCAGGGCTTGAGCGATGAGCGAGCCCAACGCGTCGGACCCTTCCATGTTGGCCTCGACCGCCACGCGGATTACGCGGTCATAGCGCTCGATGGCGCCCGGTCCCTGGTCGAGCTCGATATCAGCCACAGCGGCGAGAGGCACGGCGCCGCCGTTCTTTGCTGGGACCTTGAGGTTCTCCAACCGCGAAATCGCGCCGCGCGCCGCCTCGGGCAATTGAACGCGGATCGGAATCTGGCGGTCGACGGCGTTGAACTTGGCCAGGTTCAGGCCGATATCGCCGATCGTCCCGACTCGTACGGTCTCGGCGATGGTTTCTGTGGAGACGCCGAGATCGGCGGCGCCCCCCTCTTTCGGGCGGATGCGCACTTCCGTGCGGTTGAGCGGTGCGGTCGACATCACGGAGACGAGGTGTGGGATCGCCGCCATGTCGCGCTGCAGCCTTGCCGCCACTTCGGCGACGATCTCGGCATCCGGCCCTCCGACCACAAGGGCGAGGTCGCGCTGGCCGGAATCGCGCAGGGACCAGGAGCGGATGTCCGGTTCCTCCGCCAGCAACGCGGCGATGTCGGTCTCTACCGCCGCCTGCTTCTTCGAGCGCGCGTTCTTCGGAGTCAGGTTGACGATGAGGGTGGCGAGCCGGGTCTCCTTCTTGCCCCCCACCTGACGACCGCCATCGACGAAGACCGAGGTGACTTCCGGCAGGGAACGGATGCGTTCGACCACTCGGTCAGCGACAGCTACGGTGTCTACGAGCTTCGCGCCAGGTGCGAGTTCCACGATGAACAGCGTGCGGGCATTGTCCTGCTTCGGCACGAAGCCGGAGGGCAGCAAGCCCGTGGAGGCGAGCGAACCGGCAAACAGCACGAGGCCGACGATGAGGGTGATGACGCGGTGGCGCACGGACCAGCCCACCAACCGGCCATAGGTGCGCATCACCCATCCCTCACGTTCGTCGTGGTGATGGCCGTGGTCGCGTAGGAAATAGGCAGCGAGCATCGGCGTGATCAGCCGCGCCACGAGCAGCGACATGAACACCGAGACGGCTATGGTGAGCCCGAACTGCATGAAATAGCGGCCGGCGATACCGCCCATGAACGAGACCGGCGCGAACACCGCGATTAGCGTGGCGGTGATGGCAATGACGGCGAGCCCGATCTCGTCGGCGCCCTCGATCGCCGCCCGGTATGCTGACTTCCCCATCCGCATGTGCCGGACGATGTTCTCGATCTCGACGATGGCGTCATCCACCAGAATGCCGGTGACGAGGGTGATGGCGAGCAGGCTGATGCCGTTGAGGGTAAAACCCAGCGCATCCATCGCCCAGAAGGTCGGGAAGACGGAGAGCGGTAGGGCGACCGCCGCGATCAAGGTCGCGCGCCAGTCCCGCAAGAACAGGAAAACCACGATGACAGCGAGAACAGCGCCCTCGATCAGGGTATGCATCGCCGAATCGTAGCTTCCGATCGTGGCCGAAACCGATGAATCGATGACGTCGAAAGCCACGTCGGGATAGGTTTTGCGGAACTCGTCGATGCGCTTCTCGACGGCTGTCGCCACCTCGGCATCACTGGCGCCCGAGCCGCGCGAGACCGCGAAGGCGACGACCGGCTCGCCATTGAAACGCGCGAAGGTGCGCGGCTCCTCGATGGCGTCCTGCACCACAGCGAGATCGTCGAGACGAACCTTGCGTCCCCCCGGTAGGACGATGGACGTCGCCTTGAGCTCACGTACCGTGCGAGAAGCGGCAAGCGTCCGAATCGATTGTTCGCGACCACCGACCTCGCCACGTCCGCCCGCCATGTCAGCTGAGGTCAAGCGTAACTGCCGGTTCACATCCGCAGCGGTGATGCCGAGCGCCAGCAGGCGGTCGGGCTGGAGCACGACGCGGATCTCGCGCGCGACGCCGCCGACACGCTCGACCCCACCGACGCCCTTCACCCCCTGGAGCGAGCGGGCGATCCTGTCCTCCACCAGCCAGGAGAGGTCGGCAGGTGTCATCGCCGGGGCCTTCACGCCGTAGATCAGAATCGGCAGGCCTGCGATCTCGACACGGCTGATCACCGGTTCGTCGATGGTGCGTGGCAGGTTGATGCGGATCTTCGAGATTGCATCCTTTACGTCGTTGACCGCGCGGTCAGTGTTCACCTCAAGACGAAATTCCACCGTCGTGACGGAGGATCCCTCTGTGATCGCCGAGGTGATGTGCTTCACGCCGCGTACGCCGGCTATTGAATCCTCGACCCATTTCGTCACCTGGGTCTGGAGCTCGGATGGGGCAGCGCCGGCCTGCGTGATCGCCACCGAGACGATGGGCACGTCGATATTCGGCATGCGCGTGACTGGAAGCCCACGAAAGCTGACGAGGCCGAGAACGATCAGGACGAGGAACAGAACCAGTGGGCCGATCGGCTTGCGGATCGCCCAGGCGGAGACGTTGAGGCGCATCGGCACAAACCGTGTTCGCGAGATGGAAACAACAGAGCCCGGCTATTCCGGGCCCTATTTCAGGGAATGCCAGCTTCGGCGGTTTCGCGCGGGGACGGGCCGCTCGCGATGGCCGGAGCCGGCGTAACGGCAACCGGGATGGCGCGGACCCGGTCGCCGTTACGCAGGAAGCTTCCAGAGCGCGCGACCACGGCCTCGCCTTGGTTGAGGCCTGAGCGGATTTCGATATCGTCATCGTCTGAGATGCCGGTGCTCACGGTCCGCGCCTCCACGAGGCCATCGGCGACTATGAGGACGCTACTGCGCTGCGGCCCGCCATATAGAACGGAGGCCTGGGGCACGGTGATGCCACGGGTTCGTGCCACCTCAATGGCCCCTCGAGCAAAGGTGCCGATACGCAGGCGCGGATCGGGATCGAGCCGGACGCGGACCTTGCCGAGGCGGGTTGCCTTATCGACCTCCGGGTAGACGGCGCGCACGCTCCCTCGCACGCGCTCGCCAGTGGTAAGCTCCATCGAGGCGGGTGCCCCCTCCCGCAACAGTGGCAGCTTGGTCTCGATGACCTCGCCTTCGAGCTCAATCTCGCCTCGGGCGATGAGCCTGAACAACGGCTCAGAAGAGGAGGAGGCTGCCATACCGACGCGGGCCGTACGGCGGTTTACGATACCGGCTTCCGGCGCGCGGATCTCGGTGCGGGCGAGGCGCAATGAGAGTTCGTCGCGCAGAGCCCGCGCCTGAGCGAGTTCCGCCCTTGCGATGACAAGACCATTGCGCGCGAAGGCGAGCTTGCCCTCCGTTTGACGCAAGGACGCAGTGCGCCCCTCCATGATCGCCGCTGTGCCGTTGCCGCTACTCATGAGTTGCTTAGCTCGCTCGAAGGCAAGGCGTGCTTCCATCTCGGCGGCTTCCGCCTGTTCGATATTGCTCTGTGCTTGCGGCACGGTGGCCGACGCCTTGCTGACCAGGGCGTCCTGCTGAGCGATCTGCTGGTCGATGAGATCGCGCGAGAGCCGCGCCAGGATCTGGCCTCGCTCTACGCGCATGCCCTCCTCGACCAGCACTTCGGTGACCCGATAGCCCTCGATTTCGGGCGTTACCAGGATTTCGTCACGGGGAACCAGAGATCCGGTAACGACGACCTGCTCGACGATTTCGCGGCGTGCCGCCTCGACAGTGCTCACCGCCGGCGCCGGCTTGTTTGGAGCCAGCGCGACCTCAGCGAAGGCCGAACCCGACGGTAGGCCAAGAATGAGAACAAAGGGACGAACGACCTTGAGGACGGAACTCATCGGCTACCCTCCAAGAGAGAGTGGGACGGAAAACCGAGCGAGACGGGAAGCGCGCCGGCCTCCGCCTCCTGCGCCGCCGTCGGCAGCCGTCCGTCCAGTCCCGCCTCGATCAGGGCGCACAAATGCGCCGCGGCGGGGGCTGGATCGAAGGCTGGCCAGAGCGCCAGGTTCACGAGAATGCCCTTCATCAGCGGGTTCAGCGTTTTGTCGTAGAGAATGGCGGCATCGCAGGCCGGTGAGGTTGCCAGAGACGAAAGAGTCTCGACAAACCAAAGGCGGGCCTCGGTCTCGCCTCGCTCGACCATGCCGGCAATGTCGGGGTTGCGAGTGGCCTCGGACCAGAGATCGACGCGCAGGACCGCGCTCTCGCGGGTCGCCCGGGCGAAGTAGCGTTCGAGGATGCCCATTAGGGCCCCACGGCGATCGCCGGCCCGCTCCATCTCTTCGACGAGGGTCATACCATGCCCGCGCTCACGCTCCGCGAGGCCTAAGACAACGGCCTCCTTCGACTTGAAGTAGTGGTAGATGTTGCCTGCGGTCATCCCGGCTTGACGGGCGAGATCCTGCATCGTTGTGCGGTGGAAGCCATTGCGGACGAAGCAAATCTCGGCGGCATCGAGGATGTCCTGGCGGCGGGTCGACTGGCTGCTTCGAGGCTCAGTGAGGACGCCGGCGCTCATGATGCGGCCCCCGTATTCGCGACGATGCCCACACCTTGAGCATTGATCGATCCGCAGGAGTACGCATGTCCACCAAGGTGGGCGCAGACCCGCGCCTGCCACCCATCCGATCCTGCACCCGTCCAGCCAATGAAAGCGAGCCAACCGACGAGAATCAAGAGCCCCGGCAGAAGATTGGACATCCGGCAAGCGGAGCGGGCCGAGGCCACAATGCGCTGGGAGATCCCATCGCGAGGCGCATCCACGTCATCGTACCAACCTAGATCGCCCATCGCGGCCTCCTGTCTCTCCGCGAATCTATTGAACGTTCATTCAAACGTCAATGAATGAACGTTCAATAGGAGCTAATAATGTTATCCGACTCCCTCCTCGACGGGATGAGCAGCGCTCCTAGTTTAACTCCCATGCGCTTCATGATTCTGACCGCCGCCCTCGTGTCATTCTTCAGCAGTTCGGCCCAGGCAGATCCGTGCGGGGATCTCATCGACAGCGTCGTGGCTGAGACGAAGGCCACGCTCGTCAACCGCACCGTTGATTTCGCGGAAATGTCGGTCACCAACGGGATGACGCTGACACTCGCCTGCGGTGACCCGTCCGCTGTCGGAGTCCAATTCAAGGGGGAGACGCCGAGCGATGACTACTATGACCTGTTCGGCCGGGCCGGGCGGATCGCTACCGGGATTGCACCAGACCTGATCGTAGCCGCAGCTCGCCGCGCCCGCGAGCAGGCGGTCATCTCCCGCCACAGCCATGCCGATGCGGCGACATCTCTCGTCACGTGCTCTGTCATAAACGGGAGCCGTGGACCAATGACCGGCTGCGCGGTGGTAAATAAGCGCGACCGCTGAGGCATCCCCCCTGGGTCGCTGCCGAGCAAAGTATAGGTGCGCCACAGCAGGCCTTACGCCGGTGCGGTGGATTTGCTCGATGATGCTCGGCTCGATGCTTCGGCCCAGTCAGATTTCCCGGTTAGCCATAGGAACCCACCTGCCGATGGTCGAGCCGGGTGGGCGACGTCGTCGCTCGTGAAGAAAAACGTCGTGGGTATAAGCAGACGCTGACTATCAAGAGCGGATAGCTGCACCTCGGGGCATCTACCCCGGTGGTGTTCAGGGATGCATCTTCGGCGACGAGGAAATTAGCTGTCTCGCCGCCACCATTCACATTGTCTCCGGAGAGCCGCCCCCCTCCGGAGCCTACCGTCGATGAACAAGGACAGCCAGTGCTTCTTACGGGAGGATCAGGCTGAGGCACCGGCGGAAGAGTCGAACAGGAAATCGTCGGCGGCTGGGACAGTGACAGACAGGCCGGAGCCGTAGGCCGCTTTTGAGAGGCGCCAGGGGCGGTCGGCCTGGGCGCGGATAGCCTCGGACGGACGCAGGCGCCGCAATGCCCCTTCTTCGCTCAATTCCTCGACGGTGAGGAAGCCGTAGACCTGCAGGCGGGCGGCGATCAGCTTCGTCTCACGATCACCCGCCGCAACCGCGAGCGTTCCGCTGGCATAGACCGCATCCATCAGCGCGCGCTGATCGACCCGCCTCGCGGCTAGGGAGGGCGATACGACGGGAGCCTGGGGCTGGGGCCTGCCGGGACGTCGGAAGGGAACCACGTTGTCGATCGCCGTGTGAACGCTACGCATACACCGTTACCCTTACAAACCACGCGCGGAGACCAGCGCATGTCGCCCCGGCCCCAACGATCGCTAGGTTTCGACGAGTCGGATTAATGGGCGGTTTACGGTAAATCCCAGCCCTGTCCCGAAGGTGCACCGCCTTGTACTTCACACGGAACCGAGGAAATTCCCTTACGCCGACCCACCCGAACGACGATGCTCGCCCGTCCGGACACACATGTTTCGAAACAGGAACAGAGCAAAGCATTTTCCAGTTTAAATGCGTCACCCTCTAGTTTCTGAAGAAGGTTTTATTCTATCGGATAACGCTATGCCATGCGAGATCGGCTCCACCCAGCGCCATCCCGACGAATTGTCGATTTGAGATACGGGTTTCTTGTTAAATAATATTGGGGTAAGGCGACTCTCTCAAGTCAGAAAATTAGCATATAGCCACGTCTGGCGTTCATGGCAGGCCTTATTGCAACGATCGATCCAAATCGACAGGCTCTCGCTTCGGATGAGAGCATCTATATTCACAACATTGGGAATGAGGAACTTTGGCTGTGGAGGTGATCTGGGCCGCGCGTTATGCGCGTTGGCTACCTCGAGCCCCGGGGGCAAGCGCTCCCGCATCGTGGCGGTGCCCCTGCATCAGCCAACCTGTCCCAACTTCGCAGGACACCTCCTCGACGGCCCCTTGTCACGACCGCCTTCGAAGGCATGGACGCCAGCAGGGGATGCCGACTTCAAACCGGCAACACGCTCCTTATCGATACCGGAGCCCGGAGCGTGCTGGAGTCGGCCTTTCGCTTGAACGCTCTATGAGGAATCCCTAGCGCAGGGATTGCCGCCCGCTCAGTGGGATCGAGGGAGCCGCCGAATTGGTGCTCTCCTTGTAGATCGGCACGATGAGCCGCAGCCAACCGCGCGTTTCTTGACCGCCGTAATTGTGCTCCACCACATCCCGCGTGACATAGGCCTGGAGGTTCACAGGCCCGAAATTGTAGCCGACGAGGCCGCCGACGGCGATCTGTCCCTGGCGGCGATACCCAGGAAATCGGGTGGGCATGTCAGTGGAGGCGAAGGCTACCGGGCCGACCTCCCACTTACCGAATTTCTTGGTCGCAGTGAGGTCGAGGTTGAGATAGTCGGGATAGACCACACTTTGGGCGGTCACCGGATCGACGAAAACTCCGTAGAGCAGATTAGCGGTCAGGTTCAGTCCGTTACCCGTATAGCTCGCAGCGAAGCGGTGGCTGAGGGACGCGTTCCGGGTGAGGAACTCCGTCTCGATCGGCAGGTATCCACCGAAGAGATAACTGACGCCGAAATCGTTGCCGAGGTTCCAAGCAAGTTGGGCAGCGAGCAGTGGTTGGCCGATGCCGCTCTGATAGGCTGCGCCTCGCGGACTCGACGCTACGACCGGCTGGATCGCCGCTAGGTTGAGGCGCGCGCCCAGCAGGTTCCAGGGCGTCGCCCAAAGGAAGGTGGGCAGGTTGATATTAGATTCGGAATCAAGCGGCCGGGTATCGCGGACACCAAAGCTCGACGTGTTCACGAAGTAGAGGCCGACGGGAAGCTGGGCGCCAACGGGGAGACCGACCGTCTGTCCCGGTTGCGCCGCAGAACCGGCCTGGACCGGCCTTGAAGCCAGGGTGGTCAGGCCGAGGCCGACGCACAGGGTGAGACCGAGCGTGTATGTCGCGTGACGGGTACCGTGAATCATCCAGTGCCTCTTCTTCGAGCGTGATGGGAAGAGCGCTGCGTTCGAGCCAGCTCTCCTTCATCGACGCACCAGCACCGGATCTCATTCCCCACGTATCGCCATCGCATCTGCGGACGTCACCTAAAGGTCACATATAGATAAAGGGGCAATTCTCTCGCGAAATACCTACAAATTAAAGCAGCGATTGTTATTTGCATAGACGGAAATATTTATTTGTACTCTTGCCGCGATACCGCTTTCCAATGTGAGATCAAAATCATCGGCTTCGCGTTTGCAGCGCTCGCAGGTATTGATGTCCGCGACGTCGTTAGCGCTGAATCACGGCGTCGGCGCAACACCAGCGGGGGCCGGCAAGGCTACACGTTTCTCGGGATTCCTGATCTGACTATATACGACGCTGGAAAAGCTGCCGATGACCGCGTGCCAGCCGATCTTGCCGTAGGCCGGATCATGGCGCGCAGTCTGGCAGAACACTGTCGTCAGCCCATTGACGATGTGGTCGTCCTTGGCCCCTCCGGCGGCTGCCTTTACCTTGGGTAGCAGAGAGTCGATGACCGGCACGAAGTTGTCCGGCGCCAAGCCTTTGAGGCTCTCGGCACTCCCCGCATCGGCGATGGCCTTTGCGACCTCGGGTTGCGCGATCTCCGCGCAGGGCGCCGTTCCGGCGAGCATGGTCTGAGTGGCGGCGCGGGCGGTTGTGACGATGCCGCGCTCGGCGATGACGGGGGCGTTGTTGCCCCACGCGTTGCGGATGTAGTCCGTGACGTCGGCGACCTCTCGGTCGGTCATGCCGGCCCCCACGGCCGGCATCGGCGCGTAGCCGTTCTGGGCAGCGAGGCCGCCGAGGATGACGCGGATCACCGTCTCGGGACCTTCCGCCTGCACCGAGGTATTGCCGGCGAGCGCCGGGATCGCCCCCTCGACGCCCTGGCCGTCCGGCTTGTGGCAGGAGGAGCAATAGCTGAGATAGGCGGCCGCTCCCGGCGCATCGGCCTGGTTAAAGGCCTGGATGTCCTTCATTTTATAGCTCTCTTTGGCTTTCTGCGTGCGCAGGTAGGCGACCATCGCCTTCAGGTCGGCATCGGTCAGCCTGGAGAGGGATTCCTCGATGGTCTGACGCATCGGCCCGGCTGCGACGCCCGGCCGGTTGCCCGGAGCCGTGCCGGTTTTGAGGTATTCGACCACCTGATCGTCGGTCCAGGAGCCGATGCCGGTGTGGTCGTCGGGGGTGATGTTGGGCGCATACCAGCCGTCGATGACCCCGCCACCGAGTTTGCCCGCCAACCCGCTGTTTCCGACGATCTTGTTGGCGTTGTGGCACATGCCGCAATGGCCGAGCCCCTCCACGAGGTAGCCGCCGCGATTGACCTCGGCGCTGGCGTTTTGATCCGGCTTGAACTCGCCCGCGGTGAAGAACGCGGTGCGCCAGGTGATGAGCGCGCTGCGAATATTGAAGGGGAAGGGGATCTCGGAAGGTTTGCGGGGCTCATTCACCGGCTCGAGGGAGCGCAGATAAGCAAAGATCGCATCGGAATCGTTGCGCGTGACTCTGGTGTACCAGGCGAAGGGGAAGGCCGGATAGAGGTAGCTGCCCTCGTTGTCGATGCCTTCGTGCAAGGCGCGGTAGAAGTCGTCGGCAGTCCATTTGCCGAGCCCGGTCTCGTCGTCCGGTGTGAGGTTAGGCGTGCGGATTTTCCCGATCGGCGTGTTGAGGACATAGTTCCCGGCAAAGGGCCTGCCGCCCGGTGCCGAATGGCAGGCGACGCAATCGCCCGCCGTCGCCAAGTATTCGCCCCGCTTGATCTGTTCCGCATCTTGGGCCGAGACACCGGTCACGGCGGCGATGAGACCGGCCGAACCGAGCAGAAGGGCAGATATGCGACGCATGATGCCGGTTCTCCACTCATGAAGCCGAAGGTTGGACAGCAGCAATTCAGGCACGCTTCGTGACCGGTCTGCCCGGTTGGCGAAAATCGGGCATCGCCGGATCGGATGCGGAACGCGCCCCCCCAAACATGCGCAACGCGACCTCCCCTAGATGCGCCATCAGCGAGGCGATGAGGCAGAGCGCAACCACCGTCCAATCCGAGCCGATTAGCGCGGCGCGGATCGCCAGCATCAGCGCCGCGCCCGAGGCGAGATTGCAGAAAAGGGGCGGAAGGAGCGGGCGATCTCGCCCATGAAGGCGCCATGCCACGAGGGCGGCGGCCTCCAGGGCCACGAGACCGAGGATTACGTCGATGATCCGCCCGGAGGCGAAGAGCGACGCCAGGGTCGCCACATCCGGAATCATACCCGGCTTCCGACATCGCGGACCGGTACGGCCCGGCCAAACGGCCCGTTCAGCTGCACGATCGCCCGGTTGAGAAGTGTCGCGACGCTGACCCATGCGAGGTAGGGCGCGAGCAGCAACGCCGCGATCCCCGAGGCCTGGGCCGTCACCGCGATCAGCGCCACGATGGAGAGCCAGAGGGCGATGACTTCGAGATAGGCCCAGTCCGGCCGGCGTAGGCGGAAGAAGATGCCGCTCCAGGCGATGTTGAGACAGAGGTTGACGCCGTAGGCGACCAGCAGCGCGGTGCGCGCCGAGGTTCCGGCATCCGCGTGCCAGGCCATCAAGGCGGAGATCGCCATGAGGGTGAAGATCGTTGTCCAAACCGGGCCGAAGGCCCAGTCCGGCGGCTTCCACAAGGGACGCCGCAGGGTTTGATACCAGGGGCCGGTCGTCGTCAGGAGACCACCGGCGAGGGCGGTGACGAGGGCGGCCGCCGCCGCGGCCACGACCGGGCCGGTCTCGCAACCGCCGATCACGGCGAGACCCAGCGGAACAGGTGCGCCAGATCCTTGAAGAAGATCCGCGCATGGGCGGCGGGCTTTGCCCGGACCAGCTCCTTGTTCATGTAGGAATCCCAGGTGAGCTGCTGGACGTCCTTGTCCTTGCAGATCGAGACGAAGCGCTCCCGCAGGGAATCGTTGCGGTACCAGACCCATTGCATCATGCGCAGGATCAGGAAGACGCGGCCGTGCAGGCGCATGAAGCGACGCCGGGCAAGGGCCAGGGATGCGGCCTTGCCGGTGGCGAGGAAGGTGTCGGCCGCCTCCGCCGCGAGCCGGCCGCCGAGCATGGCGTAGTAGATGCCCTCGCCCGAAGCCGGGGCGACGATGCCGGCGGCGTCCCCGGTGAGCAGCACGTCCCGGCCATTGTCCCAGCGCCTGAGCGGCTTCAGCGGCAGCGGCGCGCCCTCGCGGCGCAGGGTCTCGCCGGCATCGAGGCCCGTGGAGGCGCGCAGGGACCGGATCGCCCCGCGCAGGGAGAACCCCTTGCGGGCGCTGCCGGTGCCGATGCTGATCGTGTCGCCATGGGGGAAGACCCAGGCGTAGAAATCCGGCGAGAGCTTGCCCTGGTAGTAGACGTCGCAGCGCGTCCCCTCGACATCGCCGCTCCCATCCGCCGGCGGCCGGACGATCTCGTGATAGGCGAAGACCTGTTTCATCGCCGCGTGGCCGGGAATCTCGGCCCGCCCGACCACCGAACTCGCCCCGTCCGCGCCGATGACGAGGCGGGTGCGGACCCGGTGCTCCGCATCGCCCAAGCGGTAATGCACCACCGCCCCGCCTTCCGCGTCGCGGATGATGCGGGTGAAGCTGCCGGGGCGGTGGTCGGCCCCGGCCAGGGCCGCGCGCTCGCGCAGCCAGGGGTCGAAATGCTCCCGGTCGACCATGCCGACGAAGCCGTCGCCGATGGGCATGTCGACCCGCTTGTCGGCCGGTGAGATCATGCGGGCCGAGCGGACGCGGGCGACGAGCAGCGCGTCGGGAATGGCGAAGTCACGGATCAGGCGCGGCGGGATCGCGCCGCCGCAGGGCTTGATCCGCCCCGGCTTGTCGAGGAGCAGCACCCGCCGCCCCATCCGGGCGAGATCAGTGGCGGCGGTGGCCCCGGCCGGGCCGCCTCCCACCACCACGACGTCGAAGGTCTCCAATTCCGGCATGGGTCTCACCTCAACGACAATCGGGGCTGGAGCACGGGCTCGGCGGGGCGGGCAGGGCGGCGCAATTGCGTCGCAGCGGCATGCTCGATCCGCATGGCCAGGGCGGCGCCAACCAGAAACAGGGCGGCCTCGGCCAGGAAGACGGCGGCGTAGGCATGGACCGGTTCGGGGCTGACGAGGCGGGCGAGATCCACCGCCATGGTCCCGAGGAAGCCTCCGGCCCCGAAGGCGACGCCCTGGGCCGCGCCCCAGACGCCCATTCGGGTGCCGCGCTCGGCCTCGCCACCGGCACCCGCCAGACCCATCATCGAGCCGATGGCGGCCACGGCGAACATCCCGTTGAACAGGCCAAGAGCGAAGACGGCGGCGCGCAGGGGGAAATCCGGGCCGACGAGGCCACCGACGGCGATTCCGGCCAGAGCCAGCGCCGAGCCGGCGCAGCCGGTGGCGGTCCATACTTTCAGCGAGCCGAGATAGGGACCGCCGATTCCCATGGTGAGGCCGGCGACGGTGAGCATGCCGGCGAGCACGCCGCCATGCTGGAGACCGGACAGCTTGGTGGTAGCCCCCGGCGTCATCGCGAAGACGAGGCCGGCGAAGGGTTCGAGGATGAGCTCCTGCGCGCTGTAGGCGAGCATCGCCACGAAGATGAAAATGGTGAAGCGGCGCGAGGCCGGCTCCGACCAGACCCGGGCCAAGACCTCGCGGAACGGCCGCTTCCCGCCGGCATCGGACGGTGCGGCCGCCGCGCGGCGCGGCTCGATTCCACGGATTGCGAGACAGGCGAGGGCGAAGGCGGCAAGCGACACCGTGCCGGAGACCATCACCAGCCGGACACCGGAAAACGGATCGAGGAAATGTCCGGCGATCGGCGCGGTGATGGCGAAGCCGGCGATCATCATCACCCAGACGATGGTGGCGGCAGCCCCCCTGCGGCGCGCATCGACGCCGCCGGCCAGGAGAACGAGGAGAGAGGTCCCCGCCGCGCCCGCGCCCATCCCCACCAAGAGGAAGGACAGGATGGCGAGGGCGATGCCGGTGGAAAGCTGCGTTTCCATGAGGGCGGTCGCCGTCGCCGCACCGAATCCGCCGAGGCAGAGCGCGGCCATGCCGCCGACGATCCAGGGCGTGCGCCGCTCGCCCACATCCGAGCCGTAGCCCCAGCGCGGGCGCAGGACCTGCACGGCGTAGTGGAGGGTGACGAGGGCGCCGGGGATCATCGCCGGCAAAGCGAGCTCTACGACCATGACCCGGTTGAGGGTCGAGGTCATGAGAACGACCACGGCACCCAAAGCGGTCTGGACGAGGCCGAGGCGGACGATGGCGAGCCAGCCCATAATCGGCGCCATCACGCGGCTCCCTGCTGCGCGAGGGCCCTGAGGGCGAAAGCCGCCACCAGCATGCCGAGCACGTAGAGGGTGGTGCCGGTGCCGTTGTACCAGGCTGCCCGCTCGCGCGGGCTCCGGAGCAGGCGGGACATCAGCGCGAGTTGCGCCACGAGCAGCCCCGTGACGAGGGCCGCGTGCCCCGCGCAGTTCCAGGCCGAGAGGAGGAGGATCACCGCCAGCTGTGGCAGGGCCATGACGAGGCAGGCGAGGCGCGCGGCCCGGTCGGTCCCGAGCTGGACCGGCAGCGAGCGGAGATTCATGCGCGCATCCCCCTCTACCGACTTGAAGTCGTTGAGGGTCATGATGCCGTGGGCACCCACCGAATAGAGGAGGGCCACCGTGAGAACGCGGTGGTCGGGCAGGGCGCCGGCCATCACGGCGGCACCTGTGAACCAGGGCAGGCCCTCGTAGCAGAGCCCCACTGCCGCGTTACCCCACCAGCCGTTCTGCTTCAGCCTCAGGGGCGGCGCGCTGTAGATCCAGGCGAGGACGAGACCGAACAGCGCGGCGCTGAGGATCCAGACCCCGAGCGAGGCGGCGACGGCGAGGGAGAGGGCGGTCCAGGCCAGCGCGACGTAGAGGCCCCAGCGGCCGGGCATCCGGCCGGACGGGATCGGGCGCAGCGGCTCGTTGATCGCATCCACATGGCGGTCGTACCAATCGTTGACCGCCTGCGAGGTCGCGCAGACCAGGGGGCCGGCGAGCACGATCCCGGCGAGGATCAGCGGCCAGCGCCCCTCGGCTGCCATACCCGATGAGACCACGCCGCAGGCGAAGGCCCACATCGGCGCGAACCAGGTGATCGGCTTCAGAAGCTCGACCAGGGTGGCTGGAGCGGGGATGCCGACGGAAGCGGCGGGAGGGGTGGACGCCGACGTTGCCATGCCCCGAAGCTAGGGGCCGACCGTCGGAAGTGTCAAGAAAGATTGACACATAAAATGCCAATCTTGTGCGACATTTGGCCTGCCGGAAGACAGGCCTGAACTATTGTTCGTCGGCAGGCTCCGGCGCATCGAGATCGCCGATGCCATAACGGCGCAGCTTGGCGTAGAGGCCCTGCCGGCTGAGCCCCAGCATCTCGGCGGCAGAGGCCCGGTTGTCGCGGGTGATGCGCAGGGCCGCCTCGATGCAGAGGCGCTCGATCAGGTCCGTCGATTCGCGCACGAGGTTCTTCATCGAGACCCGGCCCACGAGTTCGGTCATCTGCTCGACGGAGCGTGGCAATTCCCGACCGCCCAAAGCCGCCGCCGTGCGGCGCGGCGTCGAACGGATGGTGAAGCCGAGGCAGGGTTGCCCGGCGCCGGGCACCGCGACGGCGGCGACCTCCACCTCCTCCACCGAACCGTACTCGCCCCGGAGACTCGTCGCGAAATGGCGCACCGAGCCATGCTGGCCGAGGGTGGAGAACAGCGCGGCGGCCTCGGTCTCCTCTCGGCCGAGCCAGCGATCGAGGGGTTCGCCGCGCACCTGTTCCTCGGTGGCGAGCTGCACGAGATCGAGGAAGGCGGCGTTGGCGGCGAGGATACGGCGGGCCGGATCGGTGACGACGAAACCTTCGGGCAGGCTCTGGATCACGTCGAGGGCGGAGGTGCCGGCACGGCTCGGTCCGGCCACCTCGGCGGGGCCGGAGGAGAGGCGCAGGAGCGCGCTCGTGGCGTTCTCCTGGCGGAACAGGGAAGCGGCGACGCGGGTCTCGCCGCGACCGTTGCCGAGCTGCGCGACGAGATCGCCGGCCTGGCCGGTGATGCGCAGGCCAGCGAACAGCGATTCGAGTTCGCGGGTGCTGGCGGAATCGAACAGGTCGACCACGTCCTGTCCGATGATGCGCTTCTCCGCCCGGCCGAGGAGGCGGGCGGCGGCCGGGTTCACCTCGGTGACCCGGCGGGTGGCGGCATCCACCACCAGGACAGGCTCGCCGGCGAGCTGGAAGAGCAGACGGTAGCGGGTCTCGGCGCCGCGCAGGCGCAGGTAGTCGCGTTCCAGGGCCTGCTGGGTCTCCGCGAGCTTTCGCTGGAGCACGGCCATGGCGCGGAGATTGCGGCCGATGGCGATGATCGGACCGCCATTCTCCAGGCGCAGGGCGGAATAGCGGACCGGCAGGTCGATGCCGGTGGCGGAGGGATGGTTCACCTGCCGCCAGCGCGTGACGGCGCCCGGGGCGGCATCGCGTAGGAGGGCGGCGATCTTCGGCCGGCTCTCGACCGTGACGGTATCCATCCAGGGCTGGCCGAGCCAGGTCTCACAGCCTTCATCGGCGAAATCCGCGTTGCCGAAGGCCGCATCGCGGATGATCCCGTCCGCATCGACCACCAGAGCGAGATCCGTCGCGGCCGCGACGAGAAGCCCGGCCGCCTCCGCGTCCAGGGGACCGAGTGCCTTACGAAGCGCTGCGAAGGTTTCCGCCGCGGCGGGAAGTGCCAGACTGGTCAAGGATCACCACGATGTGACGACGTCGAGCCGGTCTTTCAGCAGGGTCTGGCCCGCGGATCAAGCAAGCTCTCGGCGATGGTTATGGCAAGGCGTGCATCACCCGCCGTCGCGTCCGCGCCGACGAGTGCCGAATATTCGGGATGGTTCATGAAGATCGGCCCGCCGACCATGACACGGACCGATGGATTGCGCGAGGTGCGACGAAGCTCGGTCACCAGCCGGGTGAGGGTTGGGAGTAGGGTTTCGCAGCCGAGCGATACGCCGATCACATCGAACCAGCCCGTGCTGGCGGCGCGGATCGCCTGGGAATGCGCGGAATGGGCCGCACTGGTCACATCCCATCCGGCGTCGCGGAAGAAGCGTTCGACGAGGGAGAGACCGAAGCTGTGCGTCTCGCCGGGACAGGCCATCAGGAAGACGCTGCGGCCGTGCGGGTCCGGCGCCGGCTCGTCGCGAAACCGGGCGGTGAGCTCGTGCATGATGCGCTGGAGCCGGCCCATAGCGATGGTGAGCTCGGCGAAGTCGCAGAGGTCCTCTTCCCACAAGAGGCCGAGATGGCGGGCCGTGGGGGCGAGGAGATCGAGGAGCAGGCTGTCGAGGGCGAGCCCGTCATCAACGAGGCGCGCGATCCGGTCTTCGACATCCTCGCCGTCCGGTGACAGGACCAGCGTGGCGAAATCCGTGATCTGCTCCGTGCTCGGCAGGATTCCCGGGCGGTTGGCACGGGAATCCGCCCGGTGGGCGAGCATCAGGCGAGGGATGATCTCCGCCTCGATGACACTGGCGAGATCGACGTCCCACGCGGAGTTCCGCTCCTGCCTGGCCCTGCCAGGATATAATGCGAATTCCGACGAGGCGCACTCGTCCAATGCAACCGGCTCGATCCCGGAAGCCGTGCGAAACCGCCAGACATCATCCATTGGGTCCTCCAATGTTTTATGACGGCTTCTTGATCCAGTTCGATCTTGATTGTCGAACTTGACGTCTTCGACTTAAAAAGCGTCCGACGCTGCTTGCAGTGCGACAAGCGGGCCTTGTCGATAACGATACGCTTCACAACCCATTTGGCAATCCAGCAACTCACATTATTATGCATCAATGCTGTAAATTTAAAATGACGTAAAGCCAGCTTGACACTTATTCCGCCGGTTCATACCCTCCTCGGCAACGGACCCCGACCATGCGGGGCCAAGCCGGGACAGGGTGGAACCGATGCCTGCAAGAGGGGGCCAGCCGACTCGACCTCTCTACTCGCCGGCCGAGCGCGCCCGGCGCGACGCCTCCCGCTGGACCCTGGTCCAGGGCATCCTCGCACCCCTCCAGTTCCTGGCCTTCCTGATCAGCCTCGGCCTCGTCCTACGCACATTGGCGACGGGGGAGGGCGCGCAGATGGCCAACGTCTCCATCGTCGCCAAGACTTTGCTGCTCTACGCGATCATGGTCACGGGCTCGATCTGGGAGAAGGACGTCTTCGGGCGTTACCTGTTCGCCCCGGCCTTCTACTGGGAAGACATGGTCAGCATGCTCGTGCTGGCCTTGCACAGCGCCTATCTCGGGGCGCTGGTCACGGGTGCCCTCACGACGGCTGAGCTGATGCTCCTGGCGCTCGCCGCCTACGTGTCCTACGCCGTCAACGCCGCGCAATTCCTGCTGAAGCTGCGCGCCGCCCGGCTCCAGGCCCCGTCCCGCCTCGTCCTCTCACCGGAGGGCGTGCGATGAATGCCCATGCCAAGCTCGGTAACTTCGACCCCGCCTGCGGCGTCGAGATCCGGCAGGAGCGCGGCCAGCGGGCGGTGTTCTGCGGCCTTACCGGGATCGTCTGGCTGCATCGCAAGATCCAGGACGCCTTCTTCCTCGTCGTCGGCTCGCGCACCTGCGCCCATCTCATCCAGTCGGCCGCCGGGGTAATGATCTTCGCCGAGCCGCGATTCGCCACCGCCATCATCGACGAGCGCGACCTCGCCGGCATCGCCGACATGAACGACGAGCTCGACCGCGTGGTGGGCCGGCTGATCGAGCGCCGCCCCGAGATCAAGCTGCTGTTCCTCGTCGGCTCATGCCCGTCGGAGGTGATCAAGCTCGATCTCGGCCGTGCAGCGCAGCGCCTGTCCCGCGGGCTGTCTCCCCAAGTCCGGGTGTTGAGCTACTCGGGCAGCGGCATCGAGACCACCTTCACGCAGGGCGAGGATGCCTGCCTCGCCTCCCTCGTCCCTTCCATGCCGGCCGAGGCGAAAGATGCCGCCCCCTCGCTCCTCGTGGTCGGGGCGCTGGCCGACGTGGTCGAAGACCAGTTCGCCCGCATTTTCGCAGAACTCGGCATCGCCCCCGTGCGGTTCCTGCCCGCGCGCCGGGCCGGCGAAATGCCACCGGTGGGACCGAACACCCTGACGCTACTGGCCCAGCCCTTCCTCGCCGACACGGCACGGGCGCTGGAGGAGCGGGGCGCAACACGGCTCGCCGCCCCGTTTCCCCTGGGCGCCGAAGGCACCACCGGATGGCTCAGGGCCGCGGCGGACGCTTTCAGCGTAGCCCCCGCCCGGTTCGCCGCGGCCACCGCCGCGGGATCGCGCCGCGCAGAACAGGCGCTGGCGCCCTACAGGGCCATGCTCGCCCGCCGCCGCGTGTTCTTCTTCCCCGATTCGCAGCTGGAAATCCCGCTGGCGCGCTTCCTGTCACGGGAACTCGGCGCCGAACTCGTGGAAGTCGGCACGCCCTACCTGCATCGCGGCCATCTCGCCGACGAACTGGCGCTGCTCCCGCGCGGAACGACGATCGTCGAGGGCCAGGACCTCGATGCCCAGATGGACCGGTGCCGGGCGGCCCGGCCGGACCTGACGGTGTGCGGCCTCGGCCTCGCCAACCCGCTGGAGGCGGAGGGGCTGGCGACGAAATGGTCGATCGAGCTGCTGTTCACCCCGATCCAGGGCTACGACCAGGCCGGCGACCTCGCCGAACTGTTCGCCAGACCCCTCGTCCGTCGCACCCGGCTGGAGGTCTGACGCGATGCAGCTCACGATCTGGACCTATGAAGGCCCGCCCCATATCGGCGCCATGCGCGTCGCCACCGCCATGCGGGGACTGCACTACGTCCTGCATGCGCCCCAGGGCGACACCTATGCCGACCTGCTCTTCACCATGATCGAGAGGCGCGATGCGCGCCCGCCGGTGACCTACACCACCTTCCAGGCCCGCGACCTCGGCGCGGACACCGCCGCGATCTTCAAGAATGCGGTGGAGGCTGCCTACGAGCGGTTCCGGCCGGAGGCGATGATCGTTGGCGCGTCCTGCACCGCCGAACTGATCCAGGACGATCCGGGCGGTCTCGCCAAGGCTCTCGCCCTGCCGATCCCGGTCATCCCGCTCGATCTCCCTTCCTACCAGAAGAAGGAGAACTGGGGCGCCTCGGAGACCTTCTACCGGCTGGTGCGTACTCTGGCCGTCCCGGTGAAACCCACCGCGCCGCGCGAGACGCGGCGTCCGCTCTGCAACATTCTCGGCCCCACCGCCCTCGGCTTCCGCCACCGCGACGACCTCGTGGAGATCAGGAGCCTGCTCGGCCGGCTCGGGATCGACGTGAACGTGGTGGCGCCGCTCGGGGCGACCCCCGCCGATCTCGGCCGCCTCGGCGAGGCCGATTTCAACGTGGTGCTCTATCCCGAGATCGCGCGGGCCGCCGGGCAGCACCTGCACAAGACCTTCGGGCAGCCGATGGTCGAGACCGTGCCGATCGGCGTCCAGGCCACCGTCCGGTTCGTCGAGGAGGTGGCGGCGCTCGCCGGGATCGATCCGGCCCCGGTTCTCGACGGCGCACCGTCGCGGCTGCCCTGGTACTCGCGCTCCGTCGATTCGACCTACCTGACGGGCAAGCGCGTCTTCATCTTCGGCGACGCCACCCATGCCCTCGCCGCCGCCCGCGTCGCGTCCACCGAACTCGGCTTCAAGGTCGTCGGCCTCGGCACCTATACCCGCGAATTCGCCCGCGAGATCCGGGCGGAGGCGGCGCTCCACGGCATCGAGGCCCTCGTCACCGACGATTACCTCGACGTGGAAGCGGCGATCCAGGCCAGCGCCGCCGAACTGGTACTGGGCACCCAGATGGAGCGGCACATCGCCAAGCGTCTGGGCCTTCCCTGCGCGGTGATCTCGGCCCCGATCCACGTCCAGGATTTCCCCGCCCGGCATTCGCCGCAGATGGGGTTCGAGGGCGCCAACGTCCTGTTCGATACCTGGGTCCATCCGTTGATGATGGGGCTGGAAGAACATCTGCTCGGCATGTTCCGCGAGGACAACGAGTTTCACGCCGACGCTGCGCCCTCCCATCTCGGACCCGCTCACCAGCCTGTCCCTCCCCCCTTTGCGGGGGAGGGTGGCCCTCGCGTCAGCGAGGGTCGGGAGAGGGGAGCGCCAGTTCCGGAGAGGTCGCCCCCTCTCCCGCCTGCTCCGCAGGCACCCTCCCCCGCAGAGGGGGGAGGGAGTTCCAGTTCCGCACAAAGCACCTGGGCCCCCGACGCCGAGAAGGAACTCAGGAAGATCCCGTTCTTCGTGCGGGGCAAAGCCCGCGCCAATACCGAACGGTTCGCCCGCGAGCGCGAACTCCCCCTCATCACAGTCGAGACGCTCTATGATGCCAAAGCGCATTTCGGGCGCTGAGCGTCCGGCCCTCCGCATCGTCGTCGTGACGATGGACAATCACATGGCGAGCGCGCTCGAACGCGCCCGCCACCGGCTCCATGACGAGATGCCGGGGCTCGTCCTCGGCTTCCACGCCGCCGCCGAGTGGGACACCGATCCGGGTGCGCTCGCGTCCTGCAAGGCGGACATCGCGGTCGCCGACATCGTGCTCTCGACCATGCTGTTCATGGACGAGCATGTCCGCGCCATCCATCCGGCGCTGCTCGCCCGCCGCCCGCATTGCGACGCCATGATCGGCTGCCTGTCGGCGAGCGAGATCGTGAAGACGACGCGCCTCAACCGCTTCGACATGGACGGCACCAAGCGTGGCGCCCTCGATTTCCTGAAGAAGCTGCGCGGCAAGCCCGGCGCCCAGGGCAACGCCGCCCGCCAGATGGCGATGATCCGCCGCCTGCCGAAGATCCTGCGCTTCATCCCCGGCTCGGCCCAGGATGTCAGGGCCTATTTCCTCACCCTGCAATACTGGCTCTCGGGCTCGGACGAGAACATCGCCGCCCTGGTGCGCTTCCTCGTCGGCCGCTACGCCGCCGGACCGCGCGCGGCCTGGCGCGAGATCGCCGCCGCTCCGGCCCCCATGAGCTATCCCGAGACCGGTCTCTACCACCCACGCATGAAGGGCCGGATCGGCGAGGACGTGACACGGGTTCCGGCTCCCGCCGGCACCGTGAAGGGCCGCGTCGGCCTGCTGGTGATGCGCTCCTACGTGCTGGCCGGAAACACCGCCCATTACGATGGCGTCATCGCCGCCCTCGAGGCGCGCGGGCTCGCCGTCGTGCCGGCCTTCGCCAGCGGCCTCGACAACCGCCCGGCGGTGGAAGCGTTCTTCAGGAGCAACGGGCGGCCCACCATCGACGCCCTCGTCTCGCTCACCGGGTTCTCCCTGGTGGGCGGCCCCGCCTATAACGACGCCTCGGCCGCCGAGGAGACCCTGCGCGGCCTCGACGTGCCCTACCTCGCCGCCCACGCCCTCGAATTCCAGACCGTGGAGCAATGGGAGGCCTCCGATCGCGGACTCTCCCCCGTGGAGGCCACCATGATGGTGGCGATTCCCGAACTCGACGGCGCCACCGCGCCGATGGTGTTCGGCGGTCGCTCCAGCGCGTCGCCCGGCGCCAATACCCGCGACATGAGCGTCCATGCGGAACGGGCGGACATGCTGGCAGCGCGCGTCGAACGCCTCGTCTCGCTGCGCAGGACGGAAAAGGCCTCGCGGAAGGTCGCCATCGTCCTGTTCGGCTTCCCGCCCAATGCCGGGAGCATCGGCACGGCGGCGTTCCTTTCGGTCTACCACTCGCTCCACAACACGCTGAAGGGCCTGAAGGCCGACGGTTACGACGTCGCCGTGCCGAACAGCGTCGACGACCTGCGCAACGCCGTGCTCGCCGGCAACGCAGCCCGCTACGGCACCAGTGCCAACGTCCATCACCGCATCCCGGCCGACGACCATATCCGGCGCGAGCGCCACCTCTCCGAGATCGAAGCGCAATGGGGTCCGGCGCCGGGGCGCCAGAACAGCAACGGCTCGCAGATCTTCGTGCTGGGCGCGCAATTCGGCAATGTCTTCGTCGGCGTGCAGCCGGGCTTCGGCTACGAGGGCGACCCGATGCGGCTGCTGTTCGAGCGCGGCTTTGCCCCGACCCACGCCTTCTCCGCCTTCTACCGCTACCTGCGCGAGGATTTCCGCGCCGATGCCGTGCTGCATTTCGGCACCCACGGGGCTCTTGAATTCATGCCCGGCAAGCAGACCGGCCTGTCGGATTCCTGCTGGCCCGAGCGCCTGATCGGGCCGCTGCCCAACGTCTACCTCTACGCCGCCAACAACCCGTCCGAGGGGATGATCGCCAAGCGCCGCTCGGCCGCCACCATGGTGAGCTACCTGACGCCGAGCCTCACTCAGGCGGGGCTCTATCGCGGGCTCATCGACCTGAAAGCCTCGGTCGAGCGCTGGCGCGGCCTGGAGCCGGAGGCGGAAGCCGAGCGGCGCGAACTCGGCCAGCTGATCCAGGCGCAGGGCTCAGCCCTCGACCTGACATCGGCCGAGCCGGCCTGGTCCGGGGACATGTCCGGCAGGATCCTGACCCTCGGCCTCGCGCTCAGCGAACTCGAACACAGCCTGATCCCGCACGGGATGCATGTGGTCGGGGAGGGCACGCCCCCTGAAGAGCGGATCGACCTGCTGACCGCCCTGGCCGAAGCCTCGAACGGGCTCCGGCCCGACCGCGCCGGCATTGCCGCCCTGGTGGCCGGCGACACGATCGACCAGGCCCTGACGGCCTCCGGCCTGCCTCTCGACGACACCCACCGCGCCGCCTTCGCGGCCCTATGCGAGACCAACGCGCTGCTGGCGGTGGACCACGAGCTTCCGGCCTTGCTGCGGGCGCTCGACGGCCGCTTCATCCCGCCCGTTGCCGGTGGCGACCTCCTGCGCAACCCGTCCGTGGTGCCGACGGGGCGCAACATCCACGGCTTCGACCCCTACCGCCTGCCCTCGGCCTTCGCGGTAGCCGACGGCACCCGGCAGGTTGTCCGCATTCTCGCCCGCTACCGCGACGAGGGTGCGCCCTTGCCCGAGAGCATCGCCCTCGTCCTCTGGGGCACCGACAACCTCAAGAGCGAGGGCGGACCCATCGCGCAGGCCCTGGCCCTGATCGGCGCGAGCCCGCGCTTCGACGGCTATGGCCGCCTGTGCGGCGCGACGCTGATCCCCCTCGAAGAGCTCGGCCGCCCGCGCATCGACGTGGTGGTGACCCTGTCGGGCATTTTTCGCGACCTGCTCCCTCTCCAGACCAAGCTGCTGGCGGAAGCCTCCTATCTCGCGGCCATCGCCGACGAGCCGTCGGAGCGGAACTTCGTGCGCAAGCATGCCCTCGCCCACATGGACGAGCACGGGATCGACATGGAGACGGCAGCCCTGCGGGTGTTCTCCAACGCCGAGGGCACCTACGGCGCCAACGTCAACAACCTCGTCGAATCCGGTCGCTGGGAGGACGAGGACGAGATCTGCGAGACCTTCTCGCGCCGCAAATCCTTCGCCTATGGTCGCAACGGCCGGCCCACCGCACAGCGGGCCCTGATGGGCAGCGTGCTGGCCAAGGTCGATCTCGCCTACCAGAACCTCGATTCCGTCGAAGTGGGCGTGACCTCGGTCGACCATTACTTCGATGGCCTCGGCGGGATGGGCCGCGCGGTCGCCCAAGCCAAGGGCGAGGCCGTGCCGATCTTCATCAGCGACCAGACACGGGGGGAGGGCGTCGTGCGCTCCCTTTCCGAGCAGGTCTCCCTGGAGACCCGGACCCGCATGCTCAACCCGAAATGGACCGAGGGCATGCTCGGCCACGGCTACGAGGGCGTGCGCCAGATCGAGGCGCATCTCACCAACACCATGGGCTGGTCGGCCACCTCCAACGCCGTCGCGCCCTGGATCTACCAGCGCATCACAGAGACCTACCTCCTCGATCCGGCGATGCGCGAGCGCCTCGCCGCCCTCAACCCGACCGCGTCCGCCAAGGTCGCGCATCGGCTGATCGAGGCGCACCAGCGCGGCTTCTGGACTCCCGACGCGGCCACGCGCGACGCGCTCGACCGTGCCGAGGAGGAGCTCGAAGACCGTCTCGAAGGCATCACCGCAGGGGTCGCCGCATGAACATCGCCATCCGTAATCCCGTGGCCACGCGCCGCGAGGAAGGCAGCCTCCAGGTCGAACTCGATCCGGCGCTGAAGATCGGCACAGCCAAGGTCTTCGCCGTCTACGGCAAGGGCGGCATCGGCAAGTCCACCACCTCGTCGAACCTGTCGGTGGCCTTCTCGAAGCTCGGGAAACGCGTGCTGCAGATCGGCTGCGACCCGAAGCACGATTCGACCTTCACCCTGACGAAGCGCCTCGCCCCCACGGTGATCGACGCCCTGGAGGCGGTGCAATTCCATTCGGAGGAATTGCGGATCGAGGATTTCGTGGCCGAGGGCTACAATGGCGTCATGTGCGTGGAGGCTGGCGGCCCGCCGGCCGGCACCGGCTGCGGCGGCTACGTCGTCGGCCAGACGGTGAAGCTCCTCAAGGAGCATCACCTCCTCGAAGACACCGACGTCGTCATCTTCGACGTCCTCGGCGACGTGGTCTGCGGCGGCTTCGCCTCACCGCTCCAGCATGCCGACCAGGCCCTCATCGTCACCGCCAACGACTTCGATTCGATCTTTGCCATGAACCGGATCGTGGCCGCGATCCATTCGAAGTCGAAGAACTATCCCGTGCGGCTCGGCGGCGTCATCGCCAACCGCTCGGCCAAGACCGACGAGATCGACCGTTTCAACGCCGCCGTCGGCCTGGAGCGCATCGCTCATTTCCCCGATCTCGACGTGGTCCGGCGCTCGCGCCTCAAGAAATCGACCTTGTTCGAGATGGAGCCGACGCCCGAACTCATCGCAGTGACGGACGAGTACATGCGGCTCGCAGCCCATCTCTGGGCCGGCGGCAAGCCGCTCTCGGCGATGCCGATGAAGGACCGTGACCTGTTCGAGTTCCTCGGGTTCGATTGAGGTGGGGGCAGGCCGATGCATACCGGGACCTACGCCGAGCGCCGCTCGCAACTGACCACCTATTTCGACCGTACCGCGGTGGAGGCCTGGGCGCGCCTCACCACCGACGCCCCGGTCTCGAAGATCCGCGCCACCGTGCGGGCCGGCCGGGACGCTATGCGGGCGAACGTCTTCTCCTGGCTGCCCGAGGATCTCACCGGCCGGCGCATTCTCGATGCCGGCTGCGGGACGGGAGCCCTCAGCGTCGAGGCCGCCCGGCGCGGGGCGGAAGTGGTCGCCATCGACGTATCGCCGACGCTGGTGGGCCTCGCCCGCGAGCGCAGCGCCGAGCTGCTCGGCGGCCACCATATCGACTTCCGCGTCGGCGACATGCTCGATCCCTGGCTCGGGCGCTTCGACCACGTGGTGGCGATGGATTCGCTCATCCATTACAGCGCCAGCGACATCGTCCGGGCGCTCGCCGAATTCGGCCTGCGGACCGACGGATCGCTGGTCTTCACCGTGGCCCCGCGCACGGCGCTCCTCACCCTGATGCACGCCGCCGGCCGGCTCTTCCCGCGCGGCGACCGGGCGCCCGCCATCGTGCCGATCACCGAGTGCGGCCTGCGCCGCCGGATCGGCGGGGAGGCCGCACTCGCCGGGTTCGCTGTGGGGCGGACACAGCGGGTCAATAGCGGGTTCTACCTGTCGAACGCCGTGGAGTTGGCGCGGAAAAGCCCTCCCCGCATCGCTGGGGAGGGGGGAACCGTGCCATGAAACCCGCCGACCTCACCGCCCGCCTGCTCACGCGCCTCGGCCCCGGCCTGATGCCGTTCCTGCCCTTCGCCGACGCGGCGACGCCGGAACTGCCGCTGGGGCGGCTGCTGCGGCTGTCGCTGTTCCAGGTGACGGTGGGGATGGCCGCCGTGCTCCTCATCGGCACGCTGAACCGGGTGATGATCGTCGAACTCGAAGTCCCGGCCTGGATCGTGGCGGTGATGCTGTCGCTGCCGCTGGTCTTCGCCCCCTTGCGGGCCCTGGTGGGGTTCCGCTCGGACACCCACCGCTCGGTCCTCGGATGGCGCCGCGTCCCCTACATCTGGTTCGGCACCCTGCTGCAGTTCGGCGGTCTCGCCATCATGCCGTTCGCGCTGCTGATCCTGTCCGGCGACACCACCGGCCCGGCCTGGCCGGGCCATGTGGCGGCGGCGCTCGCCTTCGTCATGGTGGGGGCCGGCCTCCACACCACCCAGACCGTCGGCCTCGCGCTCGCCACCGATCTCGCCCCCGCCCATGCGCGACCGAGGGTCGTGGCGCTCCTCTGCGCGATGCTGCTGGCCGGCATGGTGGTGAGCGCGGTCGCCTTCGGGCTGCTGCTCGCGAACTTCTCCGCGATCCGCCTGATCCAAGTGATCCAGGGCGCGGCCCTGGTGACGATCCTCCTCAACGGCATCGCCCTGTGGAAGCAGGAGGCGCGGCAGCCGGGGCGGACCGCCAGGGACCTGCCGCGTCCGAGCTTCTCGCAATCCTGGTCAGCCTATGCCGGCAGCGGCTTGGCGCGACGGCGTCTCGTCGCCACCGGGCTCGGCACGGCGGCCTTCTCGATGCAGGACATCCTGCTCGAACCCTATGGCGGGCAGATCCTGCACCTGCCGGTGGCCGCCACCACGGCGCTCACCGCGATGCTCGCGGCCGGAGGCGGAGTCGGCCTGTTGCTCGCGGCGCGCTGGCTCGGCCGGGGCGGCGATCCGTTCCGGGTCGCGGCGGCCGGCAGCGTCGTCGGCATCGTCGCCTTCTCGGCGGTGATCTTCGCCGCGCCCCTCGCCTCGGCCCAGCTCTTCACCACCGGCGTCACGCTCATCGGCCTCGGCGGCGGTCTGTTCGCGCACGGAACCCTCACCGCCTCCATGGCGAAGGCGGGGCCGGAAGAGACCGGGCTCGCGCTGGGCGCCTGGGGCGCCGTCCAGGCCAGTGCCGCGGGCATCGCCATCGCGGCGAGCGGCATCCTGCGCGATATCGGTTCCAGCCTCTCGGCCTCCGGAGCGCTGGGCGAGGCGATGAGCGACCCGTCGGTGGGCTACCTCATCGTCTACCACATCGAGATCGCCCTGCTCTTCGCGACGCTGCTGGCCATCGGGCCCCTCGTCCGCGATCCGACCACCCGCCTCAGGCAGGGGCGCGCCCTCCTGCCGACCCCCGTTTCCCGTCAAGGAGCCTGACCATGCAACGAGGTGAAATCACGGGTTACATCGACGTCGCCCAGGTCGTGCTCTATGCATTCTGGATCTTCTTCGCCGGCCTCGTCTTCTATCTTCGGCGGGAAGACCGGCGCGAAGGCTATCCGCTGGAGAACGAAGTGGCCGGACGCCTGAAGCGGCCCGACCCGATCCTGATCCCGAGCCCGAAGCAGTTCCTGCTCTCGAACGGCCTGGTGAAGACCGCGCCGCAGACCGACATGCAGCCCGCCCGGAACTACAGCGGCCACAAGCGCGAGATCTGGCCCGGAGCCCCGATGGAACCGGATGGCGACGGGCTTCACGACCAGATCGGCCCCGGCTCCTATGTCGACCGCGACGACCATTACGACCGGACCTGGGACGACGAGAAGCGCATCGTCCCCTTACGCGTCGCCGAGCATTTCGTGGTGCACGAGGATGGTCCCAACCCGATCGGCATGACCGTGTTCGGGGCCGACCGGAAGGTGGCGGGCATCGTCAGCGACCTCTGGATCGATCGCGGAGAGTCGATGGTCCGCTATGTCGAGGTCGAGCTCGCCGGGGGCGGGCGCCGGGTGCTGATGCCCAACACTTTCTGCCGGACGGGCCGGTTCACCCGCACCGTGAAGACCGAGGCGCTACTGGCCCATCAATTTGCGGACATCCCCGGCCAGAAGGACCCGGATTCGGTGACCCTCTACGAAGAGGAGCGGATCATGGCCTATTTCGGTGCCGGCACCCTCTACGCCACGGCGGACCGCCAGGAGCCGTTCCTGTGAGCCGCGCCGCGAGACACCGCCCCGGCGTTCCCGCCAACGCCTTCGACGCTCCGCCCGGCTTGCCAGCACCGCTGCCGCCCGGTGAGCATATCCTCTGGCAGGGCCGCCCCTGCGGCTTCGGCATCGCCGCCCGGGCCCTGCATATCCGCCTCGTCGGCCTCTGGTTCGTCGGACTGGCCCTCTGGGCGGCGATCCCGCCCCTCGCCGAGGGCGACCTCACCCAGGCCGCGCTGGTGGCCGGGCCGACCCTCGCTGTCGGCAGCGGCGCGCTGGCCCTGCTCAGCCTGCTCGGCTGGCTCTCCGCCCGCTCGACCACCTACACGATCACCAATCGCCGGGTGGTGATGCGGCTCGGCATCGCCCTGCCGATGACCCTCAACCTGCCTTTCACCCTGATCGAGAGCGCCGGCTGCAAAGTTTTTACAGATGGCAGTGGTGATCTGCCTTTACGGCTGCGAGCCGGCAACCGCGTCGCCTACCTTCATCTCTGGCCTCACGCCCGGCCATGGGCCCTTTCACGACCTGAACCGATGATGCGATCGGTGCCGGAGGCAAAGCAGGTAGCCGAAATCCTCGCCCAGGCTCTGTCAACTGTACTTGACACAACAGAGGAAACTGCGGCTCCTATCGTGGTCGCGCGGAAACGGCAGGTACGTCCTCCGCGCCTCGCCAACGCGAGTTGAATGCAGGGAGGAGACGCGATGACGGCGAAGGCTGATGCCGCCCGGATTCCGCGACCGCTGGTCATCGGGGCGCTCGGGCTCATGGGGTTCGTGACCGTCGTAGTGGGGGTCGGCCGCAGCGAGGGGATTGGCCTCTCACACATGCCGCCGGCCCGGATCGTCCGCTCTGTCGATCTGACCCCGGATGACCGCGCCGACGGCGCCATCGTTATCCGGGATGCCTGGACCCAGGACGTCATCACCATCGTCGAGCCCGGCCAGGACAATTTCGTCCGCGCCACCTTGCGCGGCTTCGGCCAGGCCCGCCTGCGCGCCGGCCTCACCCGAGACCAGCCCTTCCGCCTGACGCGATTCGCCGATGGCGGCCTCGAACTCTCCGACCCGTCCACCGGACGCGTGGTCAATCTCGGCGCTTTCGGCCCGTCGAACTTCGCAGCCTTCATCAGGCTCCTCGCCGATACGAGACTTGCCGACAGCGGAGCGGTGCGATGAGTGCTTGGTTCGGACGGCGGATCGTCGAGGTGCCCTGCACCGTCGAGATCGAGCAGACCCCCGAGACGCTCCACGCCCACGTGACCCTGGACGCCACGTTCGAGATCGAACCCGGAGACGAGGTTCAGGTCCACGACGCGCCCACCTCAGTTCCCTATGGCGAGCGACTCGTTGTCAGCCGCACCGCCACGATCACCCGTGCCGGCATCCTGGAGCGGATCTGGACCAAATTCGCCGGCCATTTCGAGCTCACCGAACTCTACGAAGTCAGCTTCTCAGAGAGGAGGCGCCTGTGAACGTCTCGATCCAGCACCAAGGCCCGAAGGGCGTCACGCCCAAGCTGCCCATGAACGAGGGCACCAAGGCCGCCCAGGAGACGACCTTCCTCTCACCCCGCTTCTACACCACCGATTTCGAGGAACTCGACCGCACCGATGTCGAGCCCGTGCGCAAGCAATGGGACATCCTGATCGCGGAACTCCGCGCCGACCCGAACAAGCGCCACTTCACCCGCAACGAGGAGTTCGACCTCGACATGTCCGGCCTCGACCCGGACCTGCGCAAGGAATTCATGGATTTCCTCGTCTCCTCGATCACCGCCGAGTTCTCCGGCTGCGTGCTCTATGCAGAGATGAGGAAGCGCGCCAAGAACCCAGACATCCGCGAGTTGTTCGGCTTCATGAGCCGGGACGAAGCCCGCCACGCCGGCTTCATCAACGACGTGCTCAAGGATTTCGGCATCGGCGTCGATCTGGGCTTTCTCACCAAATCGAAGAAATACACGTTCTTCCGCCCGAAATTCATCTTCTACGCCACCTATCTCTCCGAGAAGATCGGCTACGCTCGCTACATCACCATCTTCCGCGAACTGGAACGCAACCCGGAAAGACGTTTCCACCCGATCTTCAAATGGTTCGAGAAGTGGTGCAACGACGAGTTCCGTCACGGCGAGGCCTTCGCCCTGCTCATGCGCGCCAACCCGAAGCTGACTACCGGCATCAACCGCTACTGGATCAAGTTCTTCCTGCTCGCCGTCTTCGCGACGATGTATGTGCGCGACCATTGCCGGCCGCATTTCCACAAGGCGCTGGGGGTCGATCCGACGGATTACGATTTCAAGGTGTTCCGGATCACCTCCGACATCTCGAAACAGACCTTCCCGCTCACCCTCGACCTCGACAATCCGAAGTTCAAGGCGGCCCTCGACCGGCTCCTCGTCTGTTCGACCAAGCTCGCGGACGCCAAGGCGCAGGGCGGGATCGTGGGGAGGCTCAAACAAGGCGCCTTGATCGCGGCCTCGGCGGTCAACTTCGTCCGGCTCTATGCCCTGCCGACCATCGACAACCCGATGCCGGCCGAGATCCGACTCGAGCCGGTCTGGTAGCGTGGGCGCTTATGCGGTCCCCGCACTCTACGCGATCGTTGTCTGGTGGTTCTCCACCGGACTGATCCTGCTTCTCGACCTCAAACCCCGGCACACCCATGCCTGGAGCATGGCGGGAGCGACCCTGGTGCTGGCCGGCGCCGTCTGGGCCATCGCCCGAAGCGTCGGCGACACGAGCGAGGCGGGGGCCTATATCGCTTTCACCGGAGCGCTGCTGGTCTGGGGCTGGCAGGAGATGAGCTATTACATGGGCTTCGTGTCCGGCCCGCGTGCCGTCGGATGCGCGCCGGGCACGCGAGGCCTCGCTCGATTTCGGGCGGCGGTGGCCACGAGCCTGTGGCACGAGGCGGCGATCGTCGCCGGGGGAGCGGCCATCCTCGCCCTCACCTGGGGCGAGCCAAACCGTTTCGCCATGTGGACCTATCTCACCCTCTGGGGGATGAACCTCTCCGCCCGGCTCAACATGTTCCTGGGCGTACGCAACCTCAATGCCGAGTTTCTCCCCGAGCATCTCAGCTACCTCTCGTGCTTCCTCACCAGGAAGCCGATGAACATGCTGTTCCCGGTCTCGGTCGCCGTCGGGACAGCGCTGACGGTGGCGATCGGGCTGGCCGCCATCGACGAGCCGGCACTGCCACACGATGTCGTGGGCCTGACCATTCTGACCACCATGCTGGCGCTCGCCACCCTGGAACACGGGTTCCTGATGCTGCCGCTGCCCTCCGCCGCCCTTTGGAGCTGGAGCCTGCCCTCGGGCAAGAGGCCGTCCCTGCGCGCCGAACCAGCGCCGGTGCATCCCCGCGACCGTGCCTGATCCCCTCGATCCGCCTTCCCTGATCCAAGCCCCGACCGCGCGCTTCCATATCGGACGGGTCGGCGGAAACACGCCGCGCCGATCGAGTGAGCAAATTATTGGCGATTCAAAGCGTCAAGTTGAGTTGACACCCATGGGCACTCGATGGTCAAAAAAGCTGCCGGGACAAGGCAAGGCGTCGCTCGTTCAGACAGGTCGCCGCTCGTTGGGGAAAGGGACGCCATGAACTACGAGACATTCTTCGGGAACGAGTTGGCCGGTCTCCACCGCGAGGGCCGCTACCGCGTCTTCACCGATCTCGAGCGCCAGAACGGCCGCTTCCCCCACGCCACTCATCACAGCCCAGGCGGCGAGCGCCCGGTGACGGTCTGGTGCTCCAACGACTATCTCGGGATGGGCCAGAACCCAGTCGTGCTCGACGCCATGCACGAGGCCCTCGACCGCTGCGGCGCCGGGGCCGGCGGCACTCGCAACATTTCCGGCACCAACCATTACCACGTGCTTCTGGAGCAGGAGCTCGCCGACCTCCACCGCAAGGAAGCGGCCCTGCTCTTCACCTCCGGCTACGTCTCGAACTGGGCGGCGCTGGGCACGCTGGCCGGCAAGCTGCCGGGCTGCGTCGTGCTGTCGGATGCCGAGAACCATGCCTCGATGATCGAAGGCATCAAGGCCTCCCGCGCCGAGCGGCACATCTTCCGCCACAACGACCCGGAAGACCTCGACCGCAAGCTGCGGATGATCGACCCGGCGCGGCCCAAGCTCGTGGCCTTCGAGTCGGTCTATTCCATGGACGGTGACATCGCGCCCATCGCCGAGATCTGCGACGTCGCCGAAGCCCACGGCGCGCTCACCTATCTCGACGAAGTCCACGCGGTCGGCCTCTACGGCCCGCGCGGCGGCGGCATCTCCGAGCGGGAGGGCCTCGCCCATCGCCTCGACGTCATCGAGGGGACGCTCGGCAAGGCCTTCGCGGTGCATGGCGGCTACATCACCGGCTCGGCCAAGCTCTGCGACTTCGTCCGCAGCTTCGCCTCGGGCTTCATCTTCACCACCTCACTGCCCCCGGCGGTGGCCGCTGGCGCGGCGGCGAGCATCCGCCATCTCAAGGCCAGCGGCAGCGAGCGCGAGCGCCACCAGGAACGCGTCGCCAGGGTCCGGACCCGGCTCGACGCCGCCGGCATCCCCTACCTCCCCAACGACAGCCACATCGTGCCCGTGATGGTCGGCGACCCCGTCCTGTGCAAGGCGATCAGCGACACGCTGCTCGACGAGTTCGGCATCTACGTCCAGCCGATCAACTACCCCACCGTGCCGCGCGGGACGGAGCGCCTGCGCATCACCCCGTCGCCGCTGCATTCGGACGCCGACATCGACCATCTGGTGGGAGCGCTGGCGGCGATCTGGACGCGGATGGGCGTGGAGCAGGCGGCGGCGGAGTAGCATTCCCCTCTCCCCGCCGGGCGGGGAGAGGACCTCGTCCTCCCCCTGTCGGGAGGCGAGGTGAGCCCGGCAGGGCGAAGGTGAGGGGGGCCCTCCGGATGGGGCTCCTTCGACAGCGCCCCCTCACCCTTGGCTGCCGCCTCGTTTCGGACCCGACAAGGGGTCCGAAACCCTCTCCCCGCCTGCGGGGAGAGGGGACCATCCAGAGCTTGAATCGGGTCACCGGGAGACTGTCGATGATCGTCAACGGAACGGCCCGAACCGCATCACTTCCGTCACACGCCCACCCTCGCCCCGAGAAACCGGAGGGCGACGCGAGCCAAGGCATCCTCCGGAGGCCCCGAGGCGACCCGGAGCCCTCCTTCACGGCCCCGCCCGTCACCTTCCCGTTCTCCGCCATCGTCGGCCAGGATGAGATGCGGCGAGCCCTGATGATCGCGGCGGTGGACCCCATCGTGGGCGGCGTCCTCGTCTTCGGCGACCGGGGCACCGGCAAGTCCACCGCGATCCGGGGCCTCGCCGCCCTGCTGCCGCCGATGAAGGCGGTGGTCGGCTGTCCCTATTCCTGCGATCCCGCCAAACCCGCCGGCGAATGCCCGCATTGTTCCGGACGCGCCGACGCGAGACGAAGCCACCTCGCGCCGGTGCCGGTGGTGGACCTGCCGCTCGGTGCCACCGAGGACCGGGTGGTGGGCGCGCTCGACCTCGAACGGGCGCTCACCCGTGGCGAGAAGGCGTTCGAGCCGGGGCTGCTGGCCCGCGCCAATCGCGGCTTCCTCTATATCGACGAGGTCAACCTCCTCGACGATCACCTCGTCGACCTGCTCCTCGACGTGGCAGCCTCCGGGATCAACACCGTGGAGCGCGAGGGGTTGAGCGTCCGGCACCCGGCGAAATTCGTTCTGGTGGGCAGCGGCAACCCGGAGGAGGGGGAGCTACGGCCCCAGCTCCTCGACCGGTTCGGCCTCGCCGTGGAGGTGACAACCCCGACGGACCTGCCCACCCGCATCGACGTGGTGCGCCGGCGCGACGCCTATGAGCGCGACCCCGCGGGGTTCTGCGCCAGCTATGCCAAGGCCGACCGGGCGCTGCAGAAGCGCCTGACCGCCGCCAGGGCGCGCCTTCCCGGGCTCGACGTTCCCGACGCGACCCTGGAGGTCGCGGCCCGGCTCTGCCTCGCTCTGGGCACCGACGGCCTGCGGGGCGAGCTGACTTTGATGCGCACCGCCCGGGCGCTGGCCGCCTATGAGGGGGCCGACACCGTGGGAATCGAGCATCTCCGGCAGGTCGCGCCGTCGGCCCTGCGCCACCGCCTGCGCCGCAACCCGCTCGACGAATCCGGCTCCACCGCCCGCGTCGCGAGGGCGGTGGAGGAGGTGCTGGGCTCGTGAGCGAGAGCTCGGCGATCTGGGCCGACGCCCTGCGTATCGCCCGGCTCGTGGCCGCCGACCCGCATGGCTGCGGCGGCGTGGTGGTGCGCGCCGGGGCCGGCCCGGTGCGCGACCGCTGGCTCGACATCGTTCGCGAAAACCTCAATCCCGGCAAGCCGTTACGGCGGATGCCGGTGGGGATCGCCGAGGATCGGCTGATCGGCGGGCTCGACCTCGCGGCGACGCTTGCGGCCGGGCGGCCGGTGGCCCAGGCCGGGCTGCTGGCCGAGGCCGATGGGGGACTGCTCGTCGCCGCGATGGCGGAGCGGATGGGGCAGGGCACCGCCGCGCATCTCGCCGCCGCCCTCGATACCGGGCGTCTGAGGGTGGAGCGGGACGGGCTGGCGGAGACCCGGCCGGCGAAGGTAGGGCTCGTCCTTCTCGACGAAGGGATCGGCGAGGACGAGGCAGCCCCGGCCTCCCTGGCCGATCGGCTGGCCTTCCATATCGACCTCACGACCGTGCCGCCGAGCGCCATGCGAGGGGTGCTTCGACCGCCATGCGACGGCCTTTCGCCGGAATCCGACAAGCCGCCGCATGGCGGTGCGCCGAGCGGCCACGATCCCGTCGCGGAGCTGAGCGAAGTGGCGGCCCGGCTCGGCATCGCCTCGCTGCGCGCGCCGCTCCTCGCCCTCCGGGTGGCCCGCCTCCTCGCCCGGCTCGACGGGCGCGCCGAGACCGCCGAGGCGGATGCGCGGGAGGCCGCGCGCCTCGTCCTCGGCCACCGCGCCACCCGCCTGCCGGAACACGAGTCGGCCCCCGGGGAGGAGCCGGAGGAGGGCGAGCCATCTCCCCCCGAACAGGCGCCCGCCGAACAGCGGGAGCCCGGCCCCGACCCGGAGGAGGGCACCGGACAGGCGAGCGAGGACCGCATCGTCGAGGCCGCCCGCGCCGCGATTCCCGCCGGGCTCCTGGCGATGCTGATACGGGACGGGCCGCGCCTGCGAATGCCCAAGGCCGGCAAGGCCGGGGCGAAGGCTGTCTCCGCCCGTTCCGGCCGCCCCATGGGCGCGCGGCCGGGCGATCCGCGAAGGGCCCGGCTCGATCTCATCGCGACCTTGCGCGCCGCTTCCCCCTGGCAGGGCCTCCGCCGGCGGGCGGAGGGGGGCGGCACCTGTCTCATGATCCGCCCCGACGACATCCGAATCACCCGGTTCCGGCAGCGGACCGAGACCACGACGATCTTCACCGTCGACGCCTCCGGCTCCTCCGCCCTGGAGCGGCTGGCCGAGGCCAAGGGGGCCGTCGAGCTCCTCCTCGCCGAGGCCTATACGCGGCGGGACAAGGTCGCCCTGGTGGCGTTTCGGGGGGCCGGCGCGGAGCTGGTCCTCGCGCCGACGCGCTCCCTGGTGCGGGCGCGGCGCGGGCTCGCCGCCCTGCCCGGAGGCGGGGGGACCCCGCTCGCCGCCGGCATCGACGCCGCCGGAAAGGTGGCCCTCGGGGTCCGGCGCGGCGGCGGGACGCCGGTGGTGGTGATGCTCACCGATGGACGGGCCAACGTCGCCCGCTCAGGCATCGCCGGGCGGGAGCGCGCGGGCGAGGATTCGCTGAAAGCCGCCCGCCTGTTCCGCGAGGCGGATGTCCGCGCCATCCTCATCGACACGGCCCAGAGGCCGCAGGATTCGGCGCGCCGCCTCGCCGCCGCCATGGGGGCGCGCTATCTGCCCCTGCCCTATGCCGATGCTGGGGCGATGAGCGCCGCGATCCGGTCGGCGAGGGAATAAAGGGTTCCAGCATGCGCGCGCCCGCCGAACGACCCCGCTGGGAGAGCGAGGGCGCCGACTGGCCGCACCGGGAGGCGAGCCGCTTCGTCACGGCCTCCGGCCTCTCGTGGCACATCCAGGAGATGGGGGCGGAAGGGGCCCCGACCGTGCTGCTGCTCCACGGCACGGGGGCCGCCACCCATTCCTGGCGTGGGCTGATGCCGCTCCTGGCGACGCGGTTCCGAATCGTTGCCCCGGACCTGCCGGGCCACGGCTTCACCGACCCGCTCCCCGCCGCGCGGCTCTCCCTGCCGGGGATGGCGAGCGCCCTGAGCGACCTCCTCGACAGCCTCGCCCTCCGCCCGAAACTGGTCGTCGGCCATTCGGCGGGGGCGGCGCTCCTGGTCCGGCTCTGCCTCGACGGGCGGATCGCGCCCGATCTCCTGGTGGCGCTCAACGGCGCGCTCACCCCGTTTCCCGGCCTCGCCTCGGTGCTGTTCCCCAGCATGGCGCGGCTGCTCTTCCTCAACCCGGTGACGCCCAAACTCTTCGCCTGGACCGCCGACCGCCCGGCGGTGGAGCGCCTGATTCGCGGCACCGGCTCGCGCCTCGACCCCCAGGGGCTCGATCTCTACCGCCGCCTGTTCCGCACACCCGGCCACGTGGCCGGGGCCCTCGGCATGATGGCGAACTGGGACCTCGCCACCCTCGACCGCGCCATCCCCCGCCTCGCCACCCCGACGCTCCTCGTGGTCGGCAGCGAGGACAAGGCCATCTCCCCCGACACCGCCTTCGCCCTGAAGACACGCCTGCCCCACGCCCGCGTGGAGTTGCTGCGCGGCCTCGGCCACCTCGCGCAT
>NZ_JADIJP010000089.1:0-254 GCF_017355285.1 Methylobacterium sp. SD274 | reverse complement strand
GTTATTTGCCCGCCCCGCACGGTCCAGATGACCAGCGCAGGGTAGCAAAACTTGTGTTTTCCGGATGCGGTCCAACCACAGCCATCGCGCCTCGACCCATACGGGGAGACAGACAATGCGGGACGACAGACAATGGTGGAGCCAGTCGGGATCGAACCGACGACCTGATGCTTGCAAAGCAACCGCTCTCCCAGCTGAGCTATGGCCCCAATCTGCGATCGCGTCGGTCTTCGGTAATCGAGGCGAACCCCAAT
>NZ_JADIJP010000088.1:0-256 GCF_017355285.1 Methylobacterium sp. SD274 | reverse complement strand
CTTCTTGGGCGAGGTGAAGAAGAAGGCGAGCGCGCAGACGACGAGGCCCTGGCCGATGCCGAAGTTGAAGAAGGCGGCCTGGAAGCCGTGGTCGGCGATCATCCACTGGATCGGGGCGACGGTCAGCGCCGAGCCGGCGCCGAAGCCGGCGGCGATGATGCCGGCGGCAAGCCCGCGCTTGTCGGGGAACCATTTCAGGGCCGAGCCGACACAGGTGCCGTAGACGGCGCCGGCGCCGATGCCGGCGACGACCTGG
>NZ_JADIJP010000087.1:0-256 GCF_017355285.1 Methylobacterium sp. SD274 | reverse complement strand
ACAGGTCGTGGCCGGCATCGGCGCCGGCGCCGTCTACGGTACCTGCGTCGGCTCGGCCCTGAAGTGGTTCCCCGACAAGCGGGGCCTGGCCGCCGGCATCATCGCCGCCGGCTTCGGCGCCGGCTCGGCGCTGACCGTCGCCCCGATCCAGTGGATGATCGCCGACCACGGTTTCCAGGCCGCCTTCTTCAACTTCGGCATCGGCCAGGGCCTCGTCGTCTGCGCGCTCGCCTTCTTCTTCACCTCGCCCAAGAAA
>NZ_JADIJP010000086.1:0-309 GCF_017355285.1 Methylobacterium sp. SD274 | reverse complement strand
TCGTTGGTTGCCTCAGGCGCCGGCGTCGACCTCCGTCGACTTTGGCTCCGCGCATCGGCGCGGACGGCCGGTCGGCCTTGCGAAGCGTCGCTTCGTTCTTACTGGCGCTCCGATCCCAATCGTTTGGGGCTGTAGCTCAGCTGGGAGAGCAGTTGCTTTGCAAGCATCAGGTCGTCGGTTCGATCCCGTCCAGCTCCACCATTCCTTGTCTCCCCGTATGGGTCGAGGCTCGCATGGGTTCGTTGGACCGCATCCGGAACATCACAAGTTTGCAGAGGGCAGGGGCCAAAATCCCGCTCAATGCGAAAT
>NZ_JADIJP010000085.1:0-324 GCF_017355285.1 Methylobacterium sp. SD274 | reverse complement strand
CCGCTTCTCCCCGATGATCTCTGGGATGAGATCGCTCCGCTCCTCCCGCCACCTCGGCCCCGTCCGAAGGGCGGGCGTCGTCCGATCGAGAACCGGGCCGCCCTGACGGGCATCCTGTTCGTGCTGCGCTCGGGTCTGCCGTGGGAGATGCTACCGGCCGAGATGGGCTGCGGCTCCGGCATGAGTTGCTGGCGGCGGCTGCGGGACTGGCAAGCGGCGGGCGTATGGAGCCGCCTGCATCACGTGCTGCTGGAGCGCCTGCACGCAGCGGGTGAGATCGACTGGAACCGGGCTTGCCTGGACAGCGCGTCTGTCCCGGCTAAA
>NZ_JADIJP010000084.1:0-480 GCF_017355285.1 Methylobacterium sp. SD274 | reverse complement strand
AAAGGGGGCCTGCCACCGGCCCGAACCCGACGGACCGGGGGAAGCCGGGCACGAAGCGCCACCTCGTCACCGACGCGCGCGGCACGCCGCTCGGCTTCTGCCTGAGCGGGGCCAACAGACACGACACCGTCATGATGGCGGCCACCCTCGATGCCATTCCGCCTCTGCGGAGTGGTCGACGAGGGCGACCGCGACGCCGTCCGGACAAGCTGCACGCCGACAAGGCCTACGATGCCCGACCCCGCCGCCAGGAGTGCCGGGCGCGGGGCATCGTCCCGCGCATCGCGCGGAAGGGTATCGAAAGCAGCGAGAAACTCGGTCGGCATCGTTGGGTCGTCGAGCGTACCCACGCGTGGTTCAACCGCTTCCGCCGCCTGCCCGTCCGCTACGAGCGACGTGCAGACATCTACGAGGCCTTCACCAGCCTCGCGACCAGCCTCATCACTCTCAACCAGATCAAACGGTTCTGTTAGGCGCTCT
>NZ_JADIJP010000083.1:0-584 GCF_017355285.1 Methylobacterium sp. SD274 | reverse complement strand
CCCCTGGTCCAGGCCAAGTACTCCACCGAGCAGAACGGCGAAGATACCAACTCCAAGGGTATCTGCCCCGCGGCCCTCGGCACCAAGGACCAGCAGCCTGCTGCGTTCTCGCCGAAGACCAACCTGTTCTACGTGCCCACCAACCACGTCTGCATGGACTACGAGCCGTTCCGGGTGTCCTACACCCCGGGTCAGCCCTACGTCGGTGCGACCCTGGCCATGTACCCGGCCCCCAATAGCCACGGCGGCATGGGTAACTTCATCGCCTGGGACGGCGTCAAGGGTAAGATCATCTGGTCCAACTCCGAGCAGTTCTCGGTGTGGTCGGGCGCTCTCGCCACCGCTGGTGACATCGTATTCTACGGCACGCTCGAAGGCTATCTGAAGGCCGTCGACGCCAAGTCGGGCAAGGAACTCTACAAGTTCAAAACCCCGTCGGGCATCATCGGTAACGTGATGACCTACCAGCACAAGGGCAAGCAGTTCGTCGGCATCCTGTCGGGTGTCGGTGGCTGGGCCGGCATCGGCCTCGCGGCCGGCCTGACCGACCCGAACGCCGGTCTCGGCGCGGTGGGTGGTTACGC
>NZ_JADIJP010000082.1:0-644 GCF_017355285.1 Methylobacterium sp. SD274 | reverse complement strand
CTCACGTTGAGGCTGGTATCGGCCGCCGTGATCGAGGCCACCTCAGGAGCAAGCGTATCGACGGTGAAGGACGTGCCTTGCGCGCTCGGCTTGATGTTTCCTGCGACGTCGGTCGAGATGGTGGACAGCGTATAAGTGCCATCGGTAAGCGGGATGATGTCTGCTTCAGCAAAGGTCAGCGTGTAGGCGCCGTTGTTGCCGGCGACTGTCGTGCCGATGAGATCGCCATTCAAGAATACGTCGACCGTCGCGCCAGCCTCGGCAAAACCAGAGAAGTCCGGTGTCGTGTCGTTGGTGATCCCGTCGTTGGTGGCACCGCTGTTGGAACCTGACGCCAGCCCGACGGTGGCCTCGGTTGTCGCACGATCAACCGTGACATCGAAGCTATCGGTGACGATGTTGCCGTTGGCGTCGGTAACCGAAGCCAAGAACGTGTATTCCGTTCCCGCCGCACCCAGCGAGGCAAGAACGCCGCTGGTGTTAGTGGTAAAGTTGCCGTTCTCCCCCACCGAACCGGTCAGGGTGGCAGCGACGTTGCTCCCGTTCATTACATTAATGAAGACCGGCGTACCTTCCGAAACCCCGAGAACCGATCCGCTCACGGACAGGGTGTTGTCACGAGTAATAAAATCTGCTGCGGCAGA
>NZ_JADIJP010000081.1:0-653 GCF_017355285.1 Methylobacterium sp. SD274 | reverse complement strand
GGCCAGGTGCCGGAGGTCGTGGCCAACGCCAACATCATCCAGACCCGGCGCAACTACACCCCCGGCGAAGTCGCCCGCCAGCCGATCTTCTGGCTCATGTACTTCATGTTCGTCATCGTCGGCGCCGGCGGCCTGATGATCACCGCCAACCTCAAGCCCATCGCCTCCGATATCGGCGTCGACAAGGTGCCGGTCACCATCATGGGCATCACCATGGTGGCCATCACCTTCGCGGCCACCATCGACCGCGTGCTCAACGGCCTGACCCGCCCGTTCTTCGGATGGGTCTCCGACAAGATCGGCCGCGAGAACACCATGTTCATCGCCTTCGCCATGGAAGGCTTCGGCATCTACATGCTCTACCTCTGGGGCCACGACCCGCTGTGGTTCGTGCTGCTCTCAGGGTTCGTGTTCTTCGCCTGGGGCGAGATCTACTCCCTCTTCCCCTCCACCTGCACCGACACGTTCGGCACCAAGTTCGCCGCCACCAATGCCGGCCTGCTCTATACCGCCAAGGGCACCGCCGCCCTCCTGGTCCCGGTCGCCAACTACCTCCAGCAGGCCACCAACAGCTGGGACGGCGTCTTCCTCGTCGCCGCAGGCGCCAACATCCTCGCATCCCTCCTCGCCATCGCCGTGCTGAAGCCCTGGCG
>NZ_JADIJP010000080.1:0-659 GCF_017355285.1 Methylobacterium sp. SD274 | reverse complement strand
CGAGCCCAAGCAGGACCCGAGCGTCATCCCGGTGATGTGCTGTGACACGGTCAACCGTGGCCTGGCCTATGCCGACGGCGCGATCATCCTGCACCAGGCTGACACCACCGTCGTCTCGCTCGACGCCAAATCCGGCAAGGTGAACTGGTCCGTCGTCAACGGCGACCCCAAGAAGGGTGAGACCAACACCGCGACGGTTCTGCCGGTCAAGGACAAGATCATCGTCGGCATCTCCGGCGGCGAGTTCGGCGTGAACTGCCACGTCACCGCCTACGACTCGAAGTCGGGCAAGAAGGTGTGGCGCGGCTACTCGCAGGGCCCCGATGCCGACATGATCATGGACCCGGAGAAGACGACGTCTCTCGGCAAGCCGGTCGGCAAGGATTCCTCGCTGAAGACCTGGGAAGGCGATCAGTGGAAGACGGGCGGCGGCTGCACCTGGGGCTGGTTCTCCTACGACCCCAAGCTCGACCTGATGTATTACGGCTCGGGCAACCCCTCGACCTGGAACCCCAAGCAGCGTCCGGGCGACAACAAGTGGTCGATGACCATCTGGGCACGTAACCCCGACACGGGTGCGGCCAAGTGGGTCTACCAGATGACCCCGCACGACGAGTGGGACTACGACGGCATCAACGAGATGATCCTCACGGATCAGA
>NZ_JADIJP010000008.1:0-184556 GCF_017355285.1 Methylobacterium sp. SD274 | reverse complement strand
ACTTCTAGACCCACCCCTCACTCTCGTCAATGCCAAAATGACAGGACACTGAAACTTTCGCGACAATCCCATGAAACAGGGACATGGCAAGGCTCGATAACGCTCTGCTATTTCTGGGAAAATTGCTCCCGAGCGCAGCTCGGCGGCTGGGCCGCCGGCTTACGTCGGCGCGCCTTGTCATTGAGTGAGACGAAGGCGCGCGGATCGCACGCCTTCGAGAGCGCTACGCAGCGTCGGGCATTTGGTCGATGAGCTTGTCCAGCGTGACCGGATAATCCCGGACCCGTATGCCGGTTGCGTTGTACACCGCGTTTGCCACCGCCGCGGCGACACCGCAGATCCCGAGTTCGCCAACGCCTTTGGCTTTCATCGGCGAGGAGATCGGATCGGTCTCATCCAGGAAAACCACCTCTTGGTGCGGTATGTCGGCATGGACCGGTACTTCGTAACCCGCGAGGTCGTGGTTGACGAAGAAACCGCGCCGTGTGTCGACGGCGAGTTCCTCCATCAGCGCCGCACCGACGCCCATCGTCATGCCGCCGATGACCTGGCTCCTCGCCGATTTCGGATTGAGGACACGCCCTGCGGCGCAGACCGCGAGCATGCGTCTGACCCGGATCTCGGCGGTGCTCGTATCGACACCGACCTCTACGAAATGGGCTCCGAACGTCGATTGCTGATAGGTCTTCGAGAGGTCGCCACCAAACTCGATCGTATCCTCGGCGACGAGCTCCCCGGCTTTCGCCGCATCTGCGAGGGGCACCGAACGGTTTCCGGAGCGGACATATCCATCCGCGAATACGGCATCGTCCGAGTTGACGCCAAGCGCCCGTGCGACTGCCTCGCGTAGCTTAACGCAGGCGGCGTACACGCCCGAAGTCGAAGAGTTCGCGCCGAACTGGCCACCAGAGCCCGAAGAGACCGGGAAGGCGGAATCGCCAAGTCGAACCACGACTTTGTCGAGGGTCAGTCCCATCATCTCGGCGGCCGTCTGGCCGATGATCGTGTAACTGCCGGTGCCGATATCAGTCATATCGGTCTCGACAGTCACGACGCCTCGATCGTCGAGGCGAACACGCGCGCCGGACTTGACGTTGATGTTGTTGCGGAAAGCGGAAGCGACACCCATCCCGACGAGCCAGCGTCCTTCGTGGACCTGACCTGGCTTCGCGATCCGCTTGTCCCACCCGAACTTTGCAGCACCCTGGCGCAGGCATTCGACGAGGCTGCGCTGGGAGAACCGGCGCTCGGGCTTCTCGGGATCGACCTGCGTGTCGTTGCGAATACGGAACTCCACCGGATCGATCCCGATGCGCTCGGCCATCTCGTCCATGGCGATCTCGAGCACCATCAGGCCTGGAGCCTCACCGGGCGCGCGCATGGAATTGCCCTCCGGCAAATCGAGCATGGCGAGGCGGGTCTGGGTCATGCGGTTGGCGCCGGCATAGAGCAGGCGGGTCTGCTGCACCGCAGCCTCCGGCTTGCCGCCTGGCAAGTTGCCGGACCAGCTTTCGTGGCCGATCGCCGTGATCGTCCCGTCCGGCGTCGCGCCGAGCCGGATACGCTGGATCGTAGCGGGGCGGTGAACCGTGTTGTTGAACGTAAGCGGCCGCGTCAGGGCGACCTTCACCGGTCGCTTGGCGGCTCGCGCGCCTAAGGCGGCCATCACAGCCTCCGAACGCAGGAACAGCTTGCCGCCGAACCCGCCGCCCACGAAGGGGGAGATGAGGCGGACCTTCTCCTTCGGCATACGCAGGGTCAGAGCGAGGTCCCGCGTCCCCCAATCGATCATCTGGTTCGAGGTCCAGACGGTGAGGCTGTCGCCGTCCCAGGAGGCGATGGAGGCATGCGGTTCCATCATCGCATGAGCATGGTCGGGTGTCGTGTAGGTAGCATCGAGCTGGATGGGCGCCGCCGAGAAAGCCCCCTCGAAATCACCGATCGATGTATCGGAGGGCGCGCTCGCGAGCTTCTCCGGCTTCCCGGTGTCCTTCACCGCCGCAAGATCGAAGGCGCCCTCGGTCTCGGTGTAGTCCACCCGCACGAGCGCTGCGGCTGCGCGCGCCTGCTCGAAGGTTTCGGCCACTACCAGTGCTACCGCTTGATGGTAATGCTCGATCCCCGGGCCACCCAGAAGCTTGGCGGCGTTGAGCTTGCCCTTGTCGAGGGGGCCGGCATTCTCAGCGGTAACGATAGCCAGGATACCAGGTGCCGCCTTGGCAGCACTCAGATCCATTGTATTGATCCGCCCTTTTGCGATGGTCGCGCCGATGACGTAGCCATAGGCTGCCTTCGACTTCGGATCGTACCAATCGTAGGCGTATTGCGCCCTGCCCGTCGTCTTGAACGGACCGTCGATCCGGTCCGTGGGTTTGCCCACCACCTTCAGTTCATCGATCGGGTTCCGACCCGCGGGAGTGTCGAACTTCATGGTTCAGGCCCTCGCTTCGGTCATGACGGCGCCAAGTGCGCGCTCGGTCAGCTTCAGTTTGTAGGCGTTGTCGTCAGTCGGCCTCGCATCCGCGAACAGACGGTCCGTCACGGCCTTCGCTCCCTTCGGAAGCTCCGCTTCGGCGGCCTCGTCACGCCAGGGCTTCGGGGCGACACCACCGATTGCCACGCGTCCGGTCCCGTCGCGCTGGATAACGGCCGCCACGGAGACCAAAGCGAACGCGTAGGAGGCGCGGTCCCTGACCTTGCGGTAGATATGCGTCCCCGCCACCGGCTTGGGGAGCGTGACAGCGGTGATGAGTTCGCCGGGCTGCAGGCTCGTCTCGATCTGCGGCGTGTCTCCTGGATTGCGATGAAACGCGGCGATGGGGATCGTCCGGGCAACTCCCTCACCGTTCACCGTCTCGACATGAGCGTCGAGGACTCGCATGGCCACGGCCATGTCGCCTGGATGCGTGGCGATACAGGCTTCACTGACACCCACCACTGCGAGCTGGCGGCTGATACCGCCGATGGCGGAGCAACCGCTTCCAGGCTGGCGCTTGTTGCAGGGCTGCGCAGTGTCGTAAAAGTAGGGGCAGCGGGTTCGCTGAAGCAGATTACCGGCCGTGGTCGCCTTGTTCCGTAACTGGCCCGAGGCACCGGACAGAATAGCCCGGCTCAGCACGGCGTAACTGCGCCGCACCCGTATGTCGGCCGCCAGATCGGTGTTGCGCACCAAGGCACCGATCCGTAAGCCCCCCTCCTCCGTCGGCTCGATCGTATCGAGAGCCAAGCCGTTGACGTCGACGAGGTGGGTGGGCGTCTCCACCTGTAATTTCATCAAGTCCAGCAGGTTGGTGCCGCCGGCGATGAACTTCGCGCCGGGGACGCGCGTGATGGACGCAGCGGCTTCGGCCGGTGATGTTGCCCGCTCATACGTAAAAGACTTCATGCCTGCCTCCCCGCAACTTCGGACATGGCATCGACGATGTTGGAGTAAGCACCGCAGCGGCAGATGTTGCCGCTCATACGCTCGCGGATCTCGTCAGTGGTGAATGAAGCGGTCGCGGTGAGATCAGCGGCGACATGACTTGGGATGCCAGCCTTGATCTCATCGAGGACCGCAATACCCGAGCAGATCTGGCCCGGGGTACAGAACCCGCATTGGTAGCCGTCATGCTTGATGAAGGCTGCCTGCATCGGATGTAACTCGTCAGGCTTCCCCAATCCTTCGATGGTGGTGACGGTATCGCCCTGGTGCATCACCGCCAGGGTCAGGCAGGAATTGATGCGTCGGCCATCGACGATCATCGTGCACGCCCCGCATTGGCCATGGTCGCACCCCTTCTTTGCACCCGTCAGGTGAAGATGCTCGCGCACGGCGTCGAGGAGGGTCGTACGGGTATCGAGGTCGATTTCGTGGGCCGTTCCGTTCACGGTCAGCGAAACCTTGGACATGACGGGGCCTGACGCATCGCGAGAAGCAGCCCACGCGGCGGAGGGACAGGCAACGGCGACGGCACAGGCTGATGCTCCTGCCATCAGATCGCGCCGGTTGAGTTCGAGGTCTTCAGTGCCATGCATGGCGTTCTCCCAACCTGAGCCATAGACATAAAATTCCGTTGAGCCATGTCGCGGAAGTCTTCGCGAAGCTTCGACCAGCCTCCGGCAAACGCTCAATGGTCAACAGCTTTCCCTGATGATGCGAATTAGCGCAGGCACACCAGACAGCAACGCTTTGGAAAAGTTCTAGAGCACGAATGTGCGTACGCACACACGACCTGCTGGCACGATCACGCAGCAGGAATTGTTGTGAAGTGCCGGACGGTCTGACGCTTAAATCTTGCATGGGAGATCTATGCGACAAACATACGACAATAGAGCCGAAAACGGCAGTGCCGCGGCTGACTGATATTCATCAAATGAGTGAGAAAAAGTGGGTCCCGGGGCCGAAGCCCCGGGTTCTGTTTCGACGGTTACCCTACCGCAAGATGCTTACGCCGCGAGGCGGGCATCCATGACAACGTTATCGTTGGCATTTAGAGTTTTGGCCAAATACTTGGAACAGGGGTTACCTGCGCCAAACCGGTCGAGTCCTTACCGACGCTCTCGCGATCCCTTTACCGCCCAGTCGATCCTATTTCGCCCCCATCAGAAACGCATCACGATACGCTTTTGGTGGAGGCGCCGGAGTACTGCCCTCCGGGTCCTGAAACGTTATTACGAACCGGTCATCAAACGCAGATTCGATATAGGCTTGGTGGGCTGAAAAGTCCAGATCCGTCGCCGGGCCGTGCGGATGGCTTCACCGCCCCGGTCGCGATCTTTCGCCGTCACCGCAACTGCCGACGGGATTGGGGATTCTGATCGGATAAGAGCCGGGCATGAGTCCTGCGGGAGACCGCTCCCCGCGCAGCCCGGCCAAGGATCGACAATGGACACCTCGCCTCTTTCCGCCCCGGATTTCAAGGCCCCCGCCATCCTGCTGTCGGGCCCGGTCGACAATGCGATGTACAAGGACTTCCGTCGCCAGTTCGACGCCGCCTGCGAGCGCGATCTTGTGGTGGTCGAACTCACGACCCTCGGCGGCGACCCCGAAGTAGCCCGTATGATGGGCGAGGATATCCGCTTCGCTAGCGAGGTCACGCCTCACCGTCGCCTTGTCTTCCTCGGAAAGGCCGCGATCTACTCCGCCGGCACGACCCTCATGAGCTTCTTCGCCCGCCCCAACCGCTATCTCACGCGGGGGACGCGGCTCATGATTCATGAACGCAAGATGGCGAAGACCCTCGAGATCCATGGCCCGCTGACCACATGCATCGCCAGCCTAAAAGCGACGTTGCACGAGATCGAGACCTCCATCGAGATTCAGAACGAGGGTTTCGCCAACCTCGTCGCCGGCTCGAATGTCACCCTCGACGAGGTCATCGAGAAGGCGCCGTACAATTGGTACATCGAAGCTGACGAAGCCAAGCGTCTCGGGCTGATCGAAACGGTTCTCTGAAAACTTCCCGCCGAAGTATAAGTCGCTTCGGCGAAGAAGAGCGTAGCAGAAAACATTCAACAGCTTCACTCGACCAAACGTCGTTGGGCGCAGCTCTCTTCACCGGTACGAAATCGCCGACAAATGGCCGATGTCATACTGGGCTGTCCCGATGCTCTACCGCCTCCATCACCGACATGTAGATACGGTCCGGCGCAAACGGGGTCGCGGTGAGCCGTGCACCCGTCGCGTCGCGGATGGCATTGGCAAGTGCCGGAGCAACTGGGTTGAACGGGCTCTCGCTCATGGATTTCGCGCCGAGCGGGCCAATGCGGTCGTAGGTGTCGGCAAAAAAGACCTTGGTGCGGGGTACATCGGCGAAGGCTGGGATGTGATAGTTGCGGAACGTCTGCGTGACCACACGCCCCTCGTCATCGATGCGCACCGCCTCGTACAAGGCCGCACCGATCGCTTGGGCTACGCCACCCTCGATCTGCCCACGGCATTGCATCGGATTCATGACACGGCCGGCATCGGCGGCATGCAAGCTATCGAGGATGCGCACTTCGCCGCTCGACCGGTGCACTGCGACCCGGAAACCCTGGACGTTGAAGGCGACGGAGCGCGGCGAGCCATCTGCCTTACCCCTGCGGACGATGGGGCCATCCGAAAGGAGGTCCGAGAAGCCAATATCCCCCGACGGGCTCGAGACGCCGTCGCGGTGTACACGGTATTGATCGGGAGCCCCCCCTCCCCTCTCGGCGGCAGCCGCGCGGAGGCCCTGCACCAGCGCGAGTGCGGCTTTCAACGTCGCCTGCCCGGCCACCACGATACCGGTCGATCCATAAGCACCGGTGTCGTGGCCGATGCGGTCGGTGTCACCATGGCAAAGGGAGATGCGGTCCGGGATCGTGCCGAGGGCGGAGGCCGCAATCTGCGCATGAACCGTGGTCGTCCCGTTGCCGAACTCGGCGGTACCGACATCGAGAGCGTAGGTCCCGTCCGCTTGAACCGCGATTCGCGCTTCGGCGAAATGCCCGCGCGGCGGGATCGTGTCGATCATCGCCAGGGCCATCCCTGTGCCGACGAGCCAGTCAGCGGAAGGAATGTCCGCCGGGGCGAGTTCGCGCATGGCGGCTGCAACGAGATCAAGGCACTGATCGAGGCCGTAGCTTCCGTATTCCACGTCGTGCGGTTCGAGGCTGTTCGACACCATCGGATCGCCGGGGCGCACGACGTTGCGGCGGCGCATCTCGAACGGGTCGAGGCCAAGGCCGCGCGCCAGTTCGTCCATGGCCGATTCCACCGCGAAGATGGTCTGGCTCAAGCCATAGCCCCGGAACGCGCCGCTCGGCAGAGTATGCGTATAGACCGCATATCCGTCGACACGCTTGTTGGGGCAGCGATAGACGCCGATCACCTCGTTGCAGCCGTGATGGATCACGCCGCCGGCATGGTTGCCGTAGGCGCCGGTATTGGAGACCACATTCAGCGCGATCGCCGTCAGGGTGCCGTCCCGGCGGGCACCCAACTTTACGGTCACTCGCATCGGGTGGCGTGTCGTGGTGGCGCTGAACTGCTCCTGACGTGTCAGCTCCCATTTGACCGGGCGACCGGTGGCGAGAACGGCGAGCGCCACGAGATCTTCAGTCAACATCTCCTGCTTGCCGCCGAAGCCGCCGCCGACCCGGCCACAGAGCACCCGCACCGAATCGCGCTCAAGCTCGAGGAGGTCGGCCAGCGCATCGCGGGTGAGGAACGGCGTCTGGGTGCTGGAGCGGATGACGAGGCGGCCGTCCTCATCGCGCCAGCCGAGGGCCCCGTGGGTCTCGAGATGGGCGTGCTGCACGCGCTGGGAGTGATAGGTCGCCTCATGGATCAGGTCCGCCTCTGCGAAACCCGCGGTGACGTCGCCGACCTCGCCATGTACCTCTGCAGCGAGATTAGGATGAGAGAGGCGGGGCGGCGCATCCTCACCCGCCCGGTCGGCACTGCCATGGACCAGGGGTGAGCCGGGTCGCATGGCCTCGTCTGGATCGAGCACCGCATCGCGGATCTCGTAATCGACGAGGAGCGCCGCACAACCAGCCTCCGCCGCTTCCTCGCTGATGGCCACGACGGCCGCGACCCGCTGGCCGATGAAGCGCAGGATCGGATCGAGAATCCGCGTATCCGCTGCGTCGTCGAGGGGATTTTCATGCCGCCCGGTGGAGAAGCTCTTCGCCGGCACATCCTCATGCGTGAAGATGGCCACGACACCCGGCACGGCCAGAGCAGCCGCCCTGTCGATCCGCGAGATCCGCGCATGGGCGTGGGGCGAGCGCAGCACCTTAAGATGGAGCAGGTCGGGCACGGCCAGATCGAAGGTGAAGGCGGCATCGCCAGTGACGATCCCCCTCCCCGCCGGGGCCGGGATGCTGCACCCGCACGGCTCGCCGTCACCATCCACAAGGCGTTCGACGCGCGCCACCCCCGCGACGGCGTCGGCGATGGCGCCATATCCGGTGCAGCGACAGAGATTACCCTTCAACGCGGTGGCGAGATCGCTCCTTTGCCCCTGATCCAAGACCGATGCGGTCATGATCATGCCGGGGGTACAGAAGCCGCACTGGTACCCCTGGGCGTCGAGGAAAGCCTGCTGCATCGGGTGTAATCCCGCCGTCTCACCGAGGTCCGGTTTGCAGGACCCAGCCAGCCCTTCGATCGTGGTGACGCGGCGCCCCTCGGCGCGGAAGGCGGGCAGCAGGCAGCTATGGACCGGCTCGCCGTCGAGATGGACCGTACAGGCGCCGCAATCTCCGGCATCACAACCCTTTTTGACCCCGAACCAGCCGAGTTCGCGCAACATCGTGCGCAGACATTGGCCGGGCCGTGGCGATGCAGCCTGCTCCTGGCCGTTGACGTGCAGGATCATGCCGGAGTCTCATTCTCGAATTCGCGCCTGATCTCTTCGGCGAGGCTGAAGGTCATGTGCCGCCGCCAATCCGGCGCGCCGTGAACGTCGTCATGATACATCGCCATCGGCACCGCTTCGATGATGGCAGCGGTAAGCGCTGCCTCATCCGGCAGCGCGGGGAAGACCAGGCGCAGCGGGCGACGCGTCGAGGCCGTGATGGTCAGAGCGAAAGAACCGCCTCGGTCCAGGGTACCGATCAACAGGGCACCGGAACGTCCATTGGGGCTCAGAGAGATTTGGCGGAACGCGGTCCGGCGTTCCAGCGCGGCCACGGGGAGATCGAGACGCCGAAGAATTTCTCCGGGCGCCAGGGCATTGCATTGCGCGCCGACGATGAGGTCGACGATGGCGACCTCACGGTCCGCCCCCTCCGGCGTCCAGACGAGGCATGTACCCTCCAGGGCCGTGGCGAGCGCGATCATCGGCGCGGCCGGCAGCGCGAGGCAGATGTTGCCTCCCACGGTGGCCATGTTCCAGATCTTGAACGATCCGAGCAGCGCCCGGCAGCATTGTGCGAAGAGCGGCGACGCGCGCCAGGAGACCGGCAGATCGAGACGAAACAGGTCGGCGATGGTGCAGGTCGCGGCGATGGAAAGGCCACGCTCACTCACCTCAAGTGCTTGCCAGCCGAGTCGGGAAAGGTCGACGAGCCGGCGCGTATGCGGCTGGGGCTCGGAGAACAGCCACGTCCCACCGGCCAGCCACGCATCGCCGTCCTGCCAATCGGCCAAGTCGAGGCGATTCCTCGGCGTGGCGACGACGCCGACTGAATTCAGGTCCATCCTCGAAATCCATGAATGATCAGGCCGAGAGACTGCCCGGTCGAGACGACGATGGGAAGCGCCCGGCGAAGGCGAACGCGTCGGGTCCGCAGCAATTTCAGTGCCGCCTGTGATCGCGTCTCGCGCACGACGCTCCGCCCCGGTAATCTGCTGCGATGGAGCTACTCACCGACGCGTTTCTCACGACAAGGCGCTCACCGGGCGCAACCTTCGGGAGCCCCGTCGCGGATCTGATGGCAAAGGCGCTCGAAGATTCCTCTACGACTTGGAGTTTCGGCAGTTTCGGCGCGGTTGCGAGCTTTCTCCGGGACTCGGCTGAAGAAGCGCGGTCCCTGCCGGACGCGCGGATGGGTCTGACCACGACACGGGGAGCCATCGCCCTCGACCCAGACGCCGACTGTCGACCAGTGGCTTACGAAACAGGATTCGCCTTCGGCTGGAGTCATGCCGTAGCCCTATGCCTGCCCGATGATGCCTACGCCATGAATAGACGGTCGGTCGTCACCGAACTCGGCCCCGATCACCATGCAGCAAAACCCGAGGACCGCGATGGTTTATTGTTCGATCTCGGTCTGAACCTACTCGCTGTCGATGCCTGTATTCGGACGAACGATCCCGGGACGATCGCACTGCTTAGAAGGGCCGCCGGAGAGAACCTATTCGGACCCGGCGATCCCATCGTCGCTCAGCTCGTCGCCGCCGGTCCTCATCGCGTCTTCGTCACCCGAATCGGGCGGATCGAGGTGTTCTCGCCCATCCGCATCGAAGCAGGATCGGCCCCGGTCGGCCCGAGGACCCATCTCCTGCCGAACATCCTGCGGCTCGGCCGGACCCATCCCGCCACGGCTCCGATCCCGCCCGGCTGGGTGCCCTGCGGCGCAATCCACCCACCTCATCCGTGCAGGGACAGTGCCGGGGGGAGAATTCCCTTTCGGCGCGAGCGGCATGAGGCATTTCAGGCCATGCTGGCGCGCTGGGGCGACCCTGACCTGCTCGCAGCGAAGAAGGGGGAAGCCGTCATCGGACGCCATGCGAGGAGCGCGCGGCGGGCGGGCGAGGCTCAGGAGGCGTGCCTGCGCGGCGAAAATTCGGAGTGACGGGCCGGCTTCGGCACGGCGGGAGGAGCGCTACGGGCCCTTCCCTGCGAGCTCCACGGCGAGGGCCGTCAGCGCGCCGTCGGGGCGGATGAGTTCGTCGAGAATCGAGAAATGGTCGTGGTCGGGCAGCTCGCCGACGATCGAGGCGTTCCCGGCGCACCGCCACGCACGGTCGTAATCAGCGGAATGCCGTCGCAATTCGGGCAATTCGCTCGATCCGCACACGATGGCGAGGGACTTGTCCGAATGCGGCACCTGCCGGATCGGCGAGAGCGTCTCGACTTCCGCATCGGTCAGGTGCAGGCGGTCGTCGAGCTCTGTGTGCCGGATCGGCGCCAGATCGAACACGCCGCTGATGGCGAGGCCCGCATCGACCTCCGGCCACGCCATGGCAAGCGCCGCGAGATGCCCGCCGGCCGACCAGCCCGAGACGACGAGGCGACGGCGCCCCCTCCCCTCATCCCGGTCGCGCAGGAAGCGCAGCGCCGCCCGGATCTCGGCGGCGATCTCGGTGAGGCTGGCATCTGGCGCCAGGGTATATCCCACCAATCCCACATCGAGACCGTGATGCGACGGTCCTTCGGCCATGCAGGCGAAATCCTGGCGTGTATTCCGGATCCAATAGCCGCCATGGATGAAGACGAGGAGCGGCGCATCCTCCGCCCCGCTTTGGAACAGGTCGATCCGGTTCCGCTCGGCCGGCCCATAGGGGAGGTCGAGCGTGTGGGGGTGGAGCGCGCGAAACGCGGCGCTTCGCGCCCGCCAACCGGACAGTCGGGCGGCAGAATCGGCGACGGCGCCGGTATTGTCGTAGGCGCGGCTCAGGGTCTCGCGGTCCATCCGGCGCCAGTCGCCGGATCGCGACGCCGCGCCGCTCATGCGGCCACGGGGGCGTGGTGGCTGTGGAGCTGGGCCGAGAGCATCCGGCGCACATCGTTGAAGGCCGGGCTCGCCACGTCGCGGCGGCGGGCGAGGTCGATGGTGTGGATCGCGTCGATCCGGCCGGGGCTCGGGGACATGACCACCACCCGGTCGGCGAGGAAGATCGCCTCCTCGATGGCATGGGTCACGAACAGCACGGTCAACCCGGTCCGGCTCCACAGGTCGAGGAGCTCGTCCTGCAGCCGCTCGCGGGTCATGGCGTCGAGCGCTCCGAACGGCTCGTCCATGAGGACGATTTCGGCATCGTTGGCCAGCACCCGCGCGATGGCGACCCGCTGCTTCATGCCCCCGGAGAGCTGGTGCGGAAAGGCGTCGGCGAAGCGCTGCAGCCCGACGAGGGCGATGTAGCGCTCCACCGTATCGCGGATTTCCGCCGCCGGCCGGCCGCGCGATTTCGGTCCGAAACCGATATTGTCCCGCACGGTGAGCCAGGGGAACAGGCCGTAATCCTGAAACACCATGCCCCGGCTCGGGCCGGGACGCTCGATGGGCTTGCCCCACATCAGCGCCTCGCCGCCGGTGGCCGTCTCGAACCCGGCGACGATGCGGAGCAGGGTGGACTTGCCGCAGCCCGAAGCGCCGAGCAGGCAGATGAACTCGCCCTTGGCCACGGTGAGGTTGGCGTCGCTCAGGGCCTGTACCGTGCGGCCCTGGGCGGCGAAGGATTTCGACACGCCGCGAATGTCGAGGATCGGCACGGTGGGCTCAGCCATGTGAGGGGCTCCAGGCGAGGAGGCGCTGGCCGACCAGCATCACGGCCCGGTCGCAGACGAAGCCGGCGACGCCGATGACGATCATGCCGCAGATCACGATGTCGGTGCGCGAGAGTTGCCGCGCCTCCATGATGATCGCGCCGAGGCCGGTGGGAACGCCGGTCATCTCGCCGACGACGATCACCACCCAGGCGAAGCCGAGGCCGAGGCGCAGACCGGTGAAGATTGAGGGAAGTGCCGCTGGCAGCACCACGCGAGCGAACTGCGCCGAACCCCGGCAGCCGAGCATGGCGGCGGCCTCGAACAGGCGCGGCTCGACGGAGCGCACGCCGAAAATGGTGTTGACCAGGATCGGGTAGAACGCGCCGAGGAAGACGAGGAAATAGGCCGAGCGCGGGCCCAGGCCGAACAGGATCATCGCGAGGGGAAGCCAGGCGGTCACCGGCACCGGGCGCAGGATCTGCAGGGTCGGGTCGAGGATCTGGCGCATGAGCGGCACCCGGCCGATGAGCAGGCCGAGGGGTACCGCCGCCAGGGCCGCGAGGCTGAACCCGCCGAAGACGCGGGCGAGCGAGGCGGTGAGATGCGAGAGCAGCGTGCCGCTGAAGGCATCACCCTCCGGTCCGCCGATGGCGAGATCCACCATGGCCGTCCAGACCTCCGCGGGCGGCGGAATCAGGCTGTAGGGTTTGCCGACCGTGAGAAGGTGCCAGGCGACGCCCATCGCCACCGGCAGGGCGAGGGCGAGCAGCGCCTGCTTGAAGCTCGCGAAGCTCGGAAGCGCGCGGCGGGTCGCTACCTCCGCCACCGCCGGCGCGGAGACCGCCGGCGCGCTCACGAATCCCTCATCGCATCGACGAAGCGGGTATCGATGAAGCTGGAGAAGTCGGGCAGGCGCTTGATCTGCCGCGCCGCCAGCATGTGTTCGGAATAGGCCTTGGCCTGTTTGACTTCCGTTTCTCCGAGCTTCCACTTGAACTCGACATTGGGCACGGAGAGCTCGATGGCCTCCCGCTTCTGGCCGAGCTTCTGAACCGCCATCGCCACCGTGGCGTCGCGGTTGCTTTGCGCGAAATCCGAGCCCTTGCGGTGGATCTCCAGCATGGTCTTCACCACCTCCGGCCGCTCGGCCAGCGTGTCGCGATGAGCGCCGAACACCATGTTCAGGGAGCCCATCTCGGTGCCGTAGGGATACTCGACCAGCGTGCCGATTCCCGTGGAGAGGCTGACGCCGGGGGCGGGCTCCGCGCCGACATAGGCGTCGACGTCACCGCGCGCGAGGGCGATGTGCATCTCGCTGAAGGAGATGCGGACCGGCGTGATGTCCTTCACGCTCACCCCCTCCATCCGCATGCGCTCTAGGGCGAAGACCTCCTGGGTCGAGCCGGGCCAGATCGCCACCCGCTTGCCCTTGAGATCGGCGACCTTCTGGATGCCCGACCCGGTCTTGGCGATGATGGCCATGCCGCGATTGCAGGTGGAGGCGATGACGACGATGGGCTCGCCGGCCGCGGCGCCCAGGGTGCCGGCGGCGATCCCGAACGTTCCGAAATCCACCGATTTCGTCACCACCGCATTCTTGCACTCGGTGGGACTCTCGAACGGGATCACCTCCACGGTGACGCCGGGCGGCGCGAACTGGGCGTAGAAATACGGCGCGATGGAATGGATCAGCTTCAGCGATCCCATCCGGATCACGATGGGCGTCTCGGCCCGCAGCACCGAGGGTGCGGCGACGAGGCCGGCCCCGAGGCCGGCGAGGAAGGTGCGACGACGAATCATCTGAGCCGGCTCCGACATGATGTGAACCCAGACAGGGTATGTCGGGAGGCCGTTGCAAACGAGTGCTGGTTATCGACTATGGTGTTGCGGAATTCGCAACACTGGGCGTAGGGCGGAGCGGTGTCTTGGAGATCACCCTCCAGGCGCATGTTCGGGTCGTTTGTCCAAGACTTCACCTCATCCTGAGGTGCCGCGGAGCGGCCTCGAAGGAGCCCTTCAGGGATCGCTGCGGCATCTGGAGGCCTCCTTCGAGGCCCGCTGACGCGGGCACCTCAGGATGAGGTGGTCTGATGGGACGATCGACCTGAGCGCGAGTCGCGGCTGAGAGCCCTGATCGAACAGGCCCCATGAAGCATCTGCGGACCCTGACCTACGTTTCCGAGGTAGCGCGGCGGGGCTCGATCCGCCGGGCGGCGGAGGCCCTGAACATCGCGCCTTCGGCGCTCACGCGGCAGATCCAGGATCTCGAATACGAGCTGGGGACGCCGATCTTCGAGAGGCTGGCGCAGGGCATGCGGCTGAACGCGGCCGGCGAGTTGCTGGTGCGCCATATCCGGGATCAGGTGTCGGATATGGAGCGGGTCCGCTCGCAGATCGCCGACCTGTCCGGCGTGCGGCGCGGACATGTGGCGCTGGCCTGCAGCCAGGCTTTCGTGAACCAGATCGTGCCGGATGAGGTCCGGGCCTACCGGGCGCGCTTTCCCCTCGTCTCGTTCACGGTCCAGGTGCGCGACCATGCCCAGGCGGTGGCGGCTCTCGTCTCCTTCGAGGCCGACCTCGCCCTCGTGCTGCAGCCGCCGCCGTCGGTCGATCTCCACGCTTTGTTCACCTGCCGGCAGACGCTCTGCGTGGTGATGCGCGCCTCGCACCCCCTGGCCCAGGAGGAAGGGCCCGTCCGGCTGCGCGAATGCCTCACCCATCCGCTCGCCCTGCCCGACCGGTCGCTGGCGATCCGCCATCATCTCGACGATGCGCTGGCGCGGCGGGGCACGCCGTTTCGCCCCGCCGTCGAATCGAGCTCGCTCGAATTCCTGCGCAACCTCGCCCTGCGCGAGGATGTGGTGAGCCTGCAGGTGCCGAGCGGCATCCCCAATGACCAGCGCCTCGTCAGCCGGCCCATCGACGAACGCGACCTCTCCCCCATGACCCTGATTCTCGGCCAGCTGCGTGGGCGGATGCTACCCGTGGCTGCCGCGAAATTCGCCGACGGCCTCGCCGCGAGCCTCAACGACCGCTACGGCGCGGCGTGACTTGTTCAGGCGACATTCCGGTTCGACAGGTTAGGTGATGCGCAGTCACCGGCACGGGTTTGACCCGGCATCGTCCTCATCCTGAGGTGCCGCAGCGAAGCGGAGGCCTCGAAGGAGACTTCCAGGGATCGCGGCGCGAGCTGGAGGTCTCCTTCGAGGCCGCTTCGCGGCACCTCAGGATGAGGGTCACGGATGGGGCGACCGGGTGCAGTCGCGGGTTTTTCGAAGGGTTGATTCCCACTCATGCATGCCGACGCCTTTCTCACCGCCGCCGAGAATCTCCCCGTGGCGGATCTCGATGCCCTCACCGATGGGGGCGGGCTCGTCGTCGTCGCCCCGCATCCGGATGACGAGAGCCTCGGATGCGGCGGCCTGATCGCCGAGGCCTGCGCGCGGGGGCGCGAGGTGCGGCTCGTCATCGTCAGTGACGGCTGCGGGTCGCACACCCATTCCGCCCTCTATCCGCCGCTCCGCCTGCGGGCGCTGCGCGAGGAGGAGACGCTGGAAGCGGTGGCGGCGCTCGGCCTCGCTCCCGCCAACGTCACGTTCCTGCGCCTACCCGATGCGGGGGTGCCGAGCAGCGGCCCCGAGGCGCAGGCGGCGGCGGATGTGGTGGCGTCCGTGGCCAAAGAGAGCGGGGCCGGCGCGGTCTGCGTGACCTGGGCGTACGATCCCCATTGCGATCATCAGGCGGCGGCCGCCATCGTGAGGCTCGCCCAGCCGAAGCTCGGCGCGACGAAGGCCTTCGCCTATCCGGTCTGGGGCTGGACCCTGCCGCAGGGCACGGAAGTCGGCGGTCCTCCGTCGGGCTACCGCGTCGATGTCAGCGCGCATGTGGCGGCGAAGGCGAGGGCCGTGGCGGCGCATCGTTCGCAGACCACCGACCTCATCTCCGACGACCCGACGGGTTTTCGCCTCGCGCCGGAGATGATCGCGCGCTTCCTCGGCCCCTACGAGATCTTCGTCGCAATGCCGGCGGACGCCGCGTGAGCGCGACTGTCATCACCCTGAACAAGGGCCGCGACGCGCATCTGGCGCGCCTTCTCGAAGGCCTCGGCCGGGGAACGCATCCGGCCGAATGCATCGTGGTGGAGATGGGGGCGAACCCCGCCCCCCTCCCCGATCACGGCTTTCCCATCCGCCGCATCGACCTTCCGAGCGGCGGCCTGCCGCTGGCCCGCGCCCGCAACGCCGGACGCCACGCCGCCTCGGGCGATCACCTGATCTTCCTCGATGTGGATTGCATTCCCTCGGGCGATCTCGTCGCGAGCCTCGACGCGGATCTCGGGCTAGCCGACGGCCTCATCTGCTGCGAGGTGAGCTACCTGCCGGCGCGGGCCGTCGACGATGGCTGGACCGAGGCGGGGTTGCGCGCGTCGGGCCATACCCATCCGGTGCGGAGCTTCCCGGCTGCAGGCCTTGCCCGCACCGACAATCCCGGCCTGTTCTGGTCCCTCGCCTTCGGCGTCCGAGCCGCGACCTTCGACCGGATCGGCGGGTTCGACGAAGCCTTCGACGGCTACGGCGCCGAGGATACCGACCTCGCCTTCCGGGCCGATGCCGCCGGCATCCCGATCCTGTTCAGTGCCGGGGGCCACGCCTACCACCAGTATCACGGGGCATTCGACCCGCCGCTCCAGCATTTCGCCGACATCATCGCCAACGCCACCCGCTTCCATGCCCGGCACGGGCTCTGGCCCATGGACGGCTGGCTCGATGCCTTCGCGCGGTTGGGCTTGCTGCCGCCGACCTGGCGCGAGGCGCCGACGATCCTGCGCATGCCGACCGCGGACGAGATGGAAGCCGCGCGGGTGCCGCTGGACCGGCCTTTTTAGGTGTTTGCGCGCAGAAGCGGTGCAGGCTTCTCTCTCGGACGTCGAGGACCGGTTTATCCCACCCTCCACCTCATCCTGAGGTGCCAGAGCGCAGCGGAGGCCTCGAAGGAGGGCTCCAGAGGCCGATGTGATCCCTGGGGGGCTCCTTCGAGGCCGCTACGCGGCACCTCAGGATGAGGTAAGAGCTTGGAATATCAGATCAAACAGGCACTAAACCCTCCGCGCGCGGCGGCGCTCGATCCCCTGAATGACGTCTTCGATGATCGCGACCGTGCGGCCGATGGCGTCGGCTTGAACCAGCCCGCCGATCACCTCCGGATCGAGCGCGAGGCCCGCTTGAATCAATGCCGGCCATTCCGAGGCGTCGGGCCATTCCGTGCGGACGATGGCCGCGCCGAGAGCCGCCAAAGCCTCCGCTTTCGCCGTCTGCTCCTCGAAGGCTCGCGGTTCCGGCAGGCAGAGGAAGCGCTTGGCCCGCGTCGCTACCGCCGCGACGACGCCGTCGCCGCCGCCGCCGATCACTAAGGCGGCGCGGTCGAGATAGGGGCCGGTCTCGGCGACCCAGCCATGGAGATGCAGGTTCGGCGGGAGATCGGGGGTCGGGGCCTCCACCGGACCGAGAACGTGCCAGTGCCGGTCGGGCACGGCACGCGCGGCGGCCGCGAGGTCGGAGACCGAGCCGCCGGCCCCGCCTCGCCCGTAGATCACCGCGATGGAGCCGTCTTCCGACGCGCCCGCCTTGGGGGCATCGGCCAGGAAGCCGGCATAGAGGGTCTTCGCCCGCACCCAGTCCGGCGTTCCGGCCGTCTCGATCTCGGGCGGGTTGAAGGCGAGGAGGCGCTCCGCCGAGCGGAAGCCTTCGAGATGCGGAATGTCGGTGCGGTTTCCGGCCAGCCTCACCACGAGGGTCGGCACCGAGAGGAGACGCGCGAGGAGCGTCACCTCCACCGACACGTCGACGATCAGCAGGGCCGGATCGTGCTCGGCCATCCAAGCGGCGAGCAGTCCCATCCGGGAGCGGATGCGGTCGATCCCGACGGGGACATAATGAAAGCAGTCCGGCCGGATCGCCTCGCCGTCCTGGCCGTCGAAACCCGTGAGGCGGTCGTCGGGGAGGTCGAGGATCGCCCCGTTGGCACGCGAGGTGTCGATGTCGGCCAGGGTGCCGATGAGGGTCACGGGCCGGTCCAGGCGAGCGGCGATGAGATTCGCGCGCTGCCAGTGACCGGCGCCCTGATGGTGGACATAGTAGCCGACAGGGCGCCGGTGCGCCGCCGCCTCACTCACGCGACGCGCGCCGTGCGCCTGTCGATCAGCCGGGCGAGCAGGGCGTCGAGCCCCGCGATGGCCTCGTCGAGGGGGACATGGGCCGGCTCCGGCCCGATCTCGCCGACCCGCTCTCCCACGCGCTCCGCGAAAGCGATGGCGTTGACGCAGGTCCCCGGTTGGATCGCGGCGATATCCTCCGCCGAGACGCCGAGCGCGCGTAAGCCGGCTTCCGGGCCGCCCTTGGCGCTCCAGGCGAGGCGGAACGCGCGCTGGCGCTCGATCACGGCCAGCCAATGGCTGGCGGGCGGAAGGCGATACTCTTCCTCACCGGCGACGACGCGGGCGCGGCGAGCCATCTCGGTGGCCATCCCGCCGGTGACCCGGCCGGTGCCACGATCGGACACCGAGATCGAGACATGGGGGCAATGGCGCACGCGGCCGCCCGCGAGGCGGACCTTGGCGACCAGGGCGTTGTCCTCACCGCAGGGAATCGCGGGCAACCCGCCGACCTCGCGGTAGAGCGCGGCACGCAGTGCGAGGCTCGCCGCAACATGGTCGCCGTGGCGGGGCGCCGGATCGTGGGCGGGGGGATCGATGGCCTCTTCGAGGGCGCGCACCGCGACCCAGTATTGTTCGATCCGGCGATGGAGCGCGTGGATCTCCGGGTCCCGGTTCTCGCTCTCCTCCGTCTCGATGACGAGGCGGCCGCCAACGAGTTCGGAATGCTCCAGGGCCGCGAGATTGGCGCGGGCCCAGCCTGGGGCGGCGACGGCGTCGGCATCGGTGCTGAGGAGCACGGCATCCTCGACGCCGTCGGAATCCAGCCAGTCGGCCCCCGCATCGAGCGCCATCCGGCGCGCGGTACCCACATGGGCCACCTCGCGCGGCACCACGGCTTCGATCACCCGGAGATCGAGATGGCGCGTCTCGCCGTTGCGCTCCATCTCGCGGATCAGAGACACCGTTTCGTCGGTGCAGTTATTGGCCAGGATCACGACCCGCAGCAGCGCGCCGTCGCCCGACCCGATCTGCCGGTCGAGGGAGCGGACGAGGCGCGGCATCACCTCGGCTTCGTTGCGGGCGGGGACGCAGACGACGGCCCGGCCGAGGGAGAGCGGGCTGTTACGCATTGTCGAGAAGCGATGCGCGAGCGCCGGCCGGGACCGGACGGACGGAGACGGGGGTCGACCAGCGGCGGATTTCGGCATGGTACATCGCCTCGTAGCGGTCGGTCATGGTGTCGGCGTCGAACAGGTGCTCGGCCCGGCGGCGGCAATCGTGCCGGTCGAGGCGGATGGCACGGGCGAGCGCACGGCCGAGATCCACCGGATCGTCGGCGACGGCGAGAACGCCCGACGTCTCGTCCAGGATGTCGGGGATGGCGCCGCGCGCGAAGGCCGCGACCGGCGTGCCGCAAGCCAGGAACTCCGCCAGCACGAGGCCGAACGGCTCCTCCCAGCGCGGCGTACACAGGGCCACATGGGCCTCGCCGACGCGGCGGGCGAGTTCGGCATGGCCGAGATGGCCGAGATAGGTGATGTCCGGGCCGAGGCGGGGCGCGATCTCGGCGTCCCAATAGGCGCGGTTGCTCTGCGGGCCGGCGAATTTCAGGGGGATGCCGGCGACACGGGCTGCATCGATGGCCAGATGCGGCCCCTTCTCGGGGACGAGGCGTCCCATCCAGATCGCATGGGGCTCGCCCTTGGGGATGGGCGAATAGGCGAAGGCGTCGAGATCGATGCCGTTGCCGATCACCAGCGGCTCGTCAATGAGCGGCAGCCACTCGCGTGCCAGGGATTCCGAAACGGCGGCGAAGGTCATGTCGTCCGCCCGCGCCTTCACGCCGCGCACGAAGGGTTCGAAGGGCGGCGTGTGCAACGCCGTCACCATCGGCGCGCCGAGGTCGCGGGCGCGCAGCAACGGCAGGTAATGCAGGCTGTTGTTGTGGATGATGTCGAAGTCGCCGCGCGCCACATCCGCCACCATCGCCTCGTAGGCGGCGAGCTCGGCGCGGTCGATCCGCAGGGCGGATTCGTCGTCGACGGCGCTGCCGGTGGGCGGGCAGACCGCCTTCAGGCATCCGCGCGCATCCGACCCTTCGGAGGCGTAGAGCGTCACGCTGTGCCCGCGGGCACGCAGGGTGCTCGCGAGCAGATGCGTGTGCATCTCGAGCCCTCCCGAGAAGGGCTGGGCGATGGGATATTTGAGGTGGGCGAGCAGGGCGATCTTCACGGGGCTGCAGACATCACTTCTCGAGTGTCCTACGCCGCGAGTGACGCGGCCGACGGACACTGGAATGCCCCCACGGTCCCGTTCGACGCGACAGTAAGGCCGGCAAAGGCCTCTACCGTGCTCATCTAGGATGACACAGGTGAACGTCGCCCGAACGACCTCGGCAATATGCCGATTGTCCGAACCTGTACCATCCGGCCCGCCGAATCTCAGCGCGCCAGCCGCCGGTGCTCCTGGGTCAGGCCGTCATAGCCCCACGCCTCGGCCGCGATTTCCTGGACCACCACATAGGTCGCCAGCGGCAACCCATCCCCCAGCACCCGATGCAGTAGGGCATTGGCCTCCGCGATGAAGCGGGCCTTCTGTTCGGCATCGTTGGTGCCCGCCGTCACGGCTGCCTGAATATGGGCGGCGCAGCCCAGCGGCCGGGCTCCCACCTGCCATCCCTGCGGCGGCACCTCTTCCACCAGCACCGACGTCAGGTCGGCGTTCTTGCCGAGCACCCCGGCCATCAGCTCCGTCACGCCGCGATGCAGGCTGTCGAACTGCTCCACAGCGATGGCCGGACCGGCGATCTTCACATTCACGAATGGCATCAGGTCTTCCTCCCCTTCGGATCGCGGACGCTCCGCGATTGACGGTCGGATGGTGACCCCTCAAGATGGTTTGGAAAATCTCGTAATTCTGAAGCATCCGTTCGGAAAACCTCAATGGTCCTACCGGTCAACCTCGATATGGACGTGTTGCGGTCCTTCGTGATCGGGATCGATCTCGGCAGCTTCGCCAAGGCCGCCTCGCGTCTCGGCCGTTCGCCTTCCGCGATCAGCCTGCAATTGCGCAAGCTCGAAGATCAGGTCGGCCAGCAACTCGTGCAGAAGCACGGGCGCGGGCTCGTCCTCACCGAGGCGGGCGAGATGATGCTGGGCTATGCTCGCAGGCTGCTCGACCTGAACGATGCCGCCGTGAGCGCCCTCGGCTCGCCAGCCCTCACGGGCAGCGTTCGCATCGGCCTGCCCCAGGATTTCGCCGAGACCTGGTTGCCGGAGACGCTCGGACGTTTCGCGCGCCTGCATCCCGGCGTCAGGATCGACGCCCATGTGGATCGAAACGCCATCCTGCGACCCTGCCTGGAGGCCGGGGAGCTCGACCTCGCGCTCCTCTGGGACGAGGATGGCGTCGAGCGGGATGGCACCGTCATCGGAACCCTGCCGATGGCCTGGATCGGGCCACGCCACGGCATCGCACAGAGCGCGGACCGTCCACTCCCGCTGATCCTGTTCGGATCGCCCTGCATCTTCCGGCACGCGGCCCTCGAAGCGCTCGACGCGGCCTGTATTCCCTGGCGGATCTCGTTCAGCAGTCCGGGGCTCGCGGGCCTGTGGGCGGCTGTCTCGGCTGGGCTCGGCCTGACCGTGCGCACGCCCCATGGCCTGCCTGTGTCCCTCGAGGCGCTCGATCCCTTGGACGCGGGCCTGCCGCCTCTGCCCTCCCTCTCGTTGCGGCTGCTCACGGCGCCGGCGGTAAAAACTCCGGCGGTAGAACGCCTGGCAAGTCTTCTGCGCGAGGTTCTGACCGATACGATAGACGTCAAGAATCACCAGATAACAGCATGATTCGACTATGGTTTCGAGCCCTAAAGCATTAACGGAACCGGCTTTTGTGCAGCGCAAAACAATTCTCGAAACAACCGTCAGAGCGCTGCAGGAAATGGTGGCTGACGTTACGCATGACCTGCAATTTTGTCCTTATAGATGCGGGACAATCCGGAAAAATATTGGAACGAATGACGCATGCCATCCATTACGACCTGAGAAATACTTCCTGGAGGAACAGATGCGACAGATTTCCAAGCTCATCGGCGCCGGCGCCATCGTGATGCTCAGCTCCGCCATGGCTCTCGCCGCTCCCTGTGCCCCCGGCTCCACGGCGGATGGGAAGGCGGCCATGAACGACAAGAGCTCGAAGGTCGATCCCGGCGCGACCGGCAATGTCAGCCCCGGCGCAAAGGCCGAGTCGCCCGGTACGGTCGGCGCCATGAACAATGTCGGTGCCAACACCGCGACCTCGGCCCCGGACGTCGCGAAGCAGCAGGACGGCAAGCCCACGGCCGCGGATGCCGCCAAAGGCTGCTGAACGTCCTTTCACCGATCGTCAGGACGCCCGCCCGGTTCGACCGCGGCGGGCGTTCCGCGTTCTGGGCAGCGTCCCGGCGTCTGAAAGGGTCGATTTCGTCAAAAAGCACCGCTTCAGCCAAAGGACCCGGTGTTCTGTATGTAAACATACACAAATCAAGGCGAAATAACGGCCAGGGAACTCTTCACGAGAAAGCTGTCAGATAAGTCGAGATGAAGCCTTGCTTAAGCTTAGCTCGCGCGTACAACGAATAATGTCCGAATCGCTTCATCGCGCACGGGTCGGATTCTAGGTCGAGGCAACGCGTGAGACATTGGACCATCCTGGGCGCCGTATCGTGATCCGGTTTTCCGAACAGGAGCGGATCGCCTCGGAGATCGCCCGCACCGTCGACGGACCGGACCCTTTCGCCGCGGCCCTCCGGGCCACGCGGATGCCGATGGTCATCGCCGACCCGAACCTGCCGGACATCCCCATCGTTTTCGTGAATGCCGCTTTCGAGCGCGCCACCGGCTACTCCCGCGACGAGATCCTCGGCCGGAACTGCCGGTTCCTTCAGGGCCCGAAGACTGATCCGGCGGCCGTTGCCCGCATTCGCGACGCCATCGACAGAGCGGTTCCGATCGAGATCGACCTGCTCAACCATCGCAAGAACGGAGAGGTCTTCTGGAACCGTCTCCTGATCGCGCCGGTCTTCGATTCCCAACGCAAGGTCGCGTATTTCTTCGCCTCGCAATACGACGTGACCTTGGAGAAGGACCGTCTGGTCCGGTTGCAGAGCGACCACGACGCGCTGGAGGCCGAGGTGGAGCGCCGCACCGTCGCGCTTCGCCGCAGCGAGACGAATCTGCGCTTCGCGCTCACCGCCGGCCAGATCGGCTCATGGAGCCTCGATCTCGTCGCGATGACGTTGGAGACGTCCGACCACTTCCGGGCGAATTTCGGCCGGGATCCCGACGAGCCATTCAGCTACGGCGAGATGAGCGCTGCGATCCATCCCGGCGACCGCGAACGGATGAAGGCGCAGATGCGCCGATCCATCGAGCAGAACATCGATTACGATATCGAGTACCGGGTCGTCACGCCGTCCGGTGACCTGCGCTGGGTCCATATCCGCGGGCAGACCGTCTACCGTCCCGATGGAACGCCCGTCAGCATGGCCGGGGTGTCCCTCGACATCACCGCACGCAAACACGCGGAAGAGCATCGCTCGCTCCTCGCCGGCGAATTGACCCATCGGGTGAAGAACACCCTCACCCTGATTCAGTCGATCATCCGCCAGACCCTGCGAACCGCCCCCACCCTGGAAGAGGCGGGCCGGTCCCTCGAAGCCCGGGTGGTGTCGCTTGCCGCGGCGAACGATGTGCTGACCGAGGAGGCCTGGGACAGCGCCTCCATCGCAGACATCGCCGAACGCGCCCTCGCCCCGTTCCAGAGCAAGGGGCGGGAGCGCGTGCATGTCGAGGGCGGCGAGATCAGGCTGCCGCCGCGCGGTGCCCTGGCGCTCGCCATGGCGCTGCACGAACTCGCCACCAACGCGGTCAAATACGGGGCCTTGTCCAACGATACCGGCCTGGTCCGGCTGTCCTGGAGCCTCCTCGACGACACGGCGTCCTTTTCCTTCCGCGTTCTCTGGCAGGAGACAGGCGGTCCTCCGGTGGCCGTGCCGACACGAAAGGGCTTCGGATCGCGGCTGATCGAGCGGGCTCTGGCACAGGAGATCGACGGCACGGCGAAGATCTCGTACCGGCCGGAGGGTATTCTCTTCGTGGCCGAAGGCATCCTGCCGGGACATCCGCAGGATGAGGGCGAGTCTCCGGGCTCCGCTTGACCCGCTGGTTCTGAAGCTCGAAGGAAGTCGCACGGCAAGCGCGACGACGGAGACGAGCATGGCCACACGCGGTTTCACGGGACGACGGCCACCTGAGGCGACGCAGGAGCGGCTTCCGCCGGGCCAGTATCTCGAACAGGACTTCCCGGTTCTGCAGATCGGTCCGAACCCGCGCATCGACATGGACAGCTGGAGCTTCACCCTGCGTGAGGGCTCGCGGCCCATCAAGAGCTGGAATTGGGACGAGTTCTCCGCCCTGCCCCGGACCTCCTGGCGCGGCGACATCCACTGCGTGACGAAATGGTCGAAGTTCGACACCGGCTGGGAGGGCGTCAGCATCGACGACATCCTCGCGGCGGCGGGGATCTCGGCACCGACGGAATACCTGCTCGCCGAGGGCTACGACGATTACACCACCAACGTGCCGGTCGCCGATCTCACCGGCCCCAAGGCCATGGTGGCGACCCATTACGAGGGGCAGCCGATCGAACCCGACCATGGCGGCCCGGCCCGGCTCTTGGTGCCGCACCTGTATTTCTGGAAGAGCGCCAAATGGGTGAAAGGCCTGCGCTTCACCAAGAAGGACGAGGGCGGCTTCTGGGAGCTGCGCGGCTATCACATGTACGGCGATCCCTGGCGTGAGCAGCGCTTCACCGGTGATTGATCCCGCCGCGCGGCCCCTCCCCTGGCAACAAGCCACCCTCCTCGCCATCAAGCCGGTGACGCGGCGGGTGAAGAGCTACCGGTTCCGGACTGCTTTCGACCGGCCGATGCTGGCCGGACAGCATGTGGACGTGCGCCTGACGGCCCCCGACGGCTACCAGGCCCAGCGCAGCTACTCCATCGCCTCGGCGCCGGGCACGGACGGAACCATCGAACTGATGATCGAGGGCCTGCCCGAAGGCGAGGTCTCGGGCTTCTTCGATTCCGTGGCGGAGATCGGCGATACGATCGAGCTGCGCGGCCCCATCGGCGGCTCGTTCGTCTGGCGCCCGGAGGATGGCGGCCCCCTCCTCCTCGTCGGCGGCGGGTCCGGCGTGGTGCCGCTGCTGGCGATGCTGCGCCACCGCGCGGCGGCGGCGCCTCAGGTGCCCGCCCTGCTGCTCTACTCGGTGCGAGAGGCGGATGAGGCGATCGCCGCGGAGGAACTGGCTGTCCGCGCCCGTGACGAGGCGCATTTCGACCTGATGCTCAATCTGACGCGCGCCGGTGGCCGCCGGATCGATGGGGCGATGATCGGCGAAGCGTTGGGCAAGCTCGGGGCTCCGCGCCACGTCTATATCTGTGGCGGAAACGCCTTCGTCGGCAACGCGGCGGACCTGCTCCTCGATGCCGGATTGGAACCGGGACGCATCAGGACCGAACGTTTCGGCGGTTGAGCGGACAGGCAAACGCTGGCGGGCCGGGGGCGCCCTACGCCCAATGGCGCGCCCACAATGCCACGACCCCACCGACGGCGAGGGCCAGGAGCGGGGTCACCACAAAGGCGACGAATTGGATATCGGTCATGGCTCGAGGTCTTTCAGGACCATGCGCGCTAGGGCGTGAAGCCCGACACTGCATCTCAGGACGATTGCGCGCCCAGCAGAAGTGTCAACGGGCCGACGCCCCGTCCTCAGGCCTACGATAGTCACACATCCCACAGGAGACGCGGGTCCCCTCTCCTGGAAGGAGAGGGACAGGGTGAGGTGTGTGACCTCTCCGGAGATGGACCGCACCTCAACCCAGCCCTCTCCTTCCAGGCAGGGCGATCGCATATGCCGATTTGCCTGTCAGAAACCCGCTGGCACCACCCCGTCATCCCGGGTCCGCGCAGCGGAGCCCGGGATCCAGAAACACAAGTGGTGCAGGACTTTACACTGTCGGCGGCTCTGGATTCCAGGCTCGCCTGTGGCGACCTGGAATGACGGCGTGGTGCTATATGCGATCGCCCTGCTTTCCAGGAGAGGGAGCACGTCGCGCTTCGGGTTGAACCCTCTCAGATGAAGGAAAAGCCAGCGGGGAGATGTGGGAATCCGGTAGCCCTCACGGCTCGGACCCGACCAGCCGATCCGCCACCTCCTCGGCAAGCGACAGGCTCGATGTGAGGCCGGGGCTCTCGATTCCGAACAGGTGGACGAGGTGCGGCAGGCCGTGCTCGGCCGGCCCGTCGATGAGGAAATCCGCCGCCGCCTCGCCCCGCCCGGTGAGTTTAGGGCGGATACCGGCGTAATCCGGCGTCAGCGCATCCTTAGCCAGTCCCGGCCAATAGCGCCGGATGGCATGGGCGAAGATTTCGGTGCGGGCCGGATCGACCGCGTAGTCCGGCGCGTCAACCCACTCCACATCCGGCCCGAAGCGCATCCGACCGGCGAGGTCGAGGGTGAGATGGATGCCGAGCCCGCCTTCCATGGGCGCGGGATAGATCAGCCGCGAGAAGGCCGGACGGCCGAGGCATCCGAAATAGCTGCCCTTGGCGAGGACCTGCCTCGGGATGCGCTCGCCCGGATAGGGCTCGACCGCCCGCGCCACGGCCTGCGCGCCGAGGCCGGCGGCATTGACGACGGCGTCGAAGGACAAGTCCTCGCCGCAGACCTCGACCTGCCAGCCCCCGGACTCGCGCCGGATCGCGCCGACCTGACTATGGAAGGCGATGGCCCCGCCGGCATCCTCGATATCCCCCTGCAGGGCGAGCATCAGGGCATGACTGTCGACGATGCCGGTCTCGGGCGAATGCAATGCCGCGACGCAGGCGAGGTTCGGCTCCAGGGCGCGGGCCTCCCGGCCCTCGATGAAGGCGAGGCCCTCGACGCCATTGGCCCGACCGCGTTCGGCGATTCCCTCCAAGGCGGCCCGCTCGGGCTCGGAGGTGGCGACGATGAGCTTGCCCGGACGCGCATGGGGCACGCCGTGGCTCCGGCAGAACTCGTAGAGCATCCGGCGGCCACGCGTGCAGTGACGCGCCCGCAAGGAGCCCGCGGGATAGTACATGCCGCCATGGATGACTTCGGAACTGCGCGACGACACGCCGGTCCCGACGGCCCCTTCGGCCTCGGCGACGATGACGGAATGCCCGCGCCGGCCGAGGGCCCGCGCCACCGCGAGGCCGACGATTCCTGCGCCGATGACGAGCACGTCCATCTAAGGTTCCTGCCTGACAGTCTTCTTTGGCCCCATGCACCAGGGCCTCCCTTAGCAGGTCCCGGGTCACGACGGGGATGGGGCTTCTCGAAAGGCCCCAGCCGGCCGTTGGAATCACCGACCATTCAGGTCCGCCGACCCGATGCTACGGCCGGGCGGGAGATCGACGCCAGAAGCCAGTGAACACGTCCCTGACGCTTTGGGTCAGAGGGATTTCGATCTGACGATGCACGATCCAGGCAAGAATTCCGGCGAGCGCCACTGCACTAACGAATGCGGCCAATCTCAAATAGAGGCTATCCGGATCGAAAACTTTGAAGACAATCTTCTCGCAGAGTTGATAAGACAGGAAATGCGTCAGGTATAGCGCGTAGCTGCTGTTGCCCTGTTCTATGGCAAAGGCGGTTTTCGAGACGACGCCCTTGGTCTCCAGCAAGATCGCGGCGAGGACGAGTGAAGCTGCCGGCAGACCGAGGCCGATAAAGCGGGGAACGGTCGGCCAAAGAAACTCCGCCGCCAATAAAAGACCGAAACTGGCGAGGCCCAAGGTGCCGATCATCGGGACGTTGAAGAGGCTCGTCAGAATCGCGACGTGTCGCGCGATGTAATAGATCCATATGCCTGCGACGAACTCGAGTATGATCGGGTCCGTATAAAACCGGCCGAGCGCATCCTCGGGGCGAAAAACCAGTCCGAGGATCACGAGCGCGACCATGGTGAGGCTGAGACAAAGGTATCGATTTAATTCCGTCTGAATGTACAGGCTCAGACAAAAGAGGCAATAAAAGAAGATCTCGTAGTTGATCGTCCATCCGAGGAACAATACCGGCTGGATCAAACCGTTCGATTTCTCAAACGGAATGAACGCCAGCGACATGAGCAGCTGCGCCGGCCCGGCATCGACGCTGCGGAATAGAAAGGGCATCGATAGGGCCGTGAGAAAGACGGCGATCGTCATGAACCAGTATAAGGGAAGGACGCGAACCAGTCGTTTGACGATGAATCGACGTGGGCTCACGTTCCGGCCGCCGGTGGTGTAGGCCATCACGAACCCGCTTATCACAAAAAATATATCGACGCCCCAAGCCCCCATTGAATATTTCAGGTGCCCGAAAAGCAAGATTTGGCAGTGAAAGCCAACAACGAGATAGGCCGCGATCGCCCTCAATGTCTGGACATTGTATATCATCGGATCGTCTCCACTGAGATGATATGAACGATCGTTCGACGCTATCCAGGCGATTGCGTTTGACTGCTCCGATGGGGAGCGCACCGCCACCATCATCACTGCCGCGCGTTCTTCGAGAAAGTGCGCATCGGGGCTATCTCGGTCTTTAGCGAAGTAGCATCCGCCAATGCGGACGGCGGCAAAGCCCGCCGTCACTGGCATTCGCGGCCACTGCCACCTCGGCGAGATCCGCCACGCCACATAGCCGCCGCCATGGCCGCGATTGCGAAGGGCTGGGCTCGGGCGGTCGCGCACCAAGGGGTGCGGGGACCTCGGCGGATGGGAAGCGGCATCCTGTGCGAGCGCCCCGTTTCCGTCCGGTAGTAACCATCCGCCACAATGCACGCACCGGCATACGACCCGCTTTTCAGGCGGGGCCGGCGAGCCTCGCGCCAATGATCGAAAATCATCCGTGACACATTTTGAACAAGATCTGCTCACTAAGATTTGTTGTGACAATAAAGAACTAGAATACTGAAGTGTACCGATCTGTACATTTGCCAATTGGCACAGAGGAAGTTCTTCTTAGTGCCGGCTGGTAATTCGTACGATCCGATTATTCGCTCATCAGTGCGACAATAATCTTGGGAATAGTGTCGGCAAACAACGCCGATGCTCATGGGGATCCGTGGCCAAAACAGCAGCGGATTGAGAGGGTCGGCATCAGGACCGGCCGCAGACACAACTGGAAATTGAATGCAGCATTCGCATCATCACGTCGCATCGTGCGACGACGCGCGTTCCGCCTCCGACACGGGCCTGGGATCGAGCCCGATATCCGACGTCGTTTCGGGACTTGCCGACGGCAGCGTCTCGAGCACGGTTCCGGTCATCGACAGCGCGGAACCCGTTTCCGACGTCCCTGTGGTGGTGGAGTCAGACGCCGGGGCGACATCCGCATCCAGCGCCAGCGCGGCTCCGTTGACACGCCACGATGGGACGATCGTCGCCAAGGAAGGCGATGTCATTCGCAACCTCGACATCTATGTCGATAGCGGTCCCGGCATCGATATCGACAACGTAAACAATGTGACGGTCGAGAACGTCCGCATCCATATCAATGGAAACGGCGGCACCGAGGAAGGCGCCGGCATCCGCATCATGCGGGGCAACAACGTCGATATCCAGAACGTGGAGGTCTTCAACGAAGGCGCACCCGAAACGGGCGCAGAGCGGACCCCGGACCATTACGGGATTTCGGCCTTCGAGGCCGAGGCTCTGAGCGTGACGAACGCGACGTTCCACGACACCTCGACGGGCGTCCTCGTGCAATACTCGCCGGGCGCCACACTCGAGGGCATCGAAGGCTACGATATGCGCGGGCCCTTCCCCCGCGGACAGCTCGTACAATTCGGCGAGTCGCCGGACAGCAGCCTCAACAACTTCTACGTCCACAACGATCCGAAGGTCGCTTGGACCGAGGACAACATCTCGGTTTACTACAGCGACAACGTCACCGTCTCGAACGGCGTGATCGACGGCAACAATTCGCCGAGCGGTCAGGGGGTCATCTTCGAGGGGTCGAACAACGGCACCGCGCGCAATATCGATACGATCCATATGGGCAACGGCGCGTTCGCGGATTACGGCCAGAACAACACCTTCGACTCCACACGCTCCTTCGACAACATCGCAGAGGACCAGGGACGGGGAAATCCTCTCTCGAACGCGCTGCTCTGGGGCGTGAACGAGAATACGGTGGTGACCAATTCCTCGTATCAGAATGCGGGAAATCCGGGCAACATCGTCTGGGGAGAGGGCAATATCGGCGCCAACATCGACGTGGCCGAAGTGAACGGCCAGACGCCCATGGCCCATTTCACGAACGCGTTCAGCGAAGGCTTCTCGGGTTCGGTACCCGAGGTCGACACTCCGGCTCCCATCCCCGAGGGGCCGGATGTGGTGGTGCCCGACATCGGAGCGACGCCCTCGCCCGAAGAACCCCCGGTCGTCGCGCAGCCATCCGAGCCGGCACCCGTGGACGAGCCCCCGACCGAGGGCGGCAACGCTCCTCTCACGCGCCATGACGGAACGATCGTCGCCCAGGAAGGCGATGTCATTCGGGACATGGACATCTACGTCGATAGCGGTCCCGGCATCGACATCGATCGCGTGGACAATGTCACGGTCGAGAATGTCCGCATCCATTTCAATGGAAACGGCGGCACCGAGGAAGGCGCCGGCATCCGCGTCATGGATGGTGACAACGTCGATATCCAGAACGTGGAGGTCTTCAACGAGGGCGCACCCGAAACGGGCGCCGAACGGACCCCGGACCATTACGGGATCTCGGCCTTCGAGGCCGACGACCTGAGCGTGACGAACGCGACCTTCCACGACACCTCGACGGGCGTCCTCATCCAATACTCGCCGGGTGCGGAACTGGAAAACATCGAAGGGTACGATATGCGCGGGCCCTTCCCCCGCGGACAGCTCGTGCAGATGGGCCAGTCGCCGGACAGCAGCCTCAACAACTTCTACGTCCACAACGACCCGAACGTCGCTTGGACCGAGGACAACATCTCGATCTACTACAGCGACAACGTCACCGTCTCGAACGGCGTGATCGACGGCAACAATTCGCCGAGCGGTCAGGGGGTCATCTTCGAGGGGTCGAACAACGGCACCGTCCGCAACGTCGATACGATCCATATGGGCAACGGCGCGTTCGCGGATTACGGCCAGAACAACACCTTCGACTTCACGCGCTCCTTCGACAACATCGCGTCGGACCAGGGACGGGGAGATCCTCTCTCGAACGCGCTGCTCTGGGGCGTGAACGAAAATACGGTGGTGACCAATTCCTCGTACCAAGATGCGGGAAATCCGGGCAACATCGTCTGGGGAGAGGGCAATATCGGCGCCAATATCGACGTGGCCGAAGTGAACGGCCAGACGCCCATGGCCCATTTGACCAACGAGTTTACTTGGAGCTGATCCGATCCGCGTCTTCGGACAGGCCCAGGCTCGTTCGACATGCATGATGAACGATGCTCGGTGTGAACGAGCACCGAGCATCTGATCTTACACAGCCGAACTCGAAACCAATGTGGGGTCCCGACAGGCAACCGTCGGGGCCCCCTTTCGTGTCGGACGTCGTTTTGGGCGATCCGCCTTCACCGATCGTGCCCGCATTGGCCGCGGTAAGGATTTGGATGGGAGGGTCCGCCCGGTGCCTTCGCCACGGGATGCACGCAAACCACGCTTGGAAGCATTGCAGCATGGGGCGTGGCGTCAGCGCCGCATTGCGGCTAGAAGCACACGCTCCGTAACCGAACGAGGCCGGACCCACGACCGGATGCAGCGACGTCGCCACTCAGGGTGACTCGAATCCGCAGGGTTTGCCTTGTCTGCCTGCAAGGCCTCTGCCCCGTGCCCTTTCCTACCCTGCCGGCCCCGCTCGTCCGAGCGCTCGAGGCCCGCAACTACGAAGACCCGACCCCCGTCCAGAGTGCCGTGATCGAGGCGGCGGCCCAGGGCCGCGACCTCCTCGTCTCGGCCCAGACCGGTTCCGGCAAGACCGTCGCCTATGGCCTCGCCTTCGCCGACACGCTCCTCGGCGATGCCGAGCGGCTCGATCCGCCCGGCCCGCCGCTGGCCCTCGTCATCGCCCCGACGCGCGAACTCGCTCTTCAGGTCCAGCGCGAGCTCGAATGGCTCTATGCCGAGACTGGAGCGCGCGTCATCGCCTGCGTCGGCGGCATGGACCCGCGCCGCGAGAGCCGGGCTCTCGCCGAGGGCGCCCATATCGTGGTCGGCACGCCGGGCCGCCTGCGCGACCATCTGGAGCGCCGCAACCTCGCCACCCAGAACCTGCGCGTCGCCGTCCTCGACGAGGCCGACGAGATGCTCGATCTCGGTTTTCGCGACGACCTCGAATTCATTCTCTCGGTGACCCCGAAGGAGCGGCGCACCCTGCTCTTCTCCGCGACCCTGCCGAAGGCGATCGCCAGTCTCGCCGAGCGCTACCAGAACGACGCCCTGCGCATCGCCGTGAAGGGCCAGGAGCGCGGCCATACCGACATCACCTACCGCGCCGTGCGGGTGGTGCCGCGCGAGATCGAGCATGTGGTGGTCAACACCCTGCGCTATACCGATGCGCCCACCGCCATCGTCTTCTGCAACACCCGCAACGCCGTCCGCCATCTCCAGGCGGTGCTCACCGAGCGCGGCTTCTCGGCCGTCGCCCTGTCGGGCGAGCTCGGCCAGGGCGAGCGCAACGCCGCGCTCCAGGCCCTGCGTGACGGCCGCGCCAAGGTCTGCGTCGCCACCGACGTCGCCGCACGCGGCATCGACCTGCCGACGGTGAGCCTCGTCATCCATGCCGACCTGCCCCACGATGCCGAGGTGCTGCAGCACCGGTCCGGCCGGACGGGGCGCGCGGGCCGCAAGGGCACCAGCGTGCTGCTGATCCCGGCCTCCAAGCGCCGCCGCGCCGAGCAGATGCTGGCCATCGCCAAGGTCAATGCCGAATGGGCCGCCCCGCCCACGGCGGACGAGATCCGCCGCCTCGACGGCGAGCGCATGTGGCAGGACCCGCTCTTCACCGAGACGCCGTCCGAGGAAGACCTCGCCATGGGCGAGGCGCTGCTCGCCCAGCGCACGCCGCAGGAACTGGCCGCCGCTCTGGCCAAGATTTACCGCGCCCGCCTGCCCGAGCCCGAGGACGTGACCGATCCGGGCGCCGGCCCCGAGCGCAAGGAGCGCAAGGTCTACGACCCCGCCGATTCGGCACGGATCGATGCGGAAGGCCCCTCGGTCTGGTTCCGGCTCAATCTCGGCCGTCGCGACAATGCCGACCCGCGTCGCCTCCTGCCGATGCTGACCCGTCGCGGCAATATCGGCCGCCAGGAGATCGGCGCCATCCGCATCTTCGACCGGGAGACCAAGTTCGAGATCCGTGGCGGCGCCGCCTCGCGCTTCGCCGCCACCTTCGCCAAGAACGGCTCGCCGGAAATCCAGGTCGAGGCGCTTCTCGGCGGCGAGCCCGAGCGTGAGGCCGAGGGCCCGAAGGGGTTCAAGAGCCCCCGCGCCGCCCGCCACGAGCGGGAAGCCGGCAAGAAGCCGCCGCAGCGCCGTCCGCGCTGAAGGCTTCTTCTCTCCCTCCTCCCATGTGCGGCCGACGATCGTCGCACCGTTCGCGGGCACCACGGGTCCCCTCTCCTGGAAGGAGAAGGACAGGGTGAGGTGTGTGACCTCTCTGGAGATGGACCGCACCTCACCCCAGCCCTCTCCTTCCAGGCAGGGCGATCGCATATGCCGATTTGCCTGTCAGAAACCCGCTGGCACCACCCCGTCATCCCGGGTCCGCGCAGCGGAGCCCGGGATCCAGAAACACAAGTGGTGCAGGACTTTACACTGTCAGCGGCTCTGGATTGCACGCCTCTGGCGCGGCCCTCCGGGTCCGGGCTCGCCTGTGGCGACCCGGAATGACGGCGTGGTGTCATATGCGATCGCCCTGCCTTCCAGGAGAGGGAGCGCGGCGCGCCAGCCAAATCCTTTCGCATAGAGAAATGGCCATCGAGCCGGTGGGTAAATCTTCCCCCCCTCGCGGAGGGAAACGGGGCCCGGCAACACCACTCGGTCACTCGAACGACGCGGTGACGAACTGATCCATTTCGTTCGCGGGCCGGTAAGGCGTCCGGCGCAGGGTGACGGAGCGCTCGGTGAAATCCGGGTCGTCGGCCCGCAAGACCATGACCTTGCCGTCCGGTGAGACCCGGCTGAACGAGAAAAGCGAGACCGCGAGGTTGTCGAAGGCGGCTTCGGTGGACCGGAACCGGCCGGGGGCACCGTTCGCCCGCTCGAACAGGCGCAGCACCTCCCGCGCATCGAGGGAGAAGATCCGTTCGTTCCGAAAATGCGTCTCGGCATGACGCGCTTCGACCGTCACGCCATCCAACCGGCCGTTGCGATATTCCAGTAGGATGGGCGTGCGGTCCTTCTCGAGGTTCTGCCGGTCCAGGCTCGCCAGATCGGTGGCGGCTCGCCTCATGGCGGAGATGTCGGCCGCCGACAGAGATGGTCCCAACGCGGCGATCAGGCCTTCGGTATCGGCCGCCGCATCCACGCCTCGAATGAGCGGAGTCGGGATGCCGTAGACCGGGTCCACCGCGGCAGCGACCTCCCCCGGCGTGAGACCGAAGACGAGACGGCCGATCCCGGCATGGGGCTCCACTCGCCAGTCGACGTTCATCACCTCTCCTTCCCGCTCCATCGGATGGGCGAGCGCAGCGGCGGCCGCCAGAAGACACGCCCAGAATGCCAAACGCCATGGCAGGATTCGCGTCATGTTCGGGTCGCCTCTTCTTCGACGATCGCGCCGTCACCTTCAGTTTCGATCCCGCACATCTGCAACACGGCATCGCGACCGTGATGCGAGGAGGCCGGACCATGGAACCCGGCCATGATTGCCGATCCCGACATCACGCTGTGCCCTCCACCGAGGCTTGCCGCGCCCGTGCCACCGCCAGCCACACGGCCGAGACGAGGAAATAGAAGGCGCCGAAGCCGGCGTAGGGTACGACGTCCATGATGCCGGGCGTTGCGACGTCGTTCGCCTTCGCGAGGAAAAAGAGGCCCGCGAGCGACGATTGCGCCCCGCTGAGAACCATTGCCCATTGAGCGCCGCCGTTCCAGCGCCGGATGCCGGTGGCGAGCTGCGACATTCCGGAGAGGATCGCCCAGCAGCCGAACACCGCGAGAACCGCGTGGGGGCTGAGGCCGAGGGAGAGGGCGACCGCGAGGGCGGTGACGGTGCTGATCGCGGCGTTGACGATCTGGCTGGGATTGGCTCTCCACCCACCGCTGCGCTGCGCATCGACGAGATTGGCCGCTGCATCCCAGGCGGGATACGCCACGAGAAGGGCCGCCGCGACCGGGGATACGCTCCGTCCCACGGACACGGCTGCGGCGACCCAGGCGACGGCAATGCCGGCACGGACGAAATAGTAAGATGTCAGCCATTGTGTCGAGGCGGGAACTGGCATGTCGATGTCCTTCTCATGTGCCTGTCGCTCCGAGGATCGGCAAAGTAGCGCCAGCGCGCTGAACGCCTTGCGGTATCTTCGGTGCTCGTGAGACCTTGCCCATCGCCACAGGGGGGAAACGTCTCCAAGGACCGCATGTGTAATTTTTGGACCCCGCATCGGCCATGACGGATCCGCCGAAAGACTTGACCGATCGTCCGGAGATCGTTTCCCCCGGCGCGGAGAACGCGGATCTGCTGTCGCAGGTGTTGGCGCAGATTCGGCTGAACGGTGACCGGGTCCGGGCTCGCACCGTTTCGCACGGCGAGCCGCTGGAACTGGACGCCGATGCGGCGCATGTTCTCGTCGTCGCCGCAGGTGCGCTTCAGGTCGGCGGAAGCCCCGGACATCCGCTCGTGCTCGACACAGGCGACCTCATGCTCCTGCCACGCGGCCCCGGGGCGGCGCGGCTCGTGGCGTCACCCGAGCCGGCGACGGTCATCGTCTGTCGGTTCTGGTTCGACCCCTACAGCCTTCGCGGCATGATCGCGGCCCTGCCGGACCTCATCCACATCCGACACGAAGAGGGGGCGGAATGGCTGGACGGCATGGTGCATTTCATGATGCGGGAGACGACCGACCCGCAGCCCGGCGCGGCCCTGATGATCTCGCGGATCATCGATCTGCTCGTGATTCGCACCCTGCGGACCTGGGTCCATCTCGGGCATTCGTCCGGCTGGCTGAGCGGTCTCTCCGATGCCCGCATCGCCCGCGTGCTCAAGGCCATGCACGAGCGGCCGATGCAGCCCTGGCGTATCGACGAACTGGCAGGCCTCGCCGGCATGTCCCGCTCGGGCTTCGCCGAGCGGTTCACCGAACTCGTGGGACGCTCGCCGCTGCGATACCAGAACGAGTGGCGGCTCAGCCTCGCGCGAGACATGCTGGCGAGGCGGGAGGCACGGGTCGGCGAGATCGGGCTGCGGGTCGGCTATACGTCGGAGGCCGCGTTCAGCCGCGCCTACAAGGCCCTGTTCGGGCACCCGCCACGGGACGAAACGTAAGTCCCTGGACTGGCCATCGGCGTCCGCAGCGCGCGTCTACGGTCGCCAATCAGAACTGGTTCGGCAGGTTCTTCACGGCGTTGCCGAGGGCTTCCACGCTCTCGGCGATCTTGCGGCCGGCCGGGGCGAGGGACGGCACTTTCACGCCGAAGATTTCGCTCTGTTCGGGTTCCGGTGCCGCTGCGGGTGCCGCTGCGGGTTCGGCGCTGGCTTCCTGCACGGGCTTCGCGGGCTTGACCGGCTTTGGCTTGGCCACAGCCACACTCGGCTTGGCGACACTGGCGGCGGGCCTCACGACCACGCTGGCGCTGGGCTTCGACGTTTCCGCACTGGCCTCGGCACGGGTCGGCTCAGGGGGAAGCGACGCGAAGCTCGTGGCCGCCGAGCGCGCGCGGATGGTCTGGGCCGCACTCGGAGCGATCACCGAAGCGACGCGGTTCGGCACGATGGGCGAGAGTGCGTTGGGCGGCAGCGCCAGGCTCACCGGCTCGATCGGCGGCAGCGCCTTCGGACGGGGCGCTTCGGCCTTGACGATCGAGGGAGCGGGCGTCGCCGCCGCCAGCGTCACGGGAGTATCGACCTTCGGGGGTGCTTCGACCTTGGCAGTGGCTTCGACCGGCGCGGGACTTTGAACCTTCGACATCGCCTCGGCCTTAGCCGGCTCCTCGACGAGGGCACGCCTCTCCACGAGCTGAATGCCGGTATCCCGGACCGGCGCGGGTGATCCGGCGGCCGAGGCCAGGGCGGGCACGCCGTCGCGCAGGTCGGGCCAATCGGCCGCTTTGGCCTGGAGGGCCTGCGCCTTCTGCATCTGGTAGAGGTTCGGCCGCACCACCTGCGGACCGGCGAGACTGCCCATCGCGGAATAGGCCGCGTAGGACAGGCCGGCCACGGCGACGCAGCCCAACGTTCCGAGAACGACCATGCGACCGCGCGCGGCGGGCTTCGACCCAAGCTTCGACACGGGCTTCACCGGCCTGGCCGCGACCGGCTTGTCAGCAACAACCTTGTCAGCGACGGGCTTGCGGAAGCCAGCGTCGCGCCTTTCGCTCGGGTCGATGGCAACCTGCATCATCGGGCGAGTTCTCTAACAATGGTCGAAAAAACGTTTGACCGTCACGGAATCGCGACGGCGCGGAACGGACGTGATGCCGACATTCGGGCACAAAGATGTCCTCGGACATCGTGCCAGTCACGCCCGTGTCGTCGCTCACATGAATCTGGATAAAGCATTGGCGCTTAACGCTCGGTATCCGTCGAGCACTTGCGGCCGAGCGCCATTTTCAGATGGTCGTGGCGCCGGGGTGAAACGGGCGCTGTGCGCCCCATCCCGCATGCGCGCATTCCCAGCGGACGGGATATCGCTACAAGCACAACGCGGCACTAGATCCATCCCGGTACGATCGACGATGACCCTGTCTCCCCCCGGCCCTCCGCCTGTGGAACCGGCCAAGCGCGCCTCGCCGCGCCTGCGCTGGGCCTCCCTGCCGACGCGGGCACGCCTCGTCGTCCTCGTCCTCGCCATCGATCTGCTGGCGGCCGTGGTTTCGTTCAGCCTCATCGTGGTGAATGCCCGCTCGGCCGTGCAGGTCGAGATGCAGGCGACCCTCGCCAATATCGAACTGGTCGTGGCCGACACGATCGGCCTCGCGCAATCGGCCTCCCCCGCGAGCCTGCTGCGCACGCTGGAATTAAGGGTGCAGGACCTCCGCCATGTCCGCGTCGCGGTGTTCGATGCCGAGGGAGGTAAGGTCGCGCTGGCCAACCCCCGCGCGCGCCGCGAGAGCCACCTCGCTCCGCACTGGTTCGCCGCCCTGATCGCCCCGACGCCACAGCGGGACGAGTTGCCCATCGTGGCGCAGGGCCAGCGGATCGGCACCGCGCTCATCACCACCGAACCCCTCGACGAGATCGACGAGGTCTGGGGCTACACAGTCTCCCTCTCGCTCGCGAGCCTGTGCCTCAATCTCGGGCTTCTCGGCGCCCTCTACATCGCCTTCGGCCGCGTCCTCGCCCCGCTGACGCAGCTGGCGGACGGCCTGACCCAGCTCGAACGGCACGATTACACGGTGCGGCTCGATCCGCCCGCCTCGCGCGAACTCGCCATCATCGCCGAGCGCTTCAACAGCGTCGCGGAGGCCCTCTCCGAAGCCCGCGCCGCCAATGGCCGCCTCAACCGGCAGCTTCTCACGGCGCAGGACGACGAGCGGCGGCGCACCGCGCTGGAACTCCATGACGAGTTCGGCCCCTGCCTGTTCGCGCTCGAAGCCAATGCCGCCTCGGTGACGCGGATGGCGCAGGCCGAAAGCCAGCCGGACCGGGCCAAGCTCACCGCCCGCGCCGACGAGATCAGCGCCATCGTCGGGCAGGTGCAGGGGCTGAACCGCGACCTTCTGAACCGCCTGCGTCCCCATGCCCTGGGTCAGGTGCCTCTGGCCGAGTGCCTGCAACTTCTCCTGCGGAATTTCCGCAGCCGCCATTCCGAGACGGTGTTCGAAGGCCGCTTCACCGATCTCGCCCGCGGCTACGGCGACCTCGTCGACCTCACCGTCTTCCGCTGCATCCAGGAGAGCATGACCAACGCGGTCCGGCATGGGGAGGCGCGCCACGTGACGGCGGAGGTGAGCGAGAGCCACGCCTCCGACGCGTTGCGGGTGGAGATCCGCGATGACGGCACCGGGCTGGCGGAGAAACGCACGTCCGATCTCGACGGCGGTTTCCGCGGTGGAATCGGTTTGTCGGGGATGCGCGAGCGCGTGGAAGCGCTCAGCGGCACATTTCACCTTGACAACGCGGCGCCGGGGACGGTTGTCCGGATAGTGATACCGCTCGATCCCGAGCGGACCGAGGACACGAGCCCGATCGTTTCCGTATGAACGCGTTCACACCGACATCGACCCAAGCGCCCGTCCTCGTGATCGACGATCATCCGATCGTCCTCCAGGGCTGCCGTCGCGTCCTCGAAGACGCCGGTATCGAGCGGATCGCCGAGGCGACCAGCACGGTGGCGGGCTACCGCCTGTTCTTCCGCCTGCGCCCCTCGATGGTGATCTGCGACCTGACCTTCCAGGGCAGCGGGCTCGCGGGTCTCGATCTCATCCGCCGGATGCGCAGCGCCTCGCCCGGCATTCGCATTCTGGTCTTCAGCATGCACAACGATCCGGTGATCGTGTCGCGGGCGCTGGAGGCCGGGGCGCTGGGCTACGTGCTCAAGGACCACGCCTCGGTGGAATTGTACGAAGCCTTCGAGAAGGTCCGTTCCGGCCAAGTCTATCTCGACCGTCGCCTCGCCACCGAAGTCGCCATGCTGCGCACCGACCCGCGCCGCACTCCGGAATCGCAATTGACCCCGCGCGAGCAGCAGATCCTCACCCGGCTGGCCCAGGGCAAGTCCTATGGCGTCATCGCGAGCGACCTGTCGGTGAGCTACAAGACCGTCACCAACGCCTGTTCGCAGATGCGCCAGAAGCTCGGCGTGCGGACGCTGGCCGAACTCATCCATGTCGCGGTGACCCAGGCGCAGCGGCAGGGCTGAGATCGTCCTTCTCGGCAATCAGACGATGCCGTCGATCCTGCGCAGGGCCGGGACGACGAAATCGACGAAGGCGCGCACCGTCGGCCGCAGGAACTTCGCCGAGGAGTAGGTGAGGTAAAGCTCGGTCGGCCGGATCTCGTGATCGGCGAGAACCCGCACCAGGCGGCCGCTCGCCAGTTCCTCCGTGACGAGTTGGACCTGCGCCGTCCCGATCCCCCGCCCCGACAGCATGGCGTCGATGAGGACGCGCGCGTTGTTGGTCGTCAGCACCGGCCTCACCGGGACCTCGACCGTCTCACCGTTCCGGCACAGGGGCAATGTATCGGCCCGGGACAGCACCGTATCGGTGACGAGGAGGCTGTGGTCGGGGAGATCGTGCGGCTCGGTGACCGAAGCGCGTTTCGCGAGATACGACGGTGCCGCGACGAGGATGCGCTGGACCAGCCCGATCCGACGTAGGATCACCTCCTGGTCGACCGGCCGGCCCATGCGGATGGCGAGATCGAAGCCTTCATGGATGAGATCGGCCGAGCGGTTCTCGAGGGTCAGGCGGACCGAGACGGCCGGGTGCCGATCCTGAAAGTCGGCGACGATCCGGTGGAGGCGGCTCTCTCCCAAGCAAACCGGGCCGTGCACGCGCAGGGAACCTCCGATCGTCCCGGCTTCGTTCCGAGCCTCGTCGATTGCGGCGTCGATGGTGGCGAGGGCGCCATTGGAGGCTTCGTAGAGACGCAAGCCCACGGGTGTCGGCCGGATGGCGCGGGAGTTTCGCTCCAGCAGCCGGGCTCGCGTATGGGCTTCGAGATTGCGAAGGAGCTTGCTCACCGCCGGCTGCGAGATCCCGAGATCCTCGGCGGCCGCCGTCATCGAACCGCGCTCCACGGTGCGAATGAAGGCTCGGAGGGCGACGGTGAGATCCACGCATAACCCCTGGTTATGGCAACGAGCGCTGTCCAGCGCGTAGACGCTGCGTCGGCATCGGACAACCATTCTGCATCGCAACGATGACGGATGCCGACATGCCGATCCAGCGCCGAGACCTCCTCCGTTCCGCCGCATGCGCCTCCCTCGCGCTCGGGATCGCGCCCGCGCTCGGGGCGGTGCCCGATTCCGGGCTGGATGCGGGCGTGCTGCCGCCGGGAGCGGCCAGTCGCTTCGCGCAGCTCAATGGCATCCGCATGCATTACGTCGTCGCCGGTTCCGGCCCGCCCCTGGTCCTGCTGCATGGCTGGCCGCAGACCTGGGCGGCCTGGAAGGCCACGATGGCCGCCTTGTCCGACCGCTTCACCATCATCGCCCCCGATCTCAGGGGCCTCGGTCTCTCGGCGCGCACCGTGTCGGGCTACGACAAACGTACCATTGCGGAAGATATCCGCGCTCTGATCGACCACGAGGCGGGTGGCCGTGCGGGCGTGGTCGGGCACGACATGGGCGGCAAGGCGGCCTACGTCCTGGCGCATCTGCACCCCGACCGGATCTCCCGACTCGTCCTCGCCGATTGCCTTCTTCCCGGCACGGAGAACATGGACCCGCTCCGGGGCGGAGCGTGGCACTATGGGTTCCACATGGCCCCCGACATCCCCGAAAAGCTCACGGCCGGTCGGGAGCGTGGCTATATCCGCGACCAGATCAGGGCGTGGTCCCACCGCAAGGAGGCCGTTACGGACGAGGCGATCGCGGAGTACGCGCGGCACTATGCATCGCCTGGCGGCATGAGAGCGGGGTTCAACTACTATCGCGCTCTCAAGGACGACGCCGCGCTCGCGGCGAGCTTCGCCGGACGCCGTCTCACAATGCCGATCCTGGCCATCACGGGCCGTTACGGGGTGGGCTCGCGCCTGTCGGACGCGCTGAACCGCGAGAGCGATCGGCTGGAGACAGTCATCGTCGAGGAGAGCGGCCATTTCGTCGCGGAGGAAGCGCCGGAGACGTTCCAGCGTGCCGTGGCGCAATTCATGACGACGTGATCGCTTGGTCGGACGAGGTGGGGAAGCTCTAAACGAGCCCACCCATCCCGCGCACGATCCACCATTCCTCCTCCGTCACCGGCTGGACCGAGAGGCGGGAATTGTTGACCAGTACCATCGCCTTCAGGCACGGCTCGGCCTTGATCGCCTCCAGGGTCACCGGCTTCTTCAGCGGCTCGACCGCACGGAGATCCACCATGCCGAACCGGCCGGTCGGGTCGGTGTCGTCGGGGTAGTAGGGGCGGATCACCTCGACGATCCCCACCACCGCCTTGCCCTCGTTGGAATGGTAGAAGAAGCCGCGCTCGCCTACCTGCATCGCCATCAGGTTGAGCTTGGCGACGTGGTTGCGTACCCCGTTCCAGGGCGTGCCGTGCTCTCCCGCCTCGACCTGCTGGTCCCAGGACCAGGTCTTGGGTTCGGATTTGTAGAGCCAGTACGCCATCGCTCGCCTTTTCGATCGTCGCGCCTCCTTAGCGCGGGAAAGCGTGGCCGTCAGGCGTCGCGGAGGGCCGATCCCCAATAGCGCAGGCTGTCATCGTTGATGGGCGAGCCGGCTTGCGCGTTGCGCGCGGTCACGAAGGCGTGGAACGCCTCCGCTTCGACGGGACCGAGAAGACTGCGGATCGCGGTGAGGATCCGGGTGATGCGCAGGTGATTGTGGTCGTAGGGGCGGAGCCAGCCGTCGGTGCGGGTATAGAAGAGCCGCATCCGTGCGAGCGCCGAGCGCAGGCCGGCGCGCGCGGTCTCGTCGGCGCGGATCGCCTCGGCCTCGTCGCGCCCCAGCACCGGGGCGCCCGGCACCGCGCGGCTGGCTTCGGCCAGGGGAAAGCACCATTGGATATAGTCGTGCACGCCCTCGATCCGCGCATCGTCGAAGGCGAGGATGTCGGCGAGGCTGCGCCGCGCGCCATCACGACCCGTGCCGGCGAGGAAGGCGTGGATCGGCCCCGTTCTCATTCGGCCTCCCCCTTGAGGGGACGGGCGAGGAGCCCCGCCACCACGGCATCGACGCTCGCTCCCCCGGAGACGATGGCGGCCACGGCCTCGGCCACCGGCATCTCCACCGCGTTGCGTCGCGCCAGGGCGATGAGCGCGGCGGCGGTGAAGGCGCCCTCGGCGAGCTTGCCGCCGGACGCTTCCTCCGGGGTGGCCCCGGCACCCAGACGCTGGCCGAAGGCGAAGTTGCGCGATTGCGGCGAGGAGGCGGTGAGGACGAGGTCGCCGAGGCCGGACAATCCCATGAGCGTCTCGGGCCGTCCGCCATAGGCGCGGGCAAAGCGCATCAGCTCGGCGAAGGCCCGCGCGATCAGGGCGGCGCGGGCGCTCTCGCCGAGGCCGCGCCCCGCGACGATGCCGGAGGCGATGGCGAGCACGTTCTTGCCCGCCCCGCCGATCTCGACGCCGCGCACATCGTCGGTGTGATAGACGCGCAGAGCCGGGCCGGACAAAGCGGCGGCGAGGCGGCCGGCGAGGGCGCCATCTTCCGCGGCCAGGGTGACGGCGGTGGGCAGGTTGCGGGCGACATCCGCCGCGAAGCTCGGGCCGGACAGGACGGCCACGGGCGCGCCGGGCATCGCCTCGGCCGCCACCGCGCTCATGAAAGCGTCGCTGTCCCGCTCGATTCCCTTGGCGCAGAGCACGATGGCCGCACGCGGATCGAGGGACGAGCCCAGGGTTCCCAGAACGCCGCGCAGGGTCTGGGCCGGCGTCACCAGCAGGACGATGCCCGCCCCGGCGAGATCGCGCGCTTCGCCGGTGGCGCGGATGCCGTCGTGCAGCGTCACGCCGGGCAGGTAGCGGTCATTCTCGCGGGTGGCCTCCAGCCGCGCGGCGGCCTCCCCGTCGCGCAGCCACAGGGTCACGGGCCGCCCCGTGGCCGCCGCCGCGTTGGCCAGCGCCGTTCCCCAGGCGCCCCCGCCCACCACCGCAATCCGCTCGCTCATGATCGATGGTCCTCTGGCGCTTGGTCCCCAATCGAGGATGCCCCGCCCGCTTTCAGTCGATAGAGCCGGTGCGGCTGGAGACGGTCGTCGGCCGGAAGGGCCGGATGCAGGAAATCCTCGGCGAACACCATGCCGAGCCGGTGCATGACCCGCAGCGACGGGGTGTTGCACGCGGCGGTGAAGGCCACCACGGCTGGCACGCCGCAGCGCCCGAACAGGTCGTCGAGGGCGAGTCTTGCGGCTCTCGTGGCGAGGCCGCGCCCCCAGGCGGAACGGGCCAGCCGCCAGCCGATCTCCACCGTCGCGCCCGCCGTCTCCCCACCCGCGAACGGCATCGGCCTGACCAGCCGCATGGCACCGACGAAGCCGACGAACCCCTCCCCCGGTACGTCGAGCGCCCAGGGCCCGAACCCGTCGGACTCGAAGCGCCGGTCGATGGCGCGCGCCTCGATCAGGCTCTCGCCCCGGCTCTTGGTGGAGGGGAAATGACGCATCACCTCCGCATCGGCATTGAGATCCGCGAAAGGCCGATCGTCCGCACGAAGCCAGCGTCGGAGGACGAAGCCCTGCCCCTTGAGCGAGGCGGGAACCGGCGACGGCACGCTGCGCCGAATCTTGCCGCGCCAGGCAAGGGAACGCCGGTTGAGGAGTCCGAGATCAGCCTTCTCTGCCAGCACCGCCTCGCCGAGATCGATGGCGAGGGAGAGCCGGTCCGGCGGCATGTTGGCCCAGGCGGGCGGGGCCACGCTCTCGCGCCAGGGACCGCCGCAGGCATTGTCGAGAAGGATGCGCGCGAAACAATGATCGAGGCGCACCGGCCATTCCGGCCGGGCGCGGGCCGCTTGGGGAAGACGCCGGTCGACGAGGTCGCGCCAGCGTCTCTGCAGAGCGACGGGCGGCACGGTCCCTGTCAAAAGACCCTCAGGCAACCGCCGCCGCCTCGGCGAAGGGCCAGCGGGCGCGGGCCGGCGCGGTGAGATCGTCCACGAGGCCGAGGCGCAGGCGCTCGATTCCCGCCCAGGCGATCATCGCGCCATTATCGCCGCAGAGGGAGAGGGGTGGGGCCACGAAAGTGAGCCCGGCCTCGTTGGCCTGTGTCGTCAGCGCACGCCGGATCGCGCCGTTGGCGGCGACCCCGCCGGCGGCGACGAGGGCGGTCGGATGGCCCGCGATGGAGCCGAATTCGCGCAGGGCGACGCGGACCCGGTCCACCACCACGTCCACCACCGCCGCCTGGAAGCTGGCGCAGAGGTCCGCCACATCGGCGCTCGACAGCGGGGTCAGCCGCTCGGCCTCGATCCGCAGGGCGGTCTTGAGGCCCGACAGGGAGAAGTTCGGCTCGCGGCGGCCGAGCATCGGACGCGGCAGGGCGAAACGCTCCCCGTTGCCGCTCTCGGCCATGCGCTCCACCTCTGGGCCGCCCGGATAGCCGAGGCCCAGGAGCTTGGCCACCTTGTCGAACGCCTCGCCGATGGCATCGTCCACGGTGGTGCCGAGGCGGACGTAATCGCCGACGCCCTTCACCGCCACGAGCTGCGTGTGCCCGCCGGAGGCCAGCAGCAGCAGGTAGGGAAAGCCGATGCCGTCGGTGAGCCGGGCCGTCAGCGCATGCGCCTCCAGATGGTTCACCGCGATGAGGGGCTTTCGCGCCACCAGCGACAGGGTCTTGGCCGTGACGAGGCCGATCAGCACCCCGCCGATCAGGCCCGGCCCGGCCGCGACCGCGATGCCGTCCACCTGCGACAGCGTCATTCCGGCGCCGTCGAGGGCACGGGCGACGAGGCGGTCCAGCACCTCCACATGGGCGCGGGCCGCGATCTCGGGCACGACGCCGCCATAGGCCGCGTGTTCGGCGATCTGGCTCAGAACCTCGTTGGAGAGGATGCGGCCGCGCCCGTCCTCGCCCGGCATCACGACGGAGGCCGCCGTCTCGTCGCAGGTCGTTTCGATGCCGAGGACGTTCATGACGATGCTTTGGATTTCACGGAGACAAGGTTTCCCACCCTAGCCGGGCATGGCGGTGGAGGGCAACGACGGCCGGAGCCAGCGATGGTCGTCCACCGGCAACCACGTGTCATCGAAGCGGCTTGCCAACGGCCCGCCGAGGAGCGAATCCGAAGCCATGGTGGCGACACGAATCTGGATCGCGCGGCCCGAGCCGGGCGCCACGCGCACGGCCGAGCGACTCTCCGCCCTGGGCTTCGAGCCCCTGGTGGCGCCGGTCCTCGTCGTGGCGGCGACGGATGCTCCCCTGCCCGAAGGCCCCTTCGACGGCCTCGTCGTCACCAGCGCGAACGCGCTTCGGCAAGCCTCGCAGTGGCACCCGCTTCATAGCGTCCCCGTCTTCGCGGTGGGCGCGCGCACGGCGGCGCTGGCACGTGAATTCGGGTTTACATCGGTGAAGACGGCCGACGGCAACGCCGCCGATCTCGTCGGCCTCGTGGAGCGGGAGGTCTTGCCGGGGGCATCCCTGCTGCATGTGGCGGGGGAGGACCGCAAGGCGGAACCGGAGGCATCCCTGACACGGGCAGGCTTCCGGCTGACGAGCCACATCGCCTATGGCGCACGAGCCGTACCGTCGCTGCCCGCATTGGTGGCGTTGGCGCTCGCTACCCCGTCCACGCTGACAGGCGTGCTGCACTACTCACGAAGAAGCGCGGCGACGGCTTGCGAACTCGCCATCAAGGCGGGATATGGCGGAGCTTTCGCGGCGCTCAGGCATTACTGCTTGTCGGCGGACGTGGCGGCTCCCCTGGCTCGGGCTGGGATCGCTCCCCATTTCGTTGCCGGGCAGGCCAATGAGGATTCACTTCTCGCGGGCCTGACATCAGGTTTCTGACAAGCGGTCTCGCCGAGGTGGCGGCCTCGGTGCTAGGACGAATGACAAGCTGTGACCGCAGGGCGGCAAACGGAGCGCGGAACGCGCCAGGTTGCGGAATGCGGCAGACGAAAGTCGGGAAGGGAGCAAGAAGCCCGTGAATCCACCCAACAGCGACGGAAAAGGTCCGGGAACGCCCACCGGGGCGAACGGCCCCAAACCCGAGACCGGCAAGCCCGAAACCAGCAAGCCCGAGACGGGAAAGCCTGAAATGGGCAAGCCCGGCACGCCGATTCCCGGCTCCACGAGTGCTGCCTCCACGAATCCTGCCGCCGCCAAGCCGGGCTCCTCGAATCCCGGCTCCGTGGGCTCCGGCCCAGCAAAGCCCATCGTGCCGCCCGTGGCTTCACCGGCCCAGCCGGCCAAGGCCGAGACGCCTGTCTCCGGCACGACACCGGTATCGACGGTCGCCAAAACTTCGGACGGCAAGCCGGCCGACGTGAAGCCGGCTGAGCTGAAGCCCGACGCCGCGAAGGCGGGCACGTCTCCGTCCAGCCCCGTGAAAGCGGATGCGCCGAAGGCGGAGCCCGTCAAATCCGAGTCGCCGAAATCTGCCGCATCGAGCTTCGAGGCAGGGAAGGCCGGTGGCCCCAAGCCCGATCTGTCCAAGCCCGATCCGGCAAAGTCCGAGCCCGCGAAGCCTGCCGGTTCCGGCCCCATCGGCGCAGGCCCGGCGGCGAGCGGTACGTCATCGATGCGTAACGATGCGCCGAAGGCCGGGGCAGCCGCCAGCGGCCCGCAATCCCCGCCGCCAAAGGCAGAGATCACCGATGGGCCGATCATCGACCTGAAGGCGAAGCGGATTTCCGATTCCCCCGAGGCCACCAAGACCGGTCCTGCTTCGAGCGCGACGAAACCCTCGGGCTCCACCACCTTCACGGGCAGCCCGGACAAGCCGTCCGCGCCCTCCGACACGAAGAGCGCCGGTTCGACGACACCGAAGATCGGTCCGGCCGTAACCGCGCCCGAACCCAAGCGCGGCGGCGCGGGCTTCGGCTCGGTCGCCACGGCCGGGCTCCTCGGTGGCGTCATCGGTGCCGGCCTGCTTTTCGCCGTGGAGCGCTCCGGTGCCCTGGGCGTCGCGGAGGACGGCCGCATCGCCGCCCTCGACCAGAAGATCGCCGCGCTCGCGCCGAAGGAGGCCCTCGCCGCCCTCGACAAGCGCATCGGCGCCAACGAGGCCGGCCTGAAGCCGCTGCAGGAGTCCATCCGCTCGGCCGATGCCACCGCCAAGGAGGCGCTGCAGAAGGCGGGATCCGTGTCCGCGGTACCGACCACGGCACCGACCGGTGACGGATCCGCGCCAGCCGCGACCCTGCCGCCAGATCTCATGGCCCGGCTCGATGGGCTCGACCAGCGCGTGGCGGCTCTACAGGAAGAGCCGGGACGCGACCAATCCGGCAATGCCGGTCTCACCACCATCACCCCCCAGACGCTCACCGGTCTCGAGGACAGGCTGAAGGCCGTCGAGGGCAAGGTCGACACCGCCGCCAAGCCCGCCGCCAACGACGGGCTTGCGAGCCAGGTCACCGCCCTGAAGGGTGAACTCGAGACGCGCACCAAGGCGAATGCCGAGGCCGGGGAAGCGCTGAACCAGAAGCTCGCGAGCCTGCAGCAAACCCTCGAAAACCGGGTGAAGGCCGCGACGGAAGCGGTCCAGACCGCGACGCAGGCCAGCCAGCAGGCGGTCGACGCCAACAAGGCGCAGGCGGCCGAAGCGGCCAAGGGCGTGGAGCGGCTCATCCAGGCCCAATCCGAGAAGATCGCCGGCCTCGATCAGGCACTGGCCAGCCGCGCGGAGGCCTCCACCGTCCAGGCCGCCATGCGGGTCGTCGCGGCGGACCGCATCGTCGGCGCGCTGAACACCGGCTCACCCTATGCCGATGCGCTGGCGGCCCTGCGCAGCTCCGAACCCGGCGATCCGGCACGGCTCAGCGCCGTCGCGGCCTTCGCCGACAAGGGCGCTCCGACGGCCGCGTCTCTCGCCGCCGAGTTCCGTCCCATCGCCGAGCGGATCGCCGCGAACCGCAAGGCGGCCCAGGCGAAATCGGTGGCCGAGACAGGCGACATCAAGCAGCGCCTGATGAGCATGGCCGAATCCATCGTCCAGGTCCGCAAGGTCGACGCGCCGGCAAAGCCCGGCGAAACCGTTACCGAGGATGCCGTGCCGAAGGTGCAGGATGCGCTGGATCGCGGTGCCATCGCCGAGGCGGCCAAGGCCTTTGCCGGCCTGCCCGAGGATGTGCGCGGGCAGTTCGGCGAGTTCGGCACCAAGCTCGCCTCGCGGGCCGCGGCGGGTGACGCCGCGCGGATGCTGCTGGCGGACGCGTTCAAGGCATTGCCGTCGACCGGTACAGCCCGGTGAGGTCCGTCCGTCCGCGCGGATCTCCGGGCGGCGCCGTCTCGATCATTGTGTGCGGGCGCAGCTTGCCCGCCTTTCCCGATACTCGCGTCCCCTCCCCGGCCGACGCCACCTTCCGGAGTTCGTGATCCCATGTGGCGCGCCCTCGCCTTTCTAGCCCTCCTCGCCATTGCCGCCTTCGGGGCGACATGGATCGCCGACCGGCCCGGCACGGTCACCATCGTGTGGAACGGGTACGAGGTCGCCACGAGCCTCGCCATCGCCCTGATCGGGGTGCTCATCGCCGCCATCGTCATCGGGTTCATCTGGGCCGTGGTGAGGGGAATCATCACGCTTCCCGAGGCCCTGGTCCGTGGCTCCAAGGAGCGTCGCCGGGCCAAGGGCTTCTCCGCCCTCTCGCGGGGCATGGTCGCGGTCGGCTCGGGCGATCCCCTGGCGGCGCGTCGCCATGCCAGCGACGCCGAGCGTCTGCTCGGTGCCGAGCCGCTGGCGCTCCTCCTGAAGGCGCAGGCAGCGCAGATCTCCGGTGACCGCGAGGCGGCGGAACACGCGTTCCAGCGTATGGTCAACGATCCCGAGACGCGGGTGCTCGGCCTGCGCGGGTTGTTCGTGGAAGCCCGCCGCCGCGAGGACGACGTGGCCGCCCGTGCCTATGCGTCCGAGGCCGCGCGCCTCGCACCCAGCGTCACCTGGGCCAACGAGGCCGTGCTGGAGGCGCAATGCGCGGATGGCGATTGGAGCAGCGCCGTCGAGACGGTGGAGCGCCGTGCCTCCCTCGGCCTCATCGAGAAGGGGCTCGCCCGTCGCCAGCGCGCGGTCCTTCTCACCGCCGCCGCACAGACCCGCGAGGCCGGCGAGCCCGAAGCGGCGACGCAGCGCGCTCTCGATGCGGTCAAGCTCGCGCCCGACCTCGTCCCGGCCGCCTGCATCGCCGGACGCCTGCTCGCGCGGCGCGGCGACCTGAGGAAGGCGGCCAAGATCGTCGAGGCGGCCTGGCGCGCCAATCCCCATCCGGACCTCGCCAAAGTCTATCTCGGCCTGCGCGTGGGCGATTCCGTGCGCGACCGGCTCGCTCGGGCCGAAACCCTCGCCAAGATTTCCACTTGGCACCCCGAAGCCCGACTCGCCATGGCGCAGGCCGCCTTGGAGGCGCAGGAATTCGGCAAGGCCCGCGAAGCGCTGGCGCCCCTTCTCGCCGAGCGTCCGACCGTCCGCACCTGCCTCGCCATGGCGAAGATCGAAGAGGCCGAGCACGGCGCGGGAACAGGCCGGGCACGCGAATGGCTGGCCAAGGCCGCCCACGCACCGCGCGACCCGATGTGGATCGCGGACGGGATCGCCTCGGAGCGCTGGGCGCCGGTCTCGCCGGTCACCGGCCATCTCGACGCTTTCGTCTGGAAGGCGCCGACCGAGTTGCTCGAAGGGCCCTCCAGCGACGATGTCACCGGCGACCTCGTCGACAAGGACGATCGCAGCCAACCGGCCCTCGCGCCAGCCCTGCAGGGCAACGAGATGCCGGCGCCCGTGACTGCGCCCGTCGTGGCTCCCGCTAAACCCGCCGAACCCCAGCCGGTGAACGGCGCCGCGATGGTGTCGAAACCCTCCGCGCCGGCCACGGGTCCGATGGCACCCGGCGCCGTGACACCGGTGGTGTTCCCCCCGCCGAAGGGTTCCGATTCCACGTCGGAGAACAAGGCGCGTCTGGTCGGCTGATCCCGCAATGGGGCAAGAAGGGCGGCGCGGCGGCGTCGCCCTTTAAAGGTCGGTTCACGCAAGCTCGCTAAAGCTGTGTCCAGCGAGTTCTGCGTAAACGAAGTGCCATGTCCCCATCTCTCGACGATGCGCCGGACTTCTCCGGCCTGATCGAACTGTCGCGTCTCGGTGACCTCGATCTGAAACCTGTCATCCTCCGGGTGCAGACCGATCTCTTCCTCACCGCGACCGCGCGGGACAGGAAGACGGTGGAGGCCTTCGAATCCCTCGCCGGTGGCTTGATCCCGACCGTCGACGACGAGACGGCCGAGATCGTGGCGCGCAAGCTGGCGCCCTTCCCCGCGACCCCGCAATCCGTCCTCGCCGCACTCGCCGCACGCGGCGGTGAGATCAGGGATCTGGTCATCGCGCAGGCGCCGGACCTGTCGGCGCTCGTGATCGAGGCCGCACTGGCGGACGGGTCGGACATCGCCGTCGCCATCGCCCGACGGGCCGATCTGAGCCGCAGCCTCATCGACGAGATGGCCTCCCGCGACGTCGCGGCCATCGATCTCGCCCTTGCCGAGAACTGGCAGCTCAGCCTTCAGGGCTCCACCGTCGCGCTCCTGGTCGGTCGCGCCCGAACCAGGCCGGACCTGGCCCAGGCGCTGCTCGCCCGTCCCGACCTTGCTCCTGGCGATCTCGGACCACTGTTTCTGTACTCCGACGAGGAACTCCGCGAGGCGATCGGCCGGGCGGTGGGCTCGCGCGCCGCACTTCGGCCAGCGCCTCCCCTGCCGCGCGAGGCCGGAGCCATCCTCACCGGTTTCTCCGGACGCAAGGATGTGGCCGGCTTCGTCGGTGCACTGGCGGACATGCTCGGGCTGCAGCGCAATTTTCTCGCCGGGACACCCGACCCGAGCCGCCGCTACGACCTCCTGACCCTGGCGCTTCGCGCGGTCGGGCTGCACGAGGAAGAGGCAGTGTATGTCTTCCTCACCCTCAACGAGACCGTGGCCCGCTCCGTGGACCGGGTCTACGATCTGGTGAAGCTGTTCCGCACCATCCCGCGCGGTGCGGCCCGAGACCTTCTCTGTGCGGTTCTCGACATGCCGCTGGCCGAGCGGCTCAACGGCGGCTCCGCCCACCAGCCCTACGCGGCCCCCGACGCGGTGCGTCCCCGCATGCCCGCTACCGAGCGCGCCCCGCTACGCCCGGCCCTTCCCGGCAGGGTGCGGCAGTCCGGAACGGCCTGACGGTCCGCCGGAGCCCGCGTCGTTCTATTCGGCGAGATCGAGATGGTGGCGGCCTGCGCGGTCGTCGATCTCGATGATCCAGAGATCGTCGTCGAAACGCAGTTCCTTGCCGATGCGGAGTTCGACATCGGGCGGCGCGGCTTCGCTCATCAGCCGGACGAAGCTGCGGTCCGCCCCGTCCCCGGTATCGACGAGGGATTGCGGGGCCGGACCATAAAGGTCCGCCCGGCCATCCAGACGGTCGACCTTCACGAAGATGGCCCCCGCCTCGGGCGCACCGCGCCGACGCTGCACTGCGTCGATCCCTTCGACGGCGAGACGGCGGAGATGGGCAGAGACCCAGAAATCGGAGCGCAGGCGAGGCATGGCCCGCCTATAGCACCGATGGATTGGCGCAAGCATCGGCCTCCATGGACCAATTCCCGGATTGGATCCGGCGCTCAATGGCGATCGCCCGTCTCGGGTCTATAAATCGACCGGTGCCGGGTTGATCGACGAGGCTCCTGCGGCCTGGATCAGACACAAACGGGACCACCCTTGCGAGGGGCGGTCCCGTTGGGTTTCCAGAGAAGCGTCCAGCCTGAGCACGCCAGGATCGGGTCTGATCGGAAGACCTACTGGGCGACGGTCGAACCGGTCGTGGTGGTCGATTTCACCGGCTTCGAACCCGGCTCGTGCGACATCGTCTTGGTGCGGGATTCGACGCTCTCGCCATCGCGGACCTTGGTCTTGGTCTGCGACTTCGAGAAGGTGCCGCCGTCATGGGACATCGCCTTGGCCTGTCCGTTCAGGCCACCGTTACCGGTCTCGTTCACGTGCGAGCGATCCTTAGTCTTGCCGCCGGCGGCGCTGCCACCGGTCGCGAGCGAGGAGCCCGTCGCGCCGTCCGAGCCCGTCGAGGTGCCGCCCGTCCCGACCGTCGAGGCGGACGTGCCGCCGGCGGCCGCGGAACCGGCACTGCCGCCCGTCGCGCTGCCGCGAGTCTGGGCATCGGCGATGGCGGGCGCGAGGAGGAGCCCGAGGGCCGCGAGTGCGGGAAGAACCTTGGTCATCGTCATGTCAGCCTCACCTTTTGTCCTTGGGAACGGTGACCACGCAGTCGCCGTCTCCGGTGGTGGTCATCGTGGTGCCGTTGCCGGAGCTCGAACTCGAGGCCGAGCTGCTCGTCGTGCCATCGGCGGATCGGGTGGTGACGGACGGCCCCCCGGTAGAGGAACTCTTCACGCCGTCCGGACCGGCCGTGACCGAACTCGACACCGCTCCGGTGTTCTTCGCCGCATCGGACGAGACGATTTTACAGGGTTTTCCGTTCGGCCCGGTGGTGACCGTCGTACCGCCCGAGACGCCGTTCGGTCCCGCGGTGACGGTGCTGGTCTGGGCATGGCTCGCGGCGACCCCGGCAATGGCGAGGGCGCCGCCGAGAAGCGGCAGGATCATACGCGCCATGGTGCAACTCTCCTCGGAAGCGGGATGGGCGCGGCTCCGGGGAACCGCGCCCGAGGGGTCAGACCTGCGGCTCAGCGCTTGTTATGGCCGGGCGCGTTCTCGGAATTGCCGGGACCGCTCTTGTCGTGGCCAGCGGCGCTGCCGGACTTGCCGGCGCCGCCGGACGTTCCGGCGGACGAGCCACCGGTGCCGACCGTCGAGCCGCTGGTGCCCTTGCCGGCCGACGAACCGCCGGTACCGACCGTCGAGCCCGAGCCGCTACCCGTGCCGGCGGACGAACCACCCGTGCCGACGGTCGAGGAGCTGTTGCCGCCACCGGCCGACGAACCGCCCGTGCCCAGCGTCGAGGACGTGCCCGAGCCACTTCCGGAGCCAGCCGACGAACCACCCGTACCGACCGTCGAAGAACTGGTGCCACCGCCCGCGGAAGAGCCGCCGGTTCCGACGGTGGACGACGACTGCGCGACCGCCAGGGCAGCGCCACCGAGGACGAACGTGGTCGTGAGGGCGACGATGCGAATCTGCTTCAACATAAGGTTGCTCCAGTTGTTGTAGTCTTTACGGAGCAATAAACGGAGACCTGCCAAATACCGTTCCAACAAAATGCAGCTTACTTGAGCAAAGCGCCTATCTGAACGGCAGATTAACGCGCCGTTCTATTTACCCCGAGCGTGGCCGACCGTTCAGGGACTTGCCCTGCTCGAGAAAGGACTGGTTGGCCGGAACTGCCAAACGGTGTTCGGCCAGAATCTCCGCCATTCCTGAACCGTCAGGGGAGAGGCGCGAGCGGGCAGGAACGACGATTGCCGTTTGACCGTTCCACGCCGACATCGCGGGGGCTTCGCGCGTTCACGCGCCGTCGATACCGAAAGCGGCTTTGCCGCTCTCAGTCCCTCACACACCGAGGTCTGAGGCAGAACGCCGGATCCGGCCCCTTATCCCTTGGTCGAGCCGGCACGGGAGGCGAGTTCGCGCAAGGTGCGGCCGGCGGCGACGCCCTTGACCGGGAGCTTGCGGTCACGCTCGAATTTCTCGATGGCCGCCCGTGTGCCGGGGCCGAGGACGCCATCGGCGACGAGCGGTCCGTAACCGAGTTTCACCAGGGCGCGCTGTGCCTGCGCCACGGCCTGATCGGGTTTCGGCGTCACCGACGCCGTGGTTTCCCCGGCCTTGATGATGTCGGCGATGACATCGCGCTTGGTCGACGCCGCCGGAGCGGGCTTGGGCGCGGGTTTGGCCGCCTCGATGGCCGGCGCGGCTTTCGGCTCGGGGGCGCTCTCGGGCTTCGGCACCTCGATCTTGCGCGGCGCGGCTTCCGCCAGTTTCGCCGGCTCGGCTGTCTGGCCGGATACCGGCTTGGCGGCGGTGGTGGTGCCGGCACCCTTGCCGAGGGTGGGGAAGAGCGGCGCGGGGTGGCGGCCACCCTGGTAGCCGAGCGCATTCAGGGCGACGGCCGCCACCGCACCGATGGCAACGACCGAGCCGAGCACCTCTCCCGGCCGGCGCAGGCACAAACGCCCGAACCCGCCGACGGCTTGCACGACGTTCCGGAACCAGCCGGAGGCGGGCCGCCGGGCGGGACCGGAGGCGGGTTTGCGGCGGGGCGCGGAGGCCTGCGCCGTCCTGGTCGGCACGATGATCTCGCGCTGGTCGCGCTTCGGCAGCGGTTCGCGCATGGTCTATCCCCTCGAACGCAGACGACGGCCCGACAGATCGAGCCGGGAACGGAAAACCGGCCCCGGCGAAACGCCGTGCCGGTACGGAATGCGCGCGCCTCGTCCGGGACATCGAAGCCGGGACGAGGCGCGCGTGGGGCCTTGGAGGTCGCGGAGATTTCTCATCCCGCGCGCTGCATCGGAATGTAGCGTTCGCTCACCGCCTCGGGGGCGGGGTCGAACAGCCCCATCGGTCGGCGCACCGGCACCACCGTCCCGTCGAGGCTCGGCAGGGGCGTCGAACGGCGGATGCCGGTGCGGATCGGGGCCGGAGGTGCGGTGCTGGACCCGCGCCGGCAATCGAGGGGGAGCGTCACGGTCACGCTGGTGCCCTGGCGTTCGGCGCTCTCGATGGAGATGCTGCCGCCATGCAGGCCGACGAGGCCCTGCACCACCGAAAGACCGAGGCCGGTCCCCTCATGCGTCCGGTCGTAGCCGCTGCCCGCCTGGAAGAACGGCGCGCCGATACGCGGCAGGTCGTCCGCGCCGATCCCGATCCCGGTATCGGCCACCACGATGTCGAGATGCGCCGCGCTGCGCCGGACGGAGACCTCGATCCGCCCGCCGGGCGCGGTGAACTTCACCGCGTTGGAGAGGAGGTTGATGAGCACCTGACGGCAGGCGCGGGGGTCCGCCATGATGTCGATCCCCAACCCGTCGGTGCCGCGCACCAGCGTGATCCCGCCCTGGTCGGCCCTCAGCTGCATCAGGTCGCAGCAGGTCCGCACGAGCGCGCCGACATTCACCACCTCGGGGACGTAATCGAAATTGCCGCTCTGGATGCGCGACATGTCGAGGAGCGCGTTCACCACGTCGAGGAGATGGCGACCGGAACTGCCGATGATCTCGGCATATTCGCGGCTGCGCTCGGGCCCGAGCGTCATGGAGCTTTGCCCGGCGAGGACCTCCGAGAAGCCGATGATGGCGTTGAGGGGCGTGCGCAATTCGTGGCTGACGGTGGCGAGGAACCGGCTCTTGAGGTCGTCGGCGCGTTCGGCCTCGGCGCGGGCGCGCTCCAGTTCCTCGGCGTGGCGACGATGCTCGCTGACGTCGCGGGTCACGGAAACCACACTCGATCCCTCGATCCCCGACAAGGTGCCGACGATGCAATGGGCCCGCATTTCGGCGAAGATCACCCGCGGCTCGCCTTCGGCGCGCTGGGCGGCCGCGTCGAGATGCAGCCGGAACTGGACGGTGGCGGGCTTGCCGCTGGCGGCCACGTCGCTGATCGTCTGCAGCAGGGCCGGACGGTCTCCCACATGGACGCGGTCGAGCAGGCCGTGTCCGCGCAGGCGCCCCGGTTCGATGCCGACGAAACGTGTCGAGGAGGCGCTCGCATCGATGACGCGACCGTTCCGGTCGTGCCAGGTCACGAGGTCGTCGATGGCCGAGAGCAGCATGCGGTCGCGCAATTCGTTGTCGCGCATGCGGGCCAGCCAACGGTCCTCGTGGCGCAGATGCTCCAGGGCCTGGGCGGCCACGTGACCGATGGCCGTGATGGCGAAGACCGGCATCGCCAGGGAGCGGGACAGGTCGAGGAGGGGCAGCGAAATGCTGCCCGGCGGCAGGAAGGCGACGACCAGGGCGCCGATCATCGCGATGAAGGCGGCGGCCAGCGTCGCGCGGCGTGAGCCGGACACGACGGCCTCCAGCGGGATCGCCACCAGCCAGATCGCGGCGGCGGAATTCACCCCGCCTGACATCTGGGCGAGGCAGACCACGAGGCCGGTGAGACCCGCCGACGAGATCGCATGGGCGACCCAGAGGATACCGGTCCGCGACAGGAACACGGCGGCGAAGATCGGCAGGATCAGGCTGGCGATGGCCAGCACTTCGAGACCGCTGGGGACGCCCCGCCAGAGCAGATAAGGCGGGAGGCAGGCCATCATCACGATCCCGGTCGCGAGGCGCGACACCAGGAACCGCTCGTGCCGGAACCGCACGGCATCGTCGTCGATCACCGACTCATGCACGAGTCCGGCGAGCCGGAGATCGATCAGGGAAGCCAGGCCGCTGTAGATACGCAATACGCACACGCACAGCGCGAAGTGCCAAACAGGCCGCTTCGTCGCCCCTTGCTCGACTTTGACTCGGGTTCGACTTGAACTCGACTGATGCCAAACCTCGCAGACCCGACTTAAGCGAGTGTTGCGCAGACCCCTCCGATTGTTCGCGGATGCTTTCCGGTCCGTAACCAGGCCTATTCGGCGGAAGGTCCCTTTCGGGGCACATCGCCCGCTATCCACAGGGCCCGGCACCACATGCCGGTTCGCTGAAGGGTGGTGGCAAAGCCATGTTCACCATGGTTCTGGATTTCAGGGCGTGCGTGATGTGGGCTTTACGTTCTGCGCGGAGGCTCGGTCGCACGGGCCCGCTCACGGCCGACACCGAACCAGTCCGGAAAGCCCATGTCGTTCCTCATCCGCGTCTGCCTCGCCATCGGCGCCCTCTCCTACCTCGCCGCCCACCGCGACGATCCCGACCTCGCGGCGCGCATGACGGCGCCGTCGCTGGAGAAATCCGTCTCCGTCGCCTGGGGAGCGTTGCCGGCCGATACGCGTGAGAAGGCCCTGAGCCAAGCCACCGACGGCTTGGTCCGGCAGGTGGCGGGATCTCTCGCCGGCTCGTCGCGCGACACCCTGGCGGAGACGGATCGCCGTCCGGCCTGGCGCGGCGTGGACGACCGCTGATCGGGGCGGGAGCGGCCGGACCGGACCGCTTCCCCATCCCTCAGATCTCGTAGGACGCGGCCTGTCTTCCGCGCAGGACGTAGAGCGAACGGGGATCGAGGCGCAGACGCGCATTGGGGGGGAACAAGGCCTGCCCGGCCGGGACCGCGCCCGTCGGTCGGGTCGTGTCGAACACGACCATCCACGGCCCGCCGATCACCGGGGCCAGGGTGAAATCGATCGCGTCCTCGGCAGCGTTGATGAGGATCAGCAGGCGGTCCGCGCTCGGTAGATCGTTGCCGATCTGCATGCCGAAGGCCTGCCGGTGTCCGTCGGCCCAGGCCTCGTCGTCCATCTCGGCACCGCAGGGCGAGAGCCAGTGAACGTCGCGGAGAGGTCCTTCCCCGATCACGGCACCGGTCAGGAAGGTCAGGCGGCGCAGGGCCGGTTGCTCGCGGCGCAAGGCCGTGAGGTTGGCGACAAAGGCCGTGAGGCCGGGATCCGGATCGGTCTCCCAATCGACCCAGTTGATCGCGTTGTCCTGGGCATAGGCGTTGTTGTTGCCGTTCTGGCTCCGCGAGCGCTCGTCCCCGGCCAGAAGCATCGGGACGCCCTGGGCCAGAAAGGTCGTCGCCAGCAGGTTGCGCTTCTGCCGCGCGCGAAGGCTCAGAATCGCCGGATCGTCGGTGGGACCCTCGACGCCGTAATTGCGCGAGAGGTTGTGACCGTGGCCGTCGCGATTGTCCTCGCCGTTGGCGTGGTTGTGCTTCTCCTCAAAGGCGACGACGTCGGCCAGCGTGTAGCCGTCATGGCTCGCCACGTAGTTGATGCTGGCCAAAGGCGAACGGCCGGAGCCGGAGAAGATCTCCCGCGAGCCGGACAGCGCCTGCGTGAGCTTCGGCAGAATGCCGTGGTCTCCGCGCCAGAAGGCGCGGACGCCGTCGCGGAACTGGTCGTTCCACTCGGCCCAGCCGCGCGGATAGGCGCCGAGCTGGTAGCCGCCCATGCCGATATCCCACGGCTCCGCGATCATCTTCGCCCGCGACAGGATCGGATCCTGCGCGATGGCCTGGAAGAACGCCGCCCTGGGGGTGAAATCGTGCGGCGTGCGCCCGAGGCTGGTGGCGAGATCGAAGCGGAACCCCGCCACACCATAGGCGGTCACCCAATGCCGCAGGGAGTCGAGGACGAGCTGCATCACCCGCGGGTGGTCGAGGTCGAGGGTATTGCCGCAACCGGTGCAGTCGATCTCCTGCCGCCGGTTCTCCGGGTTGAGCTTGTAATAGCTGGCATTGTCGATGCCCCGGAACGACAGGGTCGGTCCGGTATGATCGGCCTCGCAGGTATGGTTGTAGACGACGTCGAGGATGACCTCGATCCCGGCGGCGGCGAGTTCGCGGATCGCCGCCTTGAGACCGCCGGCCCCGGCCGCCCCGAGATAGCGCGGCTCCGGCGCGAAATAGCCGAGCGGCGAGTAGCCCCAGAAATTCACCAGCCCCTTCTCCACTAGGAACCGGTCGTCGGCGAAGGCCTGGATCGGGAGAAGCTCGATCGCCGTCACACCCAGCTTCAGCAGGTGCTCGATGATCGCCGGATGGGCCAGGGCGGCGTAGGTGCCGCGCTCCGCCTCGGGAATCGCCGGGTGAAGCTGTGTAAGCGCCTTCACATGGGCTTCGTAGATCACGGTCTGCCCGAGGGGACGACGGATCGGAGTGATCGCGAGTTCGGTTAGGTCGGGGGCCGTCACCACGCCGCGCGGCATGAGGGCCGCGCTGTCGCGCCGGTCGATCTGGTCCTCGCGCTGGAGGCCGCGACGGTGCCCGTAGAGGGAATCGTGCCAACGGATCCGGCCATGGATCTCGCGCGCATAGGGGTCGAGAACGAGCTTCGCGGGATTGAAACGATGGCCGTTGGCCGGGTCCCAGGGGCCGTGCACCCGGTAGCCGTAGAGCTGGCCCGGAAACACGCGGCGCAGATAGCCGTGCCAGACGTCGTCGGTGCGGCAGGGGAGCGGGATGACGCGATGTTCGTGGCGTTCGCCCGGCTCGAACAGGCACAGGTCCACACCGGTGGCGTTCTCGGAAAATAGCGCGAAATTGACACCGCGACCATCGAAATGCGCCCCGAGAGGTCCGGGTACGCCCTCGTCGATGCCGATCATGGAGGCCTTTCGCAGGTGCATAGGCCCAACGAATGCGGGCCGGTCGTCGGCGCGGGTCACGCAAGAACGGTACCCCGGAGCCCTGTCCCGCAACCGGCCTGATTGGCCGGTACCGCTCGCCCCGCCGTTAGCAGGACGACGGGGGGCTACTCTGCGGCAGCAGCGGCGCGGGGTGGCTCACGCTCGACGGTGCGGAAGTTCTCCAGGTCCGTCAAGAAATTCCGCGCCCACCAATCCACATCTTCACGCGTCATCCGCTCGACCATGGGCTTCCAGCGCTCGATCCGTTCGCCGCGCGGCATGTAGAGCGCCGTGCGGATCGCCTCCGCCACCTCGAACCGGTCATAGGGATTGACCAGCAGGGCCTCGGGAAGCTGCCGGCACGCGCCGGCGAATTTCGACAGCACGAGCACGCCCGGATCGTCCGCCGTCTGGGCGACGATGTATTCCTTGGCGACCAGATTCATCCCGTCGCGCATGGGCGTGACGAGGCCGACGCGGGCGGCGCGATAGAGACCCGCGAGGACAGGACGCGGATAGGCCTTCGTCACGTACTGGATCGGGGTCCAGTTCGGCTCGCCGAGAGCGCCGTTGATCTCGCCGACGGTCTCGTTCACCTCGCGGCTGAGTTCCTCGTATTCCGGCACCTCGGTGCGGGATTTCGGCGTGATCTGGAGGTAGACGACGTTGCCGCGCTGGTCGGGATTCGAGGCGAAGAAGCGGTCCACCGCCTCCATCCGCTCAGGCACGCCCTTGGAATAGTCGAGCCGGTCGACGCCGATGAGAAGCTTGCGGGTGCGCAGGCCCGCCATGGTCTCGCGGACAGTCTTGTTGGCGCCGGCATTCTCCGCCGCCTCTTTGAACCCGGCGACATCGATGCCGATGGGAAAGCTGCGGATGCGCGTCCGGCGCCCATCGACCATCAGCGACCCGCCGCCGAGCGGAATGGCCCGCAATTCGTCGATGAGATTGCGCGACAGGTTGTGGACGTCCGGATCGGTTTGGAGGCCGATCAGGTCGTAATCGGCGATGCCGCGCAGGAGGTCACCGCTGGCGGGCAGCGTGTTGAATACGTCCGCGGCCGGCCACGGAATGTGGTGGAAATAGCCGATGGGGTTGGCGATCCCGAGGCCGCGCAGCTCCGAGGCGAGCGGCAGCAGATGGTAATCGTGGACCCAGATGATGTCGTCAGGCTCGATCAGCTTGGCGAGAGCCCGCGCGAACGTCCGGTTCACACGCTGGTAACCGGCGTAATCCGAACGGGAAAACGCCCCCAGGCCGAGCCGGTAATGCATGATCGGCCAGAGCGCACGGTTGGCGAACCCGCTATAATATTCCCGGTGATCCTGAGGCGACAGGTCGACCACGGCGTATTGAACGCGACCGCGATCGATCAGTTCGGGTTCTTCGGACGGATCCTCGACGACTTTGCCGCTCCAGCCGAACCACAGGCCCTCATAGGACGTGAAGGCCTCCTTGACGGCGACCGCCAAACCTCCCGCGGCAACGGATTTCCCGCTGTCTTCAGGGATGGCCACACGGTTCGATACGATGACAAGGCGTGCCACTCAGCGGGCTCCGGTCCTCAGCGTGCGGCGCACCATGGGCGCACCGGACAAGATGATTCCGACAGTCAACGCGCGTAACCCGGCGGTGATCCGTCGGATACGGCTACGTATGTTGATAATCCGCCGACCAACCTAGCCGACCGCGCCGCCCGCGGCCAGAGTTCAGCACCATGAATGTCGGTTCGGCGGTGGATCGCCGGTCGGTTCGGCGGCTGTCGAGCGCCAGGATGGGCCCGGTCCGGCACCCAACGTAAGCTTAGGTGAATCCCGCCGGGCCGATGGTTCCGACCGTCGGCAGCGCCACCGTCCAAGCATTGCATACGCAGCGCAATCCCTTCGGAACCGCGTCTGTTTCCGTGATGTTGAAGAGCCACAGGTGACACAGACCACAAGTGATCGAGGAGTATGCGCGTGAACGCAAATCAACCCACTGGCCCGGCATCCGCGGCGAACGCCCCCGGGATCGGCTCCGGCGAGGCTGCTACTCCGACCGGCGATTGGCGGACGCTGAAGGGCGATGTCGAGGGCATCGCCGACGTGGCCGTCGAGCGTGGACGGGGATTCGTCGCCGCCGCACGCGCCCATGCCACCGACTATGCCGATCGTCGCAAAGGCGACGCGGCCCAGTCCGTCAACGACCTGGCGCAGGGCCTGCGGGATTCGAGCAAGTCCTTCGAGGAGCAGCCCAACATCAAGGCGTTCTTTGACAGCGCCGCCGAGGGACTCGAACAGCTCGGTTCCTCCATCGAGAACCGCAGTTTCGCCGAGTTCTACGACGAGGCGGAAGCCTTCGCCCGCCGTGCGCCGGTGGCCGTCGCCGTCGCCACCTTCGTGACCGGCTTCGTCGTCTCGCGCTTCATCAAGTCGTCGAGCATCGCGCATGACCGCGATGCCCGCGATTCCTTCCGAAGCTAGGCGGGCGCCATGTCGAACGCCCCTCAATCCAGCATTCAAAGCCTCGTCGGCGATGCCCTGCGCGAGACCAGCGAACTCGCGCGCAAGGAGATGGCGCTCTTTCGCAACGAGATGACGAGCAACGTCCGCACGCTGTTCATCGGCCTCGCGCTGATGGTCGGTGCCGGCGTCTTCGGGGTCGTCGCCCTGTTCGTCCTCGTGGACGCCCTGGTGAAATGGCTCGCGACGGTGGTGCATTCGGAAGCCTTGTCCGCTCTCATCGTCGGAGGCGTGCTTCTGGTCATCGCCATCGTCTTCGCCCTGATCGGGCGGAGCACCATGTCACTCTCCACCCTGGCGCCGACCCGCACGACACGGCAGATGCGCCAGGACGCGCGTGCGTTGTCGGAAAGGGTTTCGGGATGAGTGAATCGTTGAACGATCTCGAGAAGGACATCGAGGCGAGCCGTGCCCGCCTCGATCAGACCATCGATCGCATTCAGGACAGGCTCTCTGTCCCGAGCATCGTCGATGACATGCTGGGCAATGTCCGCCGGACCCCGCTGAGCGGTGCCTATGACGGCGCTCTCGATGCGATACGGCGCAACCCGGTCCCCGTCCTGCTCATCGCGGCCGGCATCGGCTGGCTTCTGCATCGCACCGGCAAGGATCGGCAGACGCTGACGAAGCGTCCGGTCATCGATCCCAACGGTGCGCTGCCGGTGACGCCGGGCGTGGCCGCGAAGGCCTACGACCCCGACCAGCCGACCCGCCAGCCCGTGAAGGACCTGGCCGAAGCAAACCAGATCTGAGCCATCACGGGCCGATCGACACCCGACTGATCCGGCAGCGGCATCGCCGCCCCATCCCCATTCGACAGGAGTCGCATCCATGAGTTCCAGCAGCATTCCGGGCGGGCCGAAGAGCTCCCTCCCCGAGGATATCGCCGTCTCCGCCGGCCTCCCCCACGGCGACGAGACCGCCCGTTCGCTCCACGACATCTCCGACCGCGCGCGCAGCGAAACACGGACCACGGCCGGCGACCTTCGCCACCAGGCCGGCCACCTCGCCGACGATACCCAATCGAAGGCCGAGGGCTATGCCGACCGCGCCAAGGCCGCGGCCCTCGACGCCCGCGACACCGTCAAGGACAAGGCGGAATCGTTGCTCGACCGCGCGTCAGGGACCTACGACGACGCCCGTGAATGGGCGTCGGACGCCCACCGCTCCGGCCGTCGCAGCATCGGCGAGTTCGCCGAGCGTGGAAGCCAGCGCCTCGACCGCGGGAAGACCAATGTCGAGCAGTTCGTCACCGAGAACCCGCTTCTCGTCGGCGTCGTCGGCCTCGCGGCGGGAATGCTCCTCGGTGCCCTGCTTCCCAGGACGCGCCGTGAGGACGAGACGGTGGGACATTGGTCCGACGAGGTGAAGGACCAGGGCATCCGCTACGCCCGCGACTTCGCCGACCGTGGCCGCGAGTTCGTGGAGAGCGCGCTCGACCCAGAGAATCTCAACACCACGACCCAGGGCGGTTCCGAGCCGTTCCGCAAGCCGGATGTGCCGCCGGTGCGCCAGCACTGAGGGCAGGTTTCCGAGCCAAATTTCGCGACGGAAGAGGGGCGGCGCTCGACAGCGCCGCCCCTTTTGTGTTCGGACTGGAGCGAGTGTCGGAATCGGGGTTGCCCCCGGGGCCGACGGAGATTGCGTCGAGCGAGGCCCCGCGACCCGTGTCAGCCCCTCAGCCCCGCCTGCTTTGGTGCGGCGACACTGCAATCACCGTGGAGTTCGGTGAGACGATCGACCCCGAAGCCAATGCGATGGTCCTGGCCTTCGACCGCGCCGTGCGGGATGCCGGCATTCCGGGGCTCGTCGAGACCGTCCCCACCTACCGCTCGCTGACGGTCCATCTCGATCCCTGCGCGGCCGAGCCGAACCGGATCGAAGCCTCGCTCCTCGCCTTGATCGGCGCGGTCTCGACCGAGACGACGCCACGCCGGTTATGGCGCATCCCGGTAGTGTATGGCGGGTCCTTCGGCATCGATCTCGCCGACGTCGCCGCCCATCACGGGTTGAGCGCCGACGAGGTCGTGTCCCGGCATGCCGCAGCCGATTACCGGGTGGCCATGAACGGTTTCCTGCCGGGCTTCGCCTATCTCTCCGGTCTCGACCCGAGCCTCGCTCTTTCACGCCGGGAGAGCCCGAGGCCGGTGACGCCGGCCGGCACCATCTCCATCGGCGGCGTGCAGGCTCTGGTGGCGAGCATCGCCGCCCCGAGCGGATGGCATCTCCTCGGGCGGACCCCCGTGCGCGCCTTCCTGCCGGGCCGCGACCCGGTCTTCCTGTTCGAGCCCGGCGACGCCATCCGCTTCCTGCCCATCGAGCCGGAAAGATGGGACGAACTCGACCGGGCAGCGGGGGCCGGTGAGTGCATCGTCGAATGCGAGACAACGCCGTGACCGGGCGTCTCGTCATCCGCAGATGCCATGGCTCGCTCAGCCTCCAGGATGGCGGACGACAGGGCTACCAGCGCTACGGCCTTTCCGGCTCCGGTGCGATGGACCGCCTCGCCATGGCGACCGCCAACGCGCTGGTGGGCAATGCCCCTGACGCACCGGTCCTCGAATTCGGGCTCGGCGGCGGCCGCTTCGTCATGGAGGCGGAACAGGGATGGTTCGCCTGCGCTGGCGCGCCCTGCACGCTCCGTATCGACGGCGCCCCCCTTGCCGGTCACCGCACCGCGACCCTGGCGCGAGGCGCCGAACTCATCGTGGACCCGCCGCGTGAGGGAGCGTTCGTCTACCTGGCCGTGGCCGGCGGGTTCGAAGCGGGTGCCGTGCTCGGCAGCGTCTCACTCCATCTCCGCGCGGGCATCGGGGGCGTCGAGGGCCGGCTCTTCCAATCCGGCGACCATCTGACCTTCGCCGCGATGGAGAGCACCGCACTGGGTGACCGGACCATTGATGCCGTTCCCCTCGACCGGGACGCGCCGATCCGCGTCATCCTCGGCCCTCAGGCCGAACGCTTCACCCAAGTCGGGATCGACACGCTGCTGGGCTCGACCTTCACCGTGTCGCATCGCGCCGACCGGATGGGATACCAGCTCGACGGCCCGGCCATCGCCCATGGCGCGGGCGGCTACAACATCGTCTCCGACGCCACCGTCATGGGCTCGATTCAGGTGCCGGGCAACGGCCTGCCCATCGTGCTGATGGCGGATCGGCAGACCACCGGCGGCTACCCGAAGATCGCCACTGTGATCTCGGCCGATCTGCGCCGCCTCGCCCAAAGCCGGCCGTGCGATCCGGTCCAGTTCGAGGCCGTCACACTGGCAACGGCACGGGAGGCCGCGCTCAGGCGGCAGCGCGACATCGCCGACCTGCCCGGCCGCCTTCGTCCGCTTGGGGGCTTCGACGCCGAGCGGCTCCTGGGGGCTAACCTCGCCGGTCACGCCGTCGATGCCCTGCGGGAAGGCCCATAAGACGTGACGGCATCCGATCTTACCGAGATCGAGTCGTTCGGCAGTGCGCGACACCCCGATACCGAAGGGCGTCTGTGTGCGGGAGGAGGGCCAGGATGCGAATCGCCGCGTTGATCTTCGGCCTTGTCCTGCTCGTGGCGACGGCCTTCTGGTTCTTCTACCTCGTCCCCCTGGGATGCGCGATGAACACCACCGGCTGCAACGAGCGGTTCACGGTGTGGAGCGGCCTGGGCCTGGTCCATTTCTGGACGCCCTTCCTCATCGCCATCTCGGCGATGGCCTATGGTCTGGGACGGCCGTGATCTTATGTGCCTGGCCGACGAAAGCCGCGTCGGCAGCGAGGGGAAGCCGTCGCCCCCTCGTCTCGTTGAGGCTTTATGGGGCCTGCCATTCGACACCGGCATGCTCGCGGATATCGCCGGGCGCGGACCCGGTATCGGCATCGCTGACCCAGTCGCTCGGCTCGACCACATCGACGATCTCGTCGTCTGGATAGGCCGCGGCGAGAAAGACCTTGGCCTCGCCCTCGGCGGCAGCCCGGACCGTGACCAGAGGGCGAAAACCCTTGGCTGCGCGGATATTGGCGATGAAGAGCTTCGTCATGTGCATTCTCCCGGCCACGCTGACGAGCGCGACACTCGGCTAACGCGGGAAACCTCGATCCGGGCGGGCCTTCGATGAAAATGATAGGCCGTCGCTTGTCGCAGCCCGGAGGCACTTCACCCAAGCTGCGATGCCTGCCCAATTCCCCTCATCCGTCTCGACGCCGCGCGAGCGAGCCGCTATCGGGGCAGGATGAAGCTCGCCGATTGCGACATCCTCATCCTCCCCGGCTACGCAGGCTCGGAAGACGGCCATTGGCAGGCCGGCTGGGCCGCTCGCATGGCCAATGCCCGCATCGTCGAGCAGGAGGACTGGCACCATCCCGAAGCCGGCTCCTGGCGCGCGCGTATCGTCGAGGCGGTGGAGGCGGCGACGCGTCCGGTGATCCTCATCGCCCACAGCCTCGGCGTGGTCGCCTCCGTGCAGGCCGCGCCCGCCTTCCCCGAGGGCAAGGTGCGGGGTGCCCTGTTGGTGGCGTTCCCGGATGTGGAGCAGACGCCGAACCTGCCATCCAGCGTCACGGATTTCGCGCCGGTGCCGCGCGATCCCCTGCCCTTCCCGTCCTTGCTGGTGGCGAGCCGCAACGACCCCTATTGCGCCTATGACCGGGCCGAGGACTTCGCCTATTCCTGGGGTTCCGCCCTGGTGGATGCGGGCGAATCCGGCCACATCAACGTGGCGAGCGGGCATGGTCCCTGGCCCGAAGGGCTGATGCGCCTGGCGGGATTCCTCAAGGGACTCTGATTTACGCCTTCTCGGCCCCACCCATCGGCTTCAGCAGCTCGCCGGCCACGTCCGACAGGCGCGGCGGCTCTTCCCTAACGAAGGGGAGCGGGCGGCAGACGGCCAGGGCGGCGAGGCCGAACCGGGCGGTCATCAGGCCGTTGAGCACGCCCTCGCCGAGCTTCGCCGAGACCCGCGCGGCGATGCCGAGGCCAAGGACCTGCTGGATCATGCTCTCGCCCACCGCCATCCCGCCCGTGACGGTGAGATGCGCGAAGGCGGCGCGGGCAAGACGCAGGAATCCGAGAAAGCCCGGACGCCCGCCATAGATCGTCGCGATCTGACGCAGGAGGCGCACCGCGGCAAAGACCACGAAGGCCACGTCGACGATGGCGCGCGGGCTGAGCGCCGTCACCGCCGAGACCTGCTTGGCGGCCGAGGCGATGGCGTTGCGGGCCTGCCGGTCGAGGGGTTCGAGCAGTTCGTGCTCGGCGAGCCCGATGCGGTCGTCCACGTCGAGAATCGTATCGCCCAGCGCTTTCAGGCGCTGGCGGCCGGCCGCGAGTCCGGTCCTCGTGGCGTAGAGGTCGCAAAGCTCGGCGACCACCGCCTGCGCGCCGGTGTGATCCCGCGTGGCGATAGCCTCGATGGCCTTCGCCCGCAGCTTCTCGATCCGGCGCTCGCGCCAGATGCCCGCGAGCTCGCGCATCACCAGGGCGAGGAAGGCGATGGCCGCGAGGACGAGCAGGGCCAGGGCGACGCCGCCGAGCCAGGGCGCGGCGGAGAACAGGTCCGCGATCATCCGCTCCAGCGACAGGCCGACCGCGAGGGAGACGAGGCCGCCCAAAGCCAGCATCAGCACCGACAACCAGGGCGCCCGGGATTTCGGAGCCACCGGCACGGCGGTGCCGTCCGCCGCCTCGACGATCTCGAACGGCTCTTCGACGATCCGGACCGCGTTCGGCGGCACCGGCGGCGGAACGATGCCCTCCAGGCCCTCGGCCGGCTCGGCGGCGGGGATGCGGAAGGCGCGGGGACGGTTCGGAGAGGTCATGGGCGGACTTTGTCTGAGGCGTAATAGGCAAACCGCGAGACCAGCCTTCCCCCATCCACCCACCTCATCCTGAGGTGCCGAAGCGAAGCGAAGGCCTCGAAGGAGCCCTCCAGTTCGCGCAGGGGAGCCTGGAACCCTCCTTCGAGGCCGCTGGCGCGGCACCTCAGGATGAGGTCGGCGGGCGGGATGGGATGATGGGCGGTGGCGCTCACGTCAGCTTGTCGCCGATGAGGAACTGCATCGCCCGGTCGAGGCGGATCTGCGGCAGGTGGCCGGGGCGGCCATGGGCGTCGGGCCGGATCAGCGGGGGGCGGAAGCGGGGAAAGCGGAGCGATCCGGGCGGGACCGCGCCGTCGAGGACGGATTCGGGTCGCGAGGGCAACTCACCGGGGAACACCGCCGCCTCGCTCCGCCCGTCGAAAATCTCGTCGCCCACATGCTCGCCCGCCTCGGGCGTTCCCGAGACCGCACGCAGGGTCATGCCGTCATCGTGGACGGTGGTCTCCCGCGTCGCCCGCACGGAGGCGAGGGCGACGGTGCCGACGCGAGCGCCGGCCGCCTCGGTCCGGCGCATGGCGCGAGAGACGAGGAGCCGCAGCAAAGCCTCCAGGCGGTCGTGGCTGGTCTGGTGCAGGTGATCCGCTTTGGTGGCCGCGAACATGATGCGGTCCGCCCTCGGCGCGAACAGGCGCGACAGGATGGTGTTGCGGCCGATCCGGAAGCTGAGGAGCACGGTGTCGAGCGCCTCTTCCAATTCGGCGAGGGCGGCCGGCCCGGCATCGACGGCGGCGAGCACGTCCACGAGGACGATTTGCCGGTCCACCCGCTGGAAGTGGTTACGGAAGAACGGCTCCACGACCTTGGCCTTGTAGGCCTCGAACCGCCGCTCCATGAGCCCCGCGAGGCTATTCGGGACGATGGTCTCCGGCAGCGCGTCGAGGGGCGCGAAGGTGAGAGCCGGCGATCCGGCCAAGTCACCGGGCATGAGGAAGCGGCCCGGCGGCGTGGTCGCCACCGATTCCGGCCCGGCGCGCAAAGCGGTGAGATAGGCGGTGAAGGCGATGCTCGCCCGCTCGGCCACGACCTCGTCGAGGGGGCCGGACGGGTCGAGATCCTTCAGCACCGACAGCCAGGGCGCCGCGATGGCGGCACGCCCGGTGCGGCGGGTGCCCGCGATGGTGGCGGCGGACCATTCCGCGTAGCTCTGGTCGATCAGGGCGAGGTCGAGGAGCCATTCGCCGGGATAATCCACCACGTCGAGCATCAACGTGCCCGGCCCGGAGCGCCAGCCGCCCTTCCGCTCGTATTCGATAGCGAGGCGGAACTGGCTGATCCGGTCGGTGGAGCGTGGCCACAGGCGCTGCTCCGTCAGGGCCGCGAAATGATCCTCGTAGGGAAAGCGCGGAATGTCGTCGTCGGGTTGCGGCACGAGGCGGGCCCGGCGCAGCCGTCCCTCATGCGCCGGGGCGAAGGCCGGCAGGGCATGGGTTTCCACCAGATGATGGATCAACGCGGTGGTGAACACCGTCTTGCCCGACCGCGCGAGACCGGTGACGCCGAGCCTCAGGGTCGGCTGGATCAGGAGATCGCTCGATGCCTCGGCGAAGGCCTGGATCGCGGAGCCCGCGCGCGAGGCGAAGCTGATCATGAAGCGAGGGTCTCGTTTGGCCGGAGGGGGAGGATGGGTGGCGAATGCAGGGGTGAGGTGGCGCGCGCGTCAAGCGAACGCAAGAACCGGACGCGTCATCGGTCCACCGCGCCGGGATCGACTTGGCCAGGATCGACCTGGGCGGCGGCGAGCCGTTCGATTGCGGCCTCGACCAGATCCGGCCCCGCCCGCAGCACGCCGAGTTCCACCGCCGACATGGCGAGCATCACCGGGGCGAGACGGGGCGAGGGCCGACCATCCGCATCGAACAACGCCAGATCGTCCTCGATCTTAAGGCCGACGCTGGCGGCGATCCGGGTGGCGTAATTGCGGATGCGGACCTCGTCGTTCCCGCAGAGCGGTGCCGGTGCCGCCAGATCCTGCAGCCGCAGACCCGGCAGTCCGGCGGCGAGGGCGGGCAAAGCCGCGGATTCCGCCGCGAACCGGTCCGCCAGCCGGGCGGACGGCGATGTCGCCCCGGTTTCGGACGGACTCGCGATGATCGGGGTGATCGCCGGACGGCCGATCGTCTCGGCGGCCCCCGCGACACGGACGGGCCTCGGCTTTTGCGCGCCCGCCATCCTCGCCAGCGGCGACCAGGGCTGAACCCGTAGCGGCCCGCCCCGCGCGACCATGCGGGGCTTGCGCATTCCTCCCCGTGCATGGCGGGCGAGGTAGCGGGCGCGCAGGGTCTTGCCGAGACCGAGCGGTGCGAGACCAGTGGAGACCTTTCCGCCCGAAACCCCGGCGCTCGAAACAGCGCATTCCGCCGGCGCCCATCGACGGACGATGGACAGGGCGTTGCGGCGGCCGAACTCGCGGTAATAGCGCCGGAGCAGGGAGGCCGCCGCATCGGCGCCGTCGCCGGCTTTGGCAAACCCGGTATGCCCCTCCGCATCGCTGCCGATCTCGCCCCGCCAGCGGGCGCTCTTGATGCACCAGTAATTGTTGAGCTTGACGCAGCGCGCCACGAAAGCGGGCGGGACTGGCGCGTAGCGGGCGACCAGGGCCAGCGAAGCGGGACGCAGGGCCGTCCCCGCTTCCGCCCGCCAATTCGACACCGCCCGCTCGCTGGCGAGAAAACCCGGGGCCTCGGAGGGAGGAGCAACCATCGCCACGGCCGATTCCGCGCGAGCGACGCCGGACTTCATGGCGTCGAGGCCGATACCCATGCGCGGCATCAGGGATGTCAGGACGAGAAGTGTGGTGACGAACACGGGATCAGCGGTGGCGGGCCATGGCACTGAGCAACGGCCCAGCCGGTGATCCGTTCAATCTCTCCCCATCGCCTCAGGCGGCGTCGTCGCGGTCGAGACCCTTGGGCGTGACGAACCGTTCGAGCCGGCCCGCGCCGGGGCGGAACTCGGTCCAGGCATCGCCCTCGATATCGATGATGGCGAGCGCCGCGGTCGGGAATTCCACCGAGAGCCGCGCCCTCGCCTCGCGGGGGCCGTCGCCCACGAGATCGAGGGAGAGATCCTGCAGCCCGGGATTGTGCCCGATCATGAGCAGGGTCCGGATTTCGGCCGGCGTCGCCCGGATGACCTTGAGCAGCGCGCTTTCCGGCGCTTCGTAAATCGCGTCGACGATCTCGACCTCGGGATTGCCGAGGGCGGCGAACATGCCCTCCCAAGTCTGTCGCGTCCGCAAGGACGGAGAGACGACGACCTTCTGGGGGATCAGATTCTGCGCCGCCAGATAGGCCCCCATCTGCGGCGCGGCCTTGAATCCGCGTGGGTTCAGCGGACGGTCGATATCGCGCACGCCCGGCGAACGGTCGGACTTGGCGTGGCGCAGGAGCATCAGGCGGCGCATGGAGGATGGACCTTACTGGAAGCCGACGACGGGGTGCGGCGTGTAGAGCGATTCGAGGGCGGAGATCTCGTCGGCATCGAGCGCGAGGTCGAGCGCCGCCACGGCATCGGTCAGGTGGGTGGGTTTCGACGCCCCGATGATCGGGGCGGTGACGATCGGTTTCTGGATCACCCAGGCCAGGGCCACCTGCGCCCGCGACACGCCTCGCGCTTGCGCGATCTCCGCCACCTTGCCGACGATGGCCCGGTCCGCCTCCTCGGCGGAGGCGTAGAGCCGCTTGCCGACCTCGTCGGAATCCTGGCGCGCGCTGCGCTCGTCCCAGTCGCGGGTCAGGCGCCCGCGCGCCAGCGGGCTCCAGGGCAGGACACCGATGCCCTGATCCGCGCAGAGCGGCAGCATCTCGCGCTCCTCCTCGCGGTGTAGGAGGTTGTAATGGTCCTGCATCGTCGAGAACCGGGTCCAGCCATGGAGATCGGCGGTGAACAGGGCCTTGGCGAATTGCCAGGCGTACATCGAGGACGCGCCGATATAGCGGGCCTTGCCGGCCTTCACCACGTCGTGGAGGGCCTCCATCGTCACCTCGATGGGGGTGCCGTAATCCCAGCGGTGGATCTGGAAGAGATCGACATGGTCGGTGCCGAGCCGCTTCAGGCTGGCATCGATGGAGGCGAAGATCGCCTTGCGGGAAAGGCCGCCGGCATTGGGCTGGTCCTTGAGCGGATAATAGCATTTCGTCGCGAGCACGACGCTGTCGCGGTCGGCGAAGTCCTTGAGGGCACGCCCGACGATCTCCTCGCTGGTCCCGTCGGAATAGTAATTCGCCGTGTCGAAGAAGTTGATGCCGAGTTCGATCGCCTGCCGGATGAGCGGGCGGCTCTCCTCCTCCCGCATGGTCCAGGGATGGGGGCCGCGCTCGGGAATGCCATAGGTCATGCAGCCGAGGCAGAGCGGCGACACGTCGAGGCCGGTCCGGCCGAGTTTCTTCATCTTCATGGACAATCCTCCGATGACATGTCGGCCCTATCCGGGCCTGCCTTCGCTCACCCCAAGGCCCGGCCTCGATGGCGACGCCCTGGTTCATGTCCCCGCGTCATCCTGGGGCCGCGTAGCGGAGCCCAGGATCCAGAAACGCAGGTCCAGCCCATTCCTGGCATCGTCACGGCTCTGGATCCCGGGCTCGCCTCCGGCGCCCCGGGATGACGGCGCGGCTCGATACCCGCCCGCTTCAGCCCCCTCTTCCCTCGCGACGCATCATGAAGGCCAGCTTCTCGAACAGGCTGACATCCTGCTCGTTCTTCAGGAGCGCGCCATGCAGCGGCGGGATCAGCTTGCGGCCATCGCGCTCGCGCAGGGTCTCGGGGGAGACATCCTCCGACACGAGGAGCTTGAGCCAATCCAGCAATTCCGAGGTGGAGGGCTTCTTCTTCAAGCCCGGCACCTCCCGCGTCTCGAGGAAGACCCGCAGGGCCTCCTCCACGAGGCGATGCTTGATGCCGGGGAAGTGCACCTCGACGATGGCCTTCAGCGTCTCGGCATCGGGGAACTTGATGTAGTGGAAGAAGCAGCGCCGCAGAAACGCGTCCGGCAGTTCCTTCTCGTTGTTCGAGGTGATGATGACGATGGGGCGGCGCTCGGCGCGGATCGTCTCGCCAGTCTCGTAGACGTGGAACTCCATCCGGTCGAGTTCGGTCAGCAGGTCGTTGGGGAACTCGATATCGGCCTTGTCGATCTCGTCGATGAGGAGCACCGGACGCTCGGGATGCGTGAACGCCTCCCACAGCTTGCCGCGCCGGATGTAGTTGCCGATCTCCGACACGCGCGGATCGCCGAGCTGGCTGTCGCGCAGGCGCGAGACCGCGTCGTATTCGTAGAGGCCCTGCTGCGCCTTGGTGGTGGATTTGACGTTCCAGGTCAGGAGCGGCGCACCGAGCCCCTTGGCGATCTCCTCCGCCAGCACGGTCTTGCCGGTGCCGGGCTCGCCCTTCACCAGAAGCGGCCGCTCCAGCACGATGGCCGCGTTGACGGCGGTGGTGAGATCCGAGGTGGCGACGTAATCGGCGGTACCGGTAAAGCGCATGAGGCGTCGGCTTTCTGGAAGAGGCTCTGTGACCGGTAAGCCTGGCGAGAGCGAAGGTACACATCGTCGTCGGATCGGCCGATGCGGCGCGGATGAATCGCTTGGTCCGACACCACCCTGTCAGGCCGTTTTTCGTGGACGGCCGCCCTTTGCGCCGTTGGACCGGGCGGCGGCGGCCTTGGCCAGGGAGGTCGAACGACCGGCATGATTCGAACTCGAGTTTCCGATCTGCGAGAAGGTCCAACCCGATTTCGATCCCCGCATCGTCATTCCGGGTCGCCATAGGCGAGCCCGGAATCCAGAACCACCGAACGTGGTCTATCGAGCCTGCGTGGAGGCTCTGGATTCCGGGCTCCGCGATGCGGCCCCGGAATGACGGCGCGGGTTACTCAAAGTCGTTCCGCCCTTCCTTACCCTGGATTCGGAACTCTGCCTCAGAGCGACTTCCCGTCGCTCCACACGCAGTTCGAGGCCAGGATCGCGAGGTTCACGTCGGATTTCTGCGGTTGCGGCAGAACCTTGCCGTCCATGGCGAGATCGATCTTCATCTCGACCTGGCCCTTGGCCTCGTTGGTCCGGCGGGAGAAGTAGCAATATTGCTGGAACGGCACCTCTTCATTGGCGCGGAAGTTCCAGCCGGTGACGATCTGGCCGTCCATGTAGGGGACCTGTTTGAACACCGTGAAGGTGGTGTTCACCGTGGCCTTCGAGGCGGGGGCGGCGTCCTTGCCGAGCTGGGCCTGGGTCGGCGACGGGGAGGAGCGGACGGGGCCGCCTTCCAGCTTCAGGACGTTGTCGGTGAGCGTCACCTCACCCTTGGTCTTCAGCGTCACGTCGGACAGCGCGGCCTGCATGGCGGCGGCGATCTTCTCCGCCGCCGAGTCGAACTGGTTCATGTAGGCGTAGCCATAGGACGCCGCGCCGATGCCGATGCCGGCGAGCGCCGCGAAAGCACCCGCCCCGATGGCCCGGAACAGGAAGGCGCGCGCGGCGGTGATCCTCGTCTCGGCCCGGAGCCGGCCGTTGACGCTCTGGGCCAGGACGACGTTTTCCGGCGTCCCCGATGCGTGGATGCTCATGCGCCGGCTCCCGCATTAGCCGCGGGCGGGATGTGGATATTGGGCGCGGTGCGGCGGTCCAGCGGGATCACCTCACCCGTTGGCGTCACGTCGCGCACGGGCTTGGGCGGCGCTAGGCCCATCTCCTGGCGAATGGAATCGGTGATCGAGTCGAGCATGTAGGGCGTCGCCTCGAGGTTCACGGCCGCGCCGAGATCGTCCTCGTCCATGAAGGTCTTGCGCACCGAGACCGCGCAGAGCGCCAGGATCGTCGAGGCGAAGGCGGCGCAGAGGGCCGGCACGAACACGAAGATGCGCAGGAACGCGTGGACCTGCGCGTCCGTCACGTCGATCGGATCGACGCCGTAGACCATGGCGGTGAAGGAGTGGAGCTGCGAGCGGTTCACCGAATTGCGATAAGCCTGCTCGGCATCGGCGACCTTGCGCTCGGCCACGCCACGGTCGAGTTCGGCCCGCGCCTTGCGGGCCTCTTCGAGGGATTTCGTCACCACCGCCCGGTCGGCGCCGGCCTTGCCGACACTGGCATTGAGGGTGGCGGTGCGCGGATCGGTGACGCATTTCAGGTTGGAATAGCGCTGGCCCTTGCTGTTGGTGCCCGAGACGCGCTCACAGCGCTGGGCGGGCAAGGCCGAAAGCTGGCTCGCATTCTCGGCGGCGCGCTTCTCGATCTGGTCGAGTTCCGTCGTGTACTGGGCCACACGGGCATCGGCGGCGGCGATGCGGTTGTCGATGGTCGAGCGGTCGGCCTGCGCGTCCTTGAGGGCGGTCTTGGCCTTGGCCGCATCCATGAGGCGCGGGTGGAACATCATCTCGCCGAGCTGCGACACCGACTTGGTGGTGACGCCTGCGGCGAAGATGATGCCGACGATTGCCAGCGCCCGGATGAAGTAGGAGCGCTGCGTGCGGGCCAGGATGCCCAGCGGCACGCGGCAGAGCTCCACCGCCGCGTAGACCAGCGGCGCGAGGAGCATGAAGTAGAAGGCCTTGTCGTCCCCGTCGCTGTAGACCCCGGCGAACAGCCAAGCGCCCCAGAGGGACGCGCCGATGACCATGAACTCGACGAGATACGCGATCCCGACATAGCCCCACTTGATCCGGTAGCCCTTCTCGAGATGGCGCTCGTGCGTCCAGCGCTCGGACTCACGGATCCAGTCACGTCGTTCGCGCTGAACATCCCGGTTGGGCGGCGACTTTCGCATGAGGCACTCGTGTCTTCAAAAAACGCGACGAACGACGCAACAAACCGTGAGGTAAGCTGGGGCTTAACCGATCGTTAAGTTCCGCCCTATGCGGCCATTGTGCCGTTTTTGCGCCATTCCGTATCGCAGCGCAAAACCCCTTCCGCGCCAGCGCGTCCCGCATGCATGGCTGAGTGCGGCGAGGGATGAAATCCGCATGGGCCGGCAAAAAGCAGGTTGCCCAGGCGGTACATGGGCTTGCATGCTCTCCTCGCTGCCGGCGACCCGATCGATTCCCGCGGCCGGAGTTCCCTGTGCAGAACTTCGGCCGCCCCGTCTCGGCCGGCCTTCGCGCGCACCACCCTCGGGAGATTGCCCAGCTCGATGACGGACGTTCACGCCGGATCCTACAAGGAAGCGATCATCTTTCTCGTCACCGCGGGCGTGGTGGTGCCGCTGTTCCACCGGCTGCGCATCAGTCCGGTGCTGGGCTTCATCGGAGCGGGCGCGATCCTCGGGCCGTTCGGCCTGGGGCGACTGGCCGACACGGTGCCATGGGTGTCGATCTTCACCATCGGCAATCGGTCCGAGATCGCGCATCTGGCCGAATTCGGCGTGATCTTCCTGATGTTCATGATCGGCGTCGAGCTGTCATGGGAGCGGCTCCGCACCCTGCGCCGCCTCGTCTTCGGGCTCGGATCGGCCCAGGTGCTGGCCTCCTCCCTCGTCATCGGCATCATCCTGTTCGCCCTCGAAGTGCCGTTGGCCGCCTCCGTCATCGTCGGCCTGGCGCTCGCCCTGTCCTCCACCGCCGTGGTCCTGCCGGTCCTGGCCGAACAGAAGCGTCTGAACACGCCCGCGGGCCGCGCCAGCTTCGCCGTGCTGCTGTTCCAGGATCTCGCCGTGGCGCCGATGCTGTTCGCCATCGCCGTGCTCGGCCGCAGTGACGGGGCGGATGTCGGCGGCGCGCTCGCCCTGGCGCTCGGACAGGCGGCCATCGCCCTCGTCCTCATCGTGGTGGCGGGCCGCCTCGCGCTGCGCCCCCTGTTCCAGCTCGTGGCCCGGACCCGCTCGCCGGAACTGTTCATGGCCGCCTGCCTCCTCGTCATCGTGGCGACCGCCCTGACGGCGGCGGCGAGCGGCCTCTCGATGACGCTCGGCGCCTTCGTCGCGGGCCTGCTCCTGGCGGAGACGGAGTATCGCCGGGCGATCGAGGCGACGATCGACCCGTTCAAGGGGCTGCTGCTCGGGGTTTTCTTCGTCTCCGTGGGCATGAACCTCGACCCGGCCCAGCTGATGGCGGCGCCGAAAACCATCCTCGGCCTGTCCATCGGGCTGATCCTCATCAAGGGCGCGGTGATCCTCGTGGCGGCCCGGTTCCTCCGCATCCAGCGCGGTGTCGCACTGGAAGCCGCGCTTCTCCTCGGCCCCGGCGGCGAATTCGCCTTCGTCCTCATCGGCGGCGCCATCGCGGGCGGGCTCGTACCGGATGGCCTCGGCCAGGCGGCGCTGATCGTCACGACGGTGACGATGATCGCGATTCCAGGGCTGGCGAGCCTCGCGCGCCGTCTCGGCAAGCGGATGTCCCGCTCCAATCTCGGTCGCGCCCGCGCCGAGCCGGTGCCGGATAAGCAGCAGAACCGCGTCATCATCGCCGGCTACGGCCGCGTCGGACGGCAGGTCGGCGAGATGCTGGCCCGCCATAAGATCCCGTATCTCGCCCTCGATGCGGACGCGGCACGTGTCTCCGAGCACCGCCGCCTCGGCAACCCGGTCTATTTCGGCGATTCCTCCAACCCGGAACTGCTGCGGCGCTGCGACATCGCCAATGCCCGCGCCCTGGTCGTCACCCTCGACAACCCGAGGGCGGTGGAGGCCGTGGTGGAGGCGGCGCGCGCGGAGCGCCGCGACATCACCATCGTCGCCCGCGCCCGCGACGCCCGTCACGCCACGGCGCTCTACGAACTGGGCGTCGACGACGCCGTGCCCGAGACCATCGAAGCGTCCCTGCAGCTTTCGGAAGCCGTACTGGTGGATGTGGGCGTCCCCATGGGCCTCGTCATCGCCTCGATCCACGAGCGGCGCGACGAGTACCGCGCCATGCTCAAGCGCAAGGAGACCGAGGTCAGGCCGGCTTTCCGCGCGCGGCGGACCGTGGGCAAGAACCTCGAGGCAGGAAAGATGATGGAAGCTCGGGAAGCACCGTCGAAAGAAGAGCAACCCGCAAAGAGCGCCTGATTGATCTGGCGAAGCGTATCGTTCCATACGAACCGCCGCGCCACTTACGTCGAAGTAGTGGATAATTCTAACGCGCGTCTGAAATTCGGCCGATCGACCAACGAATGCTCTTGCGATGGCCTGAAAGCGAAGTAGCCTCAGCTATCGACGTTGGTCGAAGACATGGTGCTGACTGGGCAATGCGGGCTGGTCGGTCAGGAATCGTGCTTGGGGCGAGCGGTACGGTAAGGGATCAGAACAGGCGGCCCTGTCCGCGCTCGGGCATGGTCGGCTTCGGCTGATCCGTCGGCGCCGCCGGCGCCGGATCGCTGGATTTGGCGCGGGGACGAGCGGGAGCGCGAGCCTTCGGCTCCGATCCCGGTGAGAAGCTACAGCGATAGATGATTTCATCGGGCGGGCCGACGCCGGTATTGAGCGGGACCGCCAGGGTGTCGCCGGAATAGCGCCAGTTGCGCGTGCCCTTGTCCCAATAGAGCCAGACCGTCGAGGGATGGCCCTTGATGGCGAAGACCGCCGCCTTCTTCGAGATCGCCTGGACAGTGCGCGGTTCGTACATGCCCTTCTGGCGATAGGCTTCTTGGAACGAGGCTGGCTGGCGCTCGATGAAGGTGTTCCTCACGATCTGAATCGTCGCGCCCGGTTTCGCCAGAAACCGCTTGAAATCACTCAAGGAGCGCAAGACGAGCGCCATAACGTCCACCCTTACTCTGCCAAATACCCCGGCCCTGACTTGACGTTCACTCTGCCTCTCAGCTGTTTGATTCCAATGACAGTGTTGAAGGTGCAACGAACACAGTTTGCGGCGATATCAACAGAATTCCCGACTTATACCCAGCTTCGTCGATGCCGAACGACGAAAGCGCGCCGCATATCCTACTGAATTCAACATTATTTCCGTTATCCGGCTCACGACATCGGCCCACGAACCGTGGCACCGGGACGCGCTCCCACCGATGCGGATGTGGCCTTGACCCGAGCGCCGGGATCGCGCGTTCTCCGCCCATGCTGCTGCATTTCTTCACGGCCCTGCGCGATGCCAAGGTTCCCGTCACGTTGCGGGAGCATCTCATGCTGCTCGACGCCCTGGACCGCGACCTCGCGGACAAGAGCGTGGAAGAATTCTATCTTCTCGCCCGCGCGGCCCTGGTGAAGGACGAGCGCCATCTCGACCGGTTCGACCGGGTCTTCGGCACCGTGTTCAAGGGCATCGAGACCCTGGGCGAGGCCACGGAATCGACGGCGATCCCCGAGGAATGGCTCCGCAAGCTGGCGGAGAAGTACCTCACCGATGCCGAGAAGGCGGAGCTCAAGGCGCTCGGATGGGACAAGCTGTTCGAGACGCTGAAACAGCGGCTCGCCGAGCAGAAGGAACGCCATCAGGGCGGCAACAAGTGGATCGGCACCGGGGGAACCTCACCGTTCGGCGCCTATGGCTACAACCCCGAAGGCATCCGCATCGGCCAGGACGGCAACCGGAATTTTCGCGCGGTGAAGGTGTGGGACAAGCGCGAATTCAGAGATCTCGACGACAGCGTCGAGCTCGGAACGCGTAACATGCGGGTCGCCCTGCGCCGCCTGCGGCGCTTCGCCCGCACCGGCGCGGCCGAGGAGTTCGATCTCGACGGCACCATCCGCGAGACCGCCAACAAGGGCTATCTCGATGTTCGCCACCGGCCGGAGCGGCGCAATGCCGTGAAGCTGCTGCTCTTCCTCGATGTCGGCGGCTCGATGGACTGGCACATCGCCCTGGCGGAGGAACTGTTCTCCGCCGCCCGCGCCGAATTCAAGCATGTGGAGCATTTCTACTTCCACAATTGCCCCTACGAGCGCGTGTGGAAGGAGAACCGCCGGCGCCACGACGAGGCGATCCCGCTTTTAGACGTCCTGCGTACCTATCCGGCCGATTACCGCGTCGTCTTCGTCGGCGACGCCTCCATGAGCCCCTACGAGATCGTCATGCAGGGTGGCTCCGTGGAGCATTGGAACGAGGAGACGGGCCAGGTCTGGCTGGAGCGGGTGCTGGAACGATTTCCGAAATCGGTCTGGCTCAACCCGGTTCCCACCGAACACTGGGCCTATACCCAGTCGATCGGCATGATCCGTGGCATCGTGGCGAACAGGATGTTCCCGCTGAACCTCGAAGGGATCGACGGCGCCATGCGGTCCCTGGTGAGATGACGGACGACCGGATGCCCCAGGGCGGGTTCAGCCCGCTCGTTCCGGAACTCGACATCCGCGACCTTCCCGCCTCGCTCGCCTTCTGGTGCGGGGCGCTCGGGTTCGCGGTGGCCTATGCCCGGCCGGAGAACGGCTTCGCCTATATCGAGCGGGGTGGAGCACAGGTGATGCTCAACCTCGTCAACGGGAACTGGCAGACGGGCCCCCTGGAACCTCCGCTCGGTCGCGGGATCAACTTCCAGATCGCGGTGGACGCTCTCGATCCGATCCTGACGGCCCTGGACGCCGTGCCCTGGCCTCTGTTCCGGCCAGCCCACGAGGCCTGGTACCGGGTCGGTGAGACGGAAGTCGGCGTCAGGCAATTCCTGGTTCAGGATCCCGACGAGTATCTGCTGCGCTTCAGCGAAAGCCTCGGTCGTCGTCCGCTCAGCCTTGGCGAGCCGGCGTGATGACCTTCAGCCCGTCGAGTTCGGGCTTGATCCGAATCTGGCAGCACAGGCGGGACGTCGCACGCACGTCGGAAGCGAAATCGAGCATGTCCTGCTCCATCGGTTCGGCCGGCCCGACCGCATCGACCCAATCGGCATCGACATAGACGTGACAGGTGGCGCAGGCGCAGGCGCCACCGCATTCGGCATCGATGCCCGGCACATTGTTGCGGATCGCCGCTTCCATGACGGTCGATCCTACGTCGGCTTCCACGGTCCTGGCCGTACCAGCATGGTCGACGTAGGTGATCTTGGGCATCAAAGACTCCAGGCTCGGACAACACGTCTGTGGCCGGTTGTGCAGCGCGACTGCCTTGAAGGCGCGGCCCATCGAATGCAAGCGTCACCGGACCTATCGCCCCACATTCCTGCGCTTACGTCGCAGATGCCGTCCCGTTCCCTCCAAGCGTGGCAAGATCAGCCAAGTGCGTCGATTTCCGCCAGGGTGGCCGTCACCGCCTCGTCGAGGCGGGCGACCGTCTCCGCCGGAACATCCCTCCCCCCGCGCAGGCGGTCCTCGATCGACGTCGCGAGGTCGGCGACCGGCGCGGCGCCGATGCCGAGGGCCGAGCCCTTGAGCGTATGGGCGAGGTCGGCCCGCCGGTCCGGATCGAGATCCGCGTCGGCGATTCCGGGCATCAGCCGGCGGCACTGGCCGGCGAAGAGCCCGAGCAATTCACGGGCGAGGTCGACGTCGCCGAATGTTTGTTCGGAGAGGTAGGCATGGTCAATCAGAGGGGTCACGGGTCTCCTCGCCTTAACCGAACCGGGCGATCGGGCCCGACTCGACCAGTCTATCCACAGGAGCGGCCGAGATCGTTCGCTTCCGTTTAAGCCTTGGGGCATCATGCAGAATGCCGACGGAATGAAACCGGCGCCAAGCTTGGTAACCATTCCGTTAAGGTTTTTTGGACGGTTCGATCCACTCGGGTATCCGGGTCTCGCGCCGAGGTCTAAACTTCCTTGGTAAATTGGTAAAAATGTCGTCGATCACCGGGTGCGGCCGGCTTCGACGATCTGCGTAACGAGGCGTTGAATGGCCACGGAAAAGAAGCTCAAGGACCCGGCCGAGGCGGCTCTTTCCGCCATCGAGCAGGCCCTCAACCTGGACTTCCCCTCGACGCAGGCGGCGGAGCCCCGGGTCGAGCCGCGGCTTCCCGATGTGGGCGACAACGATCTGCTGAGCGAGCAGGGTGGCCGCCTCGCGCCCCCTCGCCTCGATCTCGACCAGCCACTCGCTTCCGACCTGCCGCCGCCGGACCGCAACCGGCCGCGCCGCGAAGGAGGTCTGCTGCCGCCGGACCGCTCCATGGTGGCCAATGACGACCGCCAGAACATCGGCATCCTGCAGCAGACCCTGCGCGTGCGGCCGTCCGGCACGCCCTACATCGTCGCCGCGATCGTCTCCGCTGTCTGGTTCGCCGCCCTCCTCGCCCTCGCCTGGAACCAGTCGGGGGGTGAGCTGAAGGGCTTCTTCGCCGGGATGACGGCGCTTCAGGCCGCCGTCGGCGCCACCGCCATCGTCGGCCCCATCGTCCTGTTCGCGATCATGGCGATGCTCGCCGTCCGTGCGCAGGAGATGCGCCTCGTGGCCCGCGCCGTCGGCGAAGTCGCGATCCGCCTCGCCGAACCCGAGAACTTCTCCACCGATGCCGTCCTCACCATGTCGCAGACGGTCCGCCGCGAGGTCGCGGCCGTGGGCGACGGCGTCGAGCGGGCGCTCGCCCGTGCCGGCGAGCTGGAAACCCTGGTCCGCGGCGAGATCGCCACCCTGGAGCGGGCCTATTCCGACAACGAGATCCGCATCCGCTCCCTGGTCGACGAGCTCGTCGCTCAGCGCGAATCCATCGTCGCCAATGCGGAGCGCGTTCGCGGCGCGATCACCGGGTCGCACCAGAACCTGACCCAGGAGCTCGATGGCGCGGCAGAACGCATCGTCGCGGCGGTGACCGGCGCTGGCGAACGGGTGACCGGTGCCCTCGACGCGCGCGGCGACGCCATCACTTCGGCGCTCGGCAACCGTGGCGACGCCATCACGGCGGCCCTCGGAGAAGCCGGCGACCGCGTGGTCGGCCTCGTCACCGACCGTGGCGACGACCTGGTGCAGCGCCTCGCCAGCACCAGCGAAGGTGTGCGCAGCAGCCTGACCGAAGTCGGCAACACCCTGACGCAATCCCTGGAAAGCCGCGCGGCGGACGTCACCCTCGCTTTCGAGCGGACCGGCGGCATGCTGACCGCGACGCTGGCCGACAATGCCGGCCAGGTCGCCCGCACCCTCGCCCAGACCGGCATGGAGGTGATCGAGAGCCTGAACCGCCAGGGCAGCGAAGTTCGCCAGACCTTCGAGGAATCCGCGCGCGGCCTCGAGAACACGTTCCTCGCACGCGGCACCGAACTGACCACGACCTTCTCCAATACCGGCGGCCAGATCACCGCCCGGTTCGCCGAGACCGGCACGGCGCTCCGCGAGCATTTCGCCGCCACGGGCGCCACCATCACCGACGACATCGCCGCTCGGGGCGCGGCCCTTCGCGCTGAGATCGAAGCTGCCGGCAGCGGCGTATCCGAGACCATCGAAACCCGTACCCGCGAGGCGCAGGCGGGTCTGGCCCAGGCATCCGAGGGAATCGTCGAGACGTTCGCGGCCCGGACCACGGCCCTGCGCGACGATCTCATCCGGTCGATCGAGACCGCCGGCAGCGGGATCGACGATCGCGCCGGTCTTCTGGCCGAGCGCATCGATACGGTGGCCAACCGCCTGCACGAAACCCTCACCGTCCAGGGCGGCTCGCTCGAGAGCAACCTGACCTCCGCCGGGGAGCGCGTGGGAGACCTCGTCACCCAGCGCGCCGAGGAGGCCGCTCGGGCGATGGATGCGGCCCTGGCGGCCCTCGGCACCCATTTCGAAACCCGGGCCATGGGCACGGTGGAGAACCTCCGGGGCACCGTGGCGGGCCTCAACGGCGAGATCGACACCCGGTCGGCCGAGGCAGCGGCCGCGCTCCGCAGCAGCGGCGAGGATACGGCCTCCGTGGTCAATGCCAGCATCCGCCGCCTGACCAAGGCCGGCGAGCAGGTCGGCGGTCTCGTCACCCAGCGCGTCGAGGACGCGACCCTAACCCTGACCGGAGCCTTCGGGGTTCTCGGCAGCACCTTCGATTCCCAGTCCGGCACCGCGATCGAGAGCCTGCGCGCCGTCCTCGACACCCTGGCCAGCGAGATCGGCTCGCGGACCAGCGAGGCCGCCGACATCTTCCGCCGCAGCGCGGAAGAGACCACGGTGAGCCTCGGCGCCAGCACGGCGGAAGCCGCCCAGGCCCTGCGGCGTTCCTCGGCGAGCGCCACCGGCGAACTCGAAGCCCGCACGGTCGAAGCAGTGCAGATCTTCGAACAGCGGCTGTCCGCCACCTCTGCCGAGCTCGCCGCCCGCACACAGGAAGCCGCCCAGCTCCTCCAGCAGGCCGCCAGCGGCCTCAGCGGCGAAGTGGGAGGACGCGCCCAGGACGCGATGGAGGCCCTGCGCCGCACCCTGTCCGAGATCGACCAGACCCTGGTCAGCCGCGCCACCGAGGCGACGGGCGCGATCGCCCGGGCCGCCGAGAATGTCGGCGGCGAACTCGCCGCCCGGATCAAGGATGTCGAGGCTTCCTTCGGCACGCATAGCCGTGGCCTCACCGACCTCATCACCACCCATGCCGAAGAGGCGCATGGCCAGCTCGCCAATACCGGCCGCGAGATCGTTCTGGCGGTGACCGCCCAGAGCGCCCGCGTCAGCGACGCCCTCGCGCAGAGCGGCGCCACCTTCGCCGACACGACGGAAAGCCGCGCCAAGGCCATCGACACCGTGCTCAACGACCGCCTCGCGGCGCTCCAGGAGACGATTGCGCGCGGCGATATCCTCGCCGACCGCATCGCCCGCGACACCTCCACCCTCAGCGAGACCGTCACCGGCCAGCTGCAGGAGATGGACCGCGTCATCACGGTGCAGGGCAAGGCGGTCGCCGACACCATCGCCGAGCGCACCCGCGAAGCCCGCGAGACCGTGGAGAGCCAGCTCGGCGCCCTCGAGGAACGCTCCGTGAAGCGCTCCGCCGAGATCGGCGAGACCTTCACCCATCTGGTGAGCCAGATCGACGGGCAGCTCGGCTCTCGCGCCACCGCCCTCAACGAGGCCCTGATCCTGCGCACCGGCGAGATGGCGCGCATCATGGTCGAGGGTAGCCGCGATCTCGTCCAGACCCTCGATGCCCGCGCCGACGGCATGGCGCAGGACATCGCCAGCCGCAGCCTGGCCCTGGGCGATACCCTCGGCAGCCGCTCCACCGAGATCGCCGAGCGCTTCGAGCAGCAGGCGACCGACCTGTCCCGCCGCATCGAAGAGGGCGTCGGCCGCTTCGACACCAGCGTGGTCGGGCGTCTCGACACCATCGCCGCCGCGCTGGAAGAGCGCAGCCGCCTGATCGACGAGACCTTCGGCTCCCAGGCCTTCGAAGCGATCCGCCTCATCGAGAGCCGCACCCGCGCCGTGGACGAGGATCTCGCCAACCGGACCCGCGAGCTCGTCGAGATGATCGAGAGCCGGACGGGCCATGCCAACGAGGCTCTGGCCGGACAGGCGGAGGCGATCCGCTCGTCCTTCTCGCACCGCGCGGAAGCCTTGGCCGCCCTCATCGACGAGCGCACGGCCGCCATGGGCCAGGAGCTCGACGAGAAGGGACGCGTGGTCTTCGGCGCCCTCGGCACCCGTATCACCGAGCTGGCGCAGCTGTTCGATCGCGGCGGCTCCTCCCTTGCGGAGCTTCTGGAACAGCGCGGCGACACCATCATCGCCCGCCTGCGCGACGTCGTCGCCGATGCGGACCGTCTGCTCAGCGAAGGCGAAGGCCGCCTCGGCTCCACCCTCCAGACGCGGACCACCGATATCGGCAGTCTGCTCGACGAGGGCGTGCGCACCGTCCACCAGCTCCTGGACAACCGGACCAACGAGATCCGGACCATGCTGGACGATCATTCCCAGGTGCTCGCCAGCAGCTTCGAGGACCGGCTGGCTCCGTTGCACGATTCGCTCGGCCAGCATGGCCGGACCTTCGTCGACACGATCGAAGCCAGCCTCGGCGGCGCGGCCGGCGCGGTGGAAGCCCGGACCCGCGACCTCGTCGCGCTGTTCGACCAGCGCATCGGAGCCCTGGACGAACTCGTGGACGGTCGCGGCGCCAGGATCGCGGAATCGGTGGAAGCCCGCACCCACGGGCTGCGGACCTTGTTCGACGACATCCTCACCGCCCTCGACGGCCTGGTGGACAGCCGTGCCGAAGCCCTCACCGACCGGGTCGATGCGCGCACCCACGCTCTGAGCGCCCTGTTCGACGAGCGCCTGCGGGCGATCGACGATCTGGTGGAGAACCGCGCGGCCGAACTCGTCCGCACCATCGACACCAAGGGCACGGCCCTCACGCAGACCGTCGACGACCGGACCCACGCAATGGGTGCCCTGTTCGACGACCGCATGCAGGCGCTCGACGCCCTCGTGGCGGAGCGTTCGGCCGATTTCGCCCGGACCATCGACACCAAGGGTACGGCCCTCACGCAGACCGTCGACGACCGGACCCACGCGATGGGCGCCCTGTTCGACGACCGCATGCAGGCCCTCGACACCCTCGTGGCGAACCGTTCGGCCGATTTCGTGCACACGCTGGACACGAAGGGCTCCGTCCTGACCCGCTCGGTCGATGCCGGCACGGCCATGCTGAGCACGCTGTTCGACGAGCGCCTGCGCGCCCTCGACGAGCTGATCGAGAACCACGCCACGCAACTCATCCATACGGTGGACGAGCGCGGCGGCAGCCTCACCCGGTCCCTCGACGACCGCACCGGCTCCCTGCGCGCTCTCTTCGACGAGCGCCTGGGCGAGCTCAACGCCCTCGTGGAGAACAGGACGGCGGACTTCGCCCAGACGGTGGACGAGCGCGGCGGACACCTCACCCGGTCCCTCGACGACCGCACAGGCTCCCTGCGCGCCCTCTTCGACGAGCGCCTGGGCGAGCTCAACGCCCTCGTGGAGAACCGGACAGCGGAATTCGCCCGTACCATGGAGATGCAGGGCAGCACCCTGTACCAGGCGGTGGACGATCGCACCCAGTCCATGGGGACGCTGTTCGACGAGCGCCTGCGCGCCCTCGACACCCTGGTGGACGACCGCGCGGCGGCGTTCGCCCGTACCATCGAGCATCAGGGCACGTCTCTGACCCAGGCCGTCGAGGCCGGTGCCCAGGCCATCGGCACCGTCTTCGACGAGCGCCTGCGTGCCCTCGACCATCTCGTGGACAACCGCGCCGCCGATCTGACGCAGACCATCGACAATCGCGGCATCTCCCTGAGCCAGGCCGTCGAGGCCACCGCCCAGTCGATCGCGACCGTCTTCGACGAGCGCCTGCGCGCCCTCGACCACCTCGTGGACAACCGCGCCGCCGATCTGACGCAGGCCATCGACAATCGCGGCACGTCCCTCAGCCAGGCCGTCGAGGCCACCGCTCAGGCCATCGGGAATGTCTTCGACGCGCGGATGCGTGCCCTCACCGATCTCGTCGAAGACCGGACCGGCGCGTTCACCCGCACGGTGGACGATCAGGGCCAGTCACTGACCCAGTCGGTCGATGCTCGTACGCAGGCCATCGCAGCTTTGTTCGACGAGTGCCTGCGCGCCCTCGACCAGCTCGTGGACAGCCGTGCGACCGCTTTCGCTCATGCGATCGACAACCACGGCGCCGCCCTGACCCAGGCCGTGGATGCCCGCAGCGAGGCCTTCACGAACCGGATCGACAGCCGGATGAAGGTGTTCGCCTCCCTCGTCGCGTCCCGCGGCGATGCTCTCGCGAACGCTTTCGACGACCGCCAGGACGCCTATGCGGCCCTGGTCGACGAGCGCAGCGCGACGATGCTCTCCGCCTTCGACGAGCGGGTGAACCGCCACGCCGCCCTCGCCCAGGCCCATGCCGATGCGCTCGCCACGGCTCTGGACCAGCGCAACGAAGCCGTGGCCGCGCTGATCGACGGGCGCAACCAGGACATGGTCGCCGGCTTCGATCGCCGCTCGACCGCCCTGGCCTCTCTGATCGAGGCGCGCGGGCAGTCCCTGGCCCGCCGGCTCGCCGAGAGCGCGGAGACCATTACCCGCGCGATCGAGGAGCGTGGGGGATCGATCGTGGAGACGATCGACACGCGCGGCACCCATATGGTCGAGGCGATGGCGACGCATTCCGAGCGCCTCCGCGAGATCGTCGAGGGGCCGGCCTCCCAGCTCGTCGCCTCCCTGGGCGAGCGCAATCAGGAGATCGCGCGTATCCTCGACGAGAGCGCTAAGCCCCTCGCCGACACCTTGCGTGATCGTGTTCGGGACCTCGCCGAACAATCCGAGGCGTCCAGGAATGCCCTGCTGGCAGCCATCGACGGTGGCGCCTCCCGTGCGCTGGCGAGCCTCAACGAGGCGAGCGATCGTCTCCGCAGCGAACTCGCTGGCGTCTTGGACCGGGTCGAGGGGGCGAATTCGGCCCTGCGCGAACTCGTCACCGATGCCGGAGAAAATCTCGGCGCCATCGAGAACGGCCTGTCGGGTCGGGTCGAGCAGGTGCAGGCGACGCTCTCCGCCATCGGCACCGAGACGGAGCGCGCCAGCAGAAGCGTCGCCGAACAGGTCGACCAGCTGAAGGCCGTCGCCGAGGGCGCCCTGCGCGATGCGGCCGACCTCGCCGCCTCGCTCGATGCCCGCGGGACCTCGCTCACCGAGATCGCCCGCGCTCATTCCGGCACGCTCACCAACGCGGCCGGCTCTCTGGAAACCGTCGAGACGCGCCTCGTCGATCTTCTCGCCAGCCGCGACAAGGCGGTGGAAGAGGTGCTGACCCGCATCGAGGCGCGGTCGGGCGTCCTCGAGGAGCAGACCGCGCGGTTCGACACGCAGATGGCCGAGACCCTTCGCTCCGCCGAGGAGCGGGCGCGCGGCATCGCCAGCAGCCTGTCCGATGCGGCGCAAAGCGCGGGCGCCAGTGTGACCGGAGCCTTCGAAGGCCTGCGCAAGGATGCGGGCAGCGAAGGCGAGCGGACGGCGACCGCTGTTCGCACGGCGATCTCCGGCGCATCCGAGCAGATGATGACGGTGTTCGAGAGCGCGGCCGGCCGCTTCGGCGACTCGGTGGCGGGGATGCGCGAGATGGCGGCGGAGATCCGTCGCGAACTCGAAGCGACGCGGGCGGACCTGCAGCGCGGCGTTCTGGAAATCCCGCGGGAGACCCAGGAAGCCACCAGCGAGATGCGTCGGGTCGTCTCCGACCAGATCAAGGCGCTGAACGAGCTGTCCTCGCTCGTCTCCCGCTCGCGGCGCAGCGTGGACGTGACCGAGGCGGTGGCCCCTGCCCCGCGCAAGGCGGACGTCCAGCCCGCCAAGCAACAGGACGCGCAGGTCTCGGAACCCGCTCCGGCCAAGCCGAAGCAGAATGGGGCCAACCCGGTCGCGCCACCGGTCGCCGCAAAGCCCTCCGAGCCGAAGGCCCGCGAGGACAAGTCGTCCGACGCTCGCCCGACCCAGCAGATGACGATCGTCTCCGCCCCGGCGGCCCGTGCCGGCAACCAGCCCGCCCTACGTCCCGGCGAGACTGCGCGTGCGGGTGCCCCGTCGGGACGCGACAATCGCGGCTGGCTGTCGGACCTGCTGACGCGCGCCTCCCTCGACGACGACACGGATGGGGCCGATCCGGCGAACGCGGCCGCCGGTCCCAACGGTCAGGCCAAGCCGGACGCGACCAAGGCCGGCTCCAACAAGGCGGAGCCCGCCAAGGCCGGTTCCGCGAAACTGGAAGCGGGCAAGGGCGCTGCCGTCGACCGCAGCCGAACCGCCCTCGAGACGATCTCCAACGACATCGCCAAGATGATCGAACATCAGACGGCGGTGGAATTGTGGGAGCGCTACCGTCGCGGTGAGCCGAACCTGTTCGATCGCCGTCTCTACACCGCGCAGGGTCGGCAGACCTTCGAGGAGATCCGCCGGCGCTACGCGGCCGATGCCGAGTTCCGCCGCACGGTGGACCGCTATGTCGGCGAGTTCGAGCGGCTCCTCGGCGAAGTCTCTAAGAACGACCGCGACTCGCGTCGTGCCGATGCCTACCTCACCTCGGAGACGGGCAAGGTCTACACGATGCTCGCCCATGCGAGCGGCCGCTTCGAAGGGGCCTGACATCCTTCGGCGACGGGGCGGCCGACGCCGCTCCGTCGCCGGATCACGGTGAGGGTGAATAAGGTCAGATGAGGCCGAGGACGGAGAGCTCGCGTCGCAGCGATTCGGGCATGTCGGCGAGGCCGTCGGCGCGACGCATGTCGAGATCGGCCGGCGCGGACCGTACCGTCAGGTAGCGCCAGCCCTGGAAGGGCCGGCATGGGCGCGGATTGACCGGGACCACGACCGAATCGAGGACGAGGCGACAGCGGCCGACGCCGTCCGTATCGGTGAAGGGCTCGATGGCCGTGATGGCCTGGCGGCAGCACAGCGTGCCCTTGATGACCCAGTAGATCGAGCCCTGCCCGGCAATGGCCGAGGCACGTTTGGGCACCATTCGGGTCACGTGGAACGTGGACGGGTCGCGCCCCGCCTGCAACGCGTCGTCCCGGTTGCGGGCGATGCGTTGTTCGAGGTCCTCGATCGTCGCGGGTCCGACGCAGAGCTTCAGGAGGTGAAGGGCCATGACGGCCCTCTTATCAGTGCCGTCGACGATGCGCGCGTGGCATTCGTCCCGCTCAGGAAAACAGGGCGAGTTTCTCTTTCTCGCTCAGGCCGTCGATATCGGCGAAAGCCGTGGCGATGTCGGTTTTCTCGGAAGCCGGTGACGTCGTCCGGTCCTCGGTGCTCTCGTCGTCAGAAACTACATCGTCGGCCGGCTCGTCGTCGAAAGGCTCGCTCGTGTCCTCGGCGATAGCTTCCTCGGCGACGGTGTCCTCGGCGACAACATTCTCGCCCGCCTCGGATGCGTGCGGCTCGGTGAACGGAGCCTCTTCGTCCGCCGTCTCCGTGGCGGAGGAAAGCGGCATGTCCGGGCTCACCGGCTCTTCCGCCTGCTCTTCGACGACGGCCTCCATCTCCCCGGTCACGTCGTCCTTCGCTTCCCGAACACTCTCCGATCGCCCGGAATTCATGTCGATGAACCGGTCCACATCGCTCTGGTCGAGGTCCTGGGCGACAGTCGCCGCCGTCGAGCCCGGCGCCGGCGGGATCGCCTCGACCTCGCCGCCCCAGATCGCGATCATCGCCGCGAGGCGCTCTTCGAGATAGCGCAGGGTATGGATGATCCGGGCCGTGCGCTGCGCCGTCAGATCCTGGAACGAGCAGGCGGTGTAGATTTCCGTCGCCCGGCGGTCGAGCACGTCGCAAATCGTCGCATCCGCGCCGGTTTCGCGCATCGTCCAAGCGGTCTCCTGGACTTCCTCCGCAGCGCCGAGGATGTCCGACGTCGCGCGCTCGGTGGCCCGGACGATGGCGTCGAGGGCGACGGAGGCGATGCCCAGGCGGCTATGGTCCTGATCCACGGTGCTGATCGCCGCGATCTCGGCTTTGGTTCTGGCGATGGCGTGGGCCATGTCCATCAGGTCGCCGCGCATGCGTCCGACCCGCTCGGTTTCCCGGTCGGAGGGGCGATCCGCCGTCACCGCGCTTTCCAGGCGCGAGATGGCGCCGAGCAGCATGTCCGTATCGGCACTGCGGTTGCGCCTGGTATATTCGGCGAGGAACCAGCGGCCGCGTTCGCTCTCGCTCATCGCCGCTTCGATACGGTCGTATTCCGACTCATCGACCGGGGTGAGCGAACGCATGACAGACATAGAACTCGTGTCCTCGATGGTGCCTCGCGCCGTTGCGCGAAGTCGCGGGTACCAGCACCAGTAGATTGACACGATGGTTTTAACGCCCCCTTTACGGGTCGAATCATCGTCAGCGGCCGGCAACGCTTCGGCTTGAGGTCGCTTCGCCCCTCGATCGAGCGGTCCCCCTTGTCTCAATCCTCTCCGACGGAGCCGAACGCGACGCGTCTGTCGCTGCTCTATGCCGTCGTCTTCGTCGAAATCGGCATCGCCATGCCGTTCATGCCGGTCTGGCTGAAGGCGCTCGGCCTCGATGCGCGGATCATCGGCGCCCTCCTGGCGCTGCCCATCGCCATGAAGATCATCGCCACGGCTCCCCTCGTGGGGCTGATCGACCGGGGCGTGGCCGCGCGCCGTCTCCTGCTGGTCGGCAGCGTGGCGGTGGCGGCGACCTATGCGCTGATGCCCGCCGGTGCCGCCATCGGCTGGCCCATCCTCGCTGTGCTCGTCGCCGTGAACGCGGCGGCCGGAGCGCCACTGGTGCCGACCATCGACTACCTCACCCTGGCCGCCGTACGGCACAGCAAGCGGCTCGACTACGCCCGTATCCGCATGGCGGGGTCCATCGGTTTCCTCATCGCCAGCCTGCTCGGGGGGGCGGCCCTCAGCGCCATGGGGGAACGCCTCGCCGTGCCGGTCCTCCTCACCGGCCTCGCCCTCGTCGCCGCGGCCACCATCTTCGCCAGCCCGGTGGAAGCTCATGTGGCGCAGCCGCGCATCGCGCCCGGCACACGCCCGAAGCTGCCCCGCGTGCTCTGGCTCTGCATCGGCGCGCAGGCGACCATCCAGGCGAGCCACGCGGCGACCTACGCCTTCGGCAGCATCCATTGGCAGGCGAGCGGGATCTCGTCCTCGTGGATCGGCGTGCTCTGGGCGACGGGTGTCGCCGCCGAGATCGTCTTCTTCGCCACGGTGGGGCGCTGGCCCGCCCATTGGCGTACGCCGTTCCGGCTCATCGGCCTCGGCGCCGCCGCGTCCCTCATACGCGTCGTCGGCCTGTCCCTGATCGGCGGCGAGCTCGTCCCGGCCCTGTTCCTGCAGACCCTCCACGCATTCAGCTTCGGGGCGACTCAGCTCGGCGCCATGACGGCGATCTCGGCCTTCGCGCCCGATGGGGCGCGGGGGCGGGCCCAGGGCATGTCGAGCGCCGTCAATGCCTGCGCCTCGGCGAGCGCGACGATCCTCTGCGGTGTCGCCTACCAGGCCGGCGGGGGCTCGCTCGCTTTCGCCCTGATGGCGCCGCTCGCCCTATCCGGCCTGTGCCTCGTGTCACTTTCCGCGAGAGCAGCGACACTTGCCCCCTTCACACCGCCCCGTTTGTAGGTCAGCACTCCGCCGCTTGTCGCGGGTCTTGACCAATCCGTAACCTTGATCTGCGTTTTAGTTGCGCATGAACCGGGAGTTGCGCCGCGTGCGCCACGCTGCTGCCAAGCCGAACCCTGACGCCGCCGAAGCCGAGTTTCTCGGCGAGGGCGGACGCGTGGTCCTGAGCGGTCGCTGGACGGCGGATCAGGGTGCCTCCGTGGAGAGGGCCGCCGCGCGCATCGCCAGCGACGCAAAGGGCGCTCCCATCCTCGTCGACCTGTCGAAGGTGGCGCGGCTCGACACGCTCGGCGCCTGGGTCCTGGAGCGGACCCGTGGTGAGATCGAAGCCGCGGGCGGTCGCCTCGCCTATGCGGGGGCCACGGCCGAGCACCGTATCCTGCTCGGCGAAATGAATCTGCCGGACGAGGATTATGCCGGCCCGCCCAAGCGCGGCCGCCTCATGGGCTTCCTGCACGATCTCGGGGTCCGGGTCGTGGGCGCGAAATCCGACATGGTCAGCGGCCTCGCCTTCCTCGGAGAGGTGGTGACCGCCTGTATCCGCGTCGCCTCGCGGCCGAGCACCTTCCGCGGCACGGCCCTGGTCAACCAGCTCGAACAGGTCGCCTTTCGGGGCGTACCGATCATCATGCTGATCTCGTTCCTGGTGGGCGGCATCGTCGCGCAGCAGGGCATCTTCCAGCTGCAGCGCTTCGGGGCGCAGAGCTTCGTCGTCAACCTGATCGGCCTGCTCATCCTGCGCGAACTCGGCGTGCTCCTCACCTCGATCATGGTGGCGGGGCGTTCCGGCTCGGCCTTCACCGCCGAAATCGGCTCGATGCGGATGCGCGAGGAGGTGGATGCCCTGCGGGTAATGGGCCTCGATCCCATCGAGATCCTCATCGTCCCGCGCATCCTGGCCCTGGTGATCGGCCTGCCGATCCTCGCCTTCCTCGCCTCGCTGGCAGCCCTGGCCGGGGGCGGCCTCACCGCCTCGCTCTACGGCGGCATGACGATCGACGCGTTCCTGGCGCGGCTCCAGGCCGCCGTTTCCTTCCACCACGTGGCGGTCGGCCTCATCAAGGCGCCGTTCATGGCCCTCATCATCGGCATCATCGCGACAATCGAAGGTTTCGCCGTCGAAGGATCGGCAGAATCGCTCGGACGTCACGTCACGGCCTCAGTCGTGAAGTCTATCTTCATGGTCATCGTACTGGATGGACTTTTCGCCGTGTTCTTCGCGGCCATCGATTTCTGATCGCCGTGAACCAGATGTCCCCGCCCCCCGCGCCGTTCGACCGCGCCCCACCTCGCGACGTCATCATCGGCGTGCGCGACCTCGTGGTCGGCTTCGGCAGCAAGATCGTGATGAAGGGGCTCGACCTCGACATCTATCGCGGCGAGATCCTGGGCTTCGTCGGCCCGTCCGGCCAGGGCAAGTCGGTCCTCACCCGGACGATCCTCGGCCTGGTGCCGAAGCGCTCCGGCACGATCGAGGTGTTCGGCGAGGACGTCGACACCATGACCATGGCCCGCCGCCGGCAGATCGAGCAGCGCTGGGGCGTGCTGTTCCAGCAGGGCGCCTTGTTCTCGGCGCTCACGGTCAAGCAGAACATCCAGATGCCGATGCGCGAGCACCTGAACCTGTCCGAGCGCCTGCTCGACGAGTTCGCCCGCCTCAAGATCGAGATGGTGGGCCTGAAGCCCGATGCCGCCGACAAGCTCCCCTCCGAATTGTCGGGCGGCATGATCAAGCGCGCGGCGCTGGCCCGGTCTCTCGCCCTCGACCCCGAAATCCTGTTCCTCGACGAGCCGACTTCGGGCCTCGACCCGATCGGCGCCGGGGAGTTCGACGAACTCGTCGCCACCCTGAAACAGACGCTGGGGCTCACCGTCTTCATGGTGACGCACGATCTCGACAGTCTCTACACCGCCTGCGACCGCATCGCGGCGCTCGGCGACGGCCAGATCATCGCGCAGGGGCCGATCGACGCCATGCTGGCGAGCGACCACCCCTGGCTGCGCTCGTATTTCCACGGCAAGCGCGCCCGCGCGATCGTCCCGCAGGGAGGCCGGCATGCAACCGCCTAACGCCGTCCTGACTATGCGGGCGCCGTTCGGTCGGACCGGAGCCCGTGTCATACCGATCCGAGTCCGTACACGATTCGAGGGCATCGCGGGTCCCCTCTCCTGGAAGGAGAGGGACAGGGTGAGGTGTGCGATCTCTCCGGAGATGGACCACACCTCACCCCAACCCTCTCCTTCCAGGAGAGGGAGCCTCGCTGAGCTCCACGCCGACACATCCGAGTTTTATAAAAAGCCTTCGGGCGAATCGGCGCGTCCCGTTGCGCTCCCGAAAAGGGAGCCTGCGCCGAGCCGATCGGCCGGAATGCCTCTCAACCAATCTGCGCGGCACCCGAGCGGAGCCGTGCGCCACATAGCCCAGCGATCGATCGGGGCTCGCGCACCGTGTGCGTCCCCGCACCGCACTCGCCCCGCCACGCCGAGGTATCGCTGATCCGATGGAGACTCGTGCGAACTACGCCCTCGTCGGGGCTTTCACACTCGCGGTCGTCGTGGCGGCCTTCGGCTTCGTGTTCTGGCTCCAGGGCGGATCGCGCAGTCAGGTGCGCGAGAGCGTGCGCATCGTCTTCTCGGGCAGCGTCGGCGGCCTTGCCAAGGGTTCGACCGTGGCCTTCAACGGCATCAAGGTCGGTGAGGTGATGGATGTCCGCCTGCTGCCGCAGGACCCTCGCCGGGTCGTCGCGATGGTGGAAGTCGAACGGACCACGCCCCTGCGCGCCGACACCCGGGCCCGCCTCGATTCCGCGATGCTGACCGGCGTCTCCACCATCTCGCTCTCCGGCGGCAACGCCGATTCGCCGCCCCTGACGCCGGGTTCGGGCGACCAGACACCCACGATCTTTGCCGACAGTTCCGACATCCAGGACATGATGGCGGCGGCCAAGCAGATCGCCCAGCGCGCCGATGACGTGCTGCAGCGCCTCGACAAGCTGGTGGCCGGCAACGAGGGCGCCATCACCCGGACACTCGCCAACGTCGAATCGTTTTCCAAGACCCTGAACGATGCCGGGCCTGCGGTGAGTTCGCTGGTGAAGGCCATCGACGGGCAGAAGCTCAACCGCGTCATCGACAATGCCGAGCGCTTCTCCGCCGCGCTCAGCACCGCGAGCCCCGACATCGAGGGTGCGGTGAAGGACGCGCGCTCGCTTGCCGGCAAGCTCAACGCCTCGGCCGACCGGGTCGACAACGTGCTGAAGGGGGCCGAAAGCTTCCTCGGCTCCGCCTCGGGCCAAGCCGGGAGCAGCACCTTCGCCGAAGTCCGCGAGGCGGCGATCTCGGTGCGCGATGCCGGCAAGGCCTTCCGCACCCTGTCGGAGAATCTCGACAAGCGCACCTCCACCATCGCGTCGAGCTTCAGCCGCCTCAGCGGGACCGGGCGGCGCGAGGTCGAAGCCCTGTCCTCGGACGGCCAGCGCACCCTCAACACCCTGAACCGGACGGTGAAGAGCCTGGAGCGCGACCCGTCGCAGGTCATCTTCGGCGGCAAGCCATCGTTGCCAGAATACAACGGTGGCCGCTGAACCCGGCAAAGCCTAGCCGCATGTGTCCGGCGTCACGGCACGGAAACCGCTATGGCGTAGTTTACGGTTGCGCTTCTTGCAGCGCTGCACAGGTTTCCAGGCCCTTCGGATGACGTTTCGCTCGCATGCCCTGGCGCTCGCCTGCCTCTCCGCCCTGCTCGGCGGTTGTGGCGGCGGCGCGCCCATGACCTTCGACCTCGCCGCCCTGCCGAGTTCCGGCCGGCCGAGCGTGGCGGCGCGGTCGATTTCGGTGGCCGAGCCTGTCGGCCTCCAGCCCTTCGAGCAGGATCGCATCATCGTTCGTCAGGCCGGCGGCGCCCTGTCGTTCCTCGGCGGCGGACAATGGGCCGACCGCCTGCCGCGCCTCGTCCAGACACGGCTGATCCAGAGCCTCGAAAATTCCGGACGCCTGAAATCAGTGAGCCGCCCCGGCGACAAGATCGTGGCCGATTACGCGCTCATCAGCGAGATCCGCGCGTTCGACATCGCGTCCGGCTCGGGCGAAGCGGTGGTGGACATCTCGGCCAAGCTCATCACCGACGGCACCGGCAAGGTGGTCGCTGCCCGCATCTTCACCGCGCGCGTGCCGGTGGCCAAGGTCGAGGCGGGCAACGCCGCCATCGGTCTCGATGCCGCTCTCAGCGTCGTGCTCGCCGACATCGTTCGCTGGGTCAATTCCGGGCATTGACCGTCGTGTCGCGGTACTCCCCCGTGGAGGAGCCGCAGGTCGAGACGGGCAAGGACGCTCGGCGCCCCTACTCCATCACCGCCGCTTTCATGATCACGACCATGATCGCCTTGGCCGGCTCCGTACCGACGCAGCGCACTGTGTGCGGCCTGTCGCAGCGATAGCGCAGCGTCTCGCCCACCCGCGCCCGCTGGAAGGTGCCGGCCACCTCCACTTCGAGCGAACCCTCGGTGACGGTGAGGGATTCCACCGAGCCGCGCTGGTGCGGATCGGAATCGAGGACGCCGCCCGGATCGGCCGTGACCTCGTACCATTGCAGCCATTCCACCGTCTTGATCCAGCCGACGATGGCGAGGCGGATCTTGCCGTCGTCGGAAAGCAGGATCGGCGTGTCGGCGCGCGACGTCTTTTCGATGAACGGCTCTTCGTCGCTGGTGGCCAGCACGCGCTCGATGGAGACGTCGAGGGCCTGGCTCAGGCGCCAGATGGTCGCCAGGGTCGGGTTGGTCTCGTTGCGCTCGATCTGGCTGATGATCGATTTCGCCACGCCGGACTGCTCGGCGAGTTCGGAGAGTGAGAGGTTGTAGGCCTTGCGCAACCGCTGGATGGTCTTGCCGAGCTGGCCCGAGAGAACCTGTGCTCCGTTCAGGATATCCCGCTGCCGTCCCCGTTCGGGCGTCGTCGCCTGATCTTGCATTGTCCCAGAACCTATCGCGTCGTTCCGTACATCGAACGATCGTGCGGTACTTCAAACGCAATCAGGCATCCGATGCAAGGCGAAGGAGGCCAACTTCTCCCTCGTGTCAGTGCCAAAGGGCGTGGAAATGATGGACCGGTCCGTGCCCTCGTCCCACCGTCACGGAATTGGACGCGGCGATGGCGGCGGTGACGTAGCGTTTGGCCTGGGTGACGGCCTCCGTCAGGGAGAGGCCACGGGCCAAGCCCGCCGCCACGGCCGAGGACAGGGTGCAGCCGGTGCCGTGCGTGTTGCGGGTGTCGAGGCGCGCCGATGCGAAGCGCCGCAGCGTCCCGTCCGTGCTCATGAGGTGATCGACGCTCTCGGTGCCCTCCGCATGGCCTCCCTTGATGAGGACGGCGCGGGCCCCCATCGCCAGCAGCTTGCGTCCCTGCACGACCGCCTCGTTCTCGCTCTGCGCCACGGAGGCTCCGATTAGGGTCGCGGCCTCGGGCAGATTCGGCGTCACCAGATCGGCCAGGGGTAGGAGGTGCCGGCGCATGGCGTCCACCGCGTCGTCCGAGATGAGACGATCGCCGCTCGTCGCCACCATGACGGGATCGAGGATGATCGGGATGCCGGACGCATGACGGGTAAGTCCGGCGGCCACGGCTTCGATCACCGCGGGCTTCGACAGCATGCCGATCTTCACCGCCTTGACGGTGAGATCGGAGAAGACGCTATCGATCTGGGCGGCGATGAAATCGGCCGGCACGTCGTGAATCGCCTGCACGCCGAGGGTGTTCTGCGCCGTGAGGGCTGTGATGATGCTGGCGCCGTAGACCTTGAGCGCCGCGAAGGTCTTGAGATCGGCCTGGATACCGGCGCCGCCGCTGGAATCGGAGCCCGCTATGGTCACGGCGATGGGTGTCATGGCGTGTCTCGTCCCTTGCGTTGCGGCAACCCTAAACCATCGTCCGGAACGAGGGAATCCGGCCCGATTGAAAATGATTTTAGAACAGAGACTTAGAGAATTTTACCGCTCATTCGCCTGGCTCGCTGCCGAGAGCGCTCTCCGCCAAAGCGGATGCCGGTTCGGCGAAAAAGAGCACGGCGAAACAAAGGTCTCGAGATGTGCCCCGACCCAACGTGGTCGGGCGCAGCTCTAGACGGCCGCGCCCCTCGCCGCGAGGGCCGAATCCACCCGGAAGCGCAGGTCCCTGGCGCGCGCCTCCACCTCCTCGGCGGAAAACAGTGCGGAGATCAGGGCGATGCCGTCGGCGCCCGCCGCGATGATGGCGGCGGCGTTACTGCCGTCGATCCCGGCGATGGCCCCCACCGGAAAACCTGTGCCCCGGGCGAGGCGCGCCCGGAAGGCGATGCGCGAGAAACCGTCGAGCCCGACCGGCGGGTCGGGGTTGTCCTTGCTCGTCGTGGCGAAGACGCCGCCGATGCAGGCATAGTCTACGGGTAGGCGATAGAGCTCGTCGGCCTGAGCCGCCGATTTGAGAGTCAGGCCAATGATGGCGCGTGGGCCGAGAATGCGCCGCGCATCCGCCGGGTGCAGGTCCGACTGGCCGAGATGCACGCCCTCGGCCTCGGCAGCCAGAGCGAGATCGCAGCGATCGTTGACGAGGAGCGGCACCCCGGTGCCCGCGATGGCCGCGCGGATGGCGCGGATGCGCGCCAGCGAATCGCGCGCGTTCTCGATGGACTTCTCCCGGTATTGAAGAAGGGTACATCCGCCCGAGACGGCCTCGGCCGCCATATCGGCGAGGTCATCGCCGTCATCGCCACAGACGTCCACGTCGAGGATACCGTAGAGCCTCACGTCGACCGGCACGGTCGAGCCCAAGGCGGTGTCGCGTCCGATCACGTCGTTCCTCCGGTAAGCCCCAGCGCCCAGGTTCGAGCGGCGGCAATCTAAACGGGTGGCCGTGCCACGGGAAGCCGATCCGCACTGCTTCGCTTGCCGGCCCCGGCCCATCGGCCTACTCCCCGCCTCGACGAAGCACGGAGATTGGCATGACCACCGAAGCCGGGCGCACGCCGAAGCAGAAGATGATCGCGGGGGAACTCTACCACCCCGACGACGCGGAACTCGGTGCCGACCTGCGCGCCTGCCAGGTCTGGCTCGCGCGCTACAACGCCATGCTCGGCCGCCCCGCCGACGAGCGCCGGGTTCTGCTGCGCGAGACGTTGGCCAATGTCGGCGACGGGGCGGTGATCCGGCCGCCGTTCCATTGCGATTACGGCTTCAACATCAGCATCGGCGCCCACGTCTTCCTGAACTTCAACTGCGTCATCCTCGATTGCACGACGGTGACGATCGGCGACCGCACGCAGATCGGGCCGGGCGTCCAACTCCTCACGGCGGACCATCCCCGCGAGGCGGAGGCGCGCGAGGCCGGGCTGGAATTCGCACGCCCCATCGCCATCGGCCGCAATGTCTGGATCGGCGGCGGCGCGCTGATCCTGCCCGGCGTCACGGTGGGCGACCATGCGATCATCGGGGCCGGCGCCGTCGTCACCCGCGACGTGGCGCCCGGCGCGACAGTCGTCGGCAACCCGGCGCGGCCGGTACCCGCCAAGGTGTGAGGCGACGCGCGCATCGTTTCGCGCGTTGATTCCGGCAGGCAATCTGCCATGAGACCCATTCACGGACCGGGGGGCGGACAGGTGACGAGGGGGCAGGACGGATTTGCAGCGGAGGCGGCCGATGCGCTTCCCAATCCGTCGGCGGTCGGGCTCGTCGCCGTCATCGTCGCGGCGACGGATGGCGAGCCGCGCGCCCTCACCGTGAAGGTGCCGGGTCAGGCCTCGAGCCGCGAGACCGGATTGCCGTCCGGTCCCCTCGTGCCGGAGCACCCTACGCTGGAACGCGGTCTGCGAGCCTGGGTGGAGCGCCAGACCCAGCAGCGCCTCGGCTATGTGGAGCAGCTCTACACGTTCGGAGACCGAGACCGGCAAGGCGACGATTCGGGCGGCCTTCACTCTTTGTCCGTGGCCTATCTCGCTCTGGTCCGTGAGATGCGGTCGGCGGCGCTCGCGGAAGCGTCGTGGCACAATTGGTACGCGTTCCTTCCCTGGGAGGATTGGCGCGCGGGCCGGCCCGGGACCCTGGACGAGATCGAGGCCAAGCTCCTGGCCTGGGCGGCCGGGACATCCGATGCCAAGGTCCGGCGGCGGCGTGAGGACAGGCTCGGCCTCACCTTCGGCATCGGCGGCGGGGCCTGGAACGAGGAGCGCGTGCTCGAACGCTACGAACTCCTGTTCGAGGCCGGTCTGATCCCAGAAGCGCGGGGCCAGGCCGGGGAAGCGAATGCCACCGAATTCGCCACGACGGGCCGGCCCATGACGTTCGATCACCGCAGGGTGCTCGCCACGGCGATCGGACGCTTGCGTGGCAAGATCAAGTATCGCCCCGTGGTGTTCGAGCTGATGCCGCCGACCTTCACCCTGTTCCAGCTGCAGCGCACCGTGGAGGCGCTGTCGGGCGCCAATCTCCACAAGCAGAATTTCCGTCGACTCGTGGCCCAGCAGGGGCTGGTGGAGGAGACCGACGAAGTCACCAGCGGCGCCGCAGGGCGGCCTGCCCGCCTCGTCCGTTTCCGCCGCGAGGTGCTGCTGGAGCGCCCCGCGCCGGGCTTCCGGCTGACTCCGTCGCGACGGTCGCCCTGAGGCATCGCGTGTCGGCCCTGGCGACGCGGCAATCGCGGGTAGGGCCTACATTGCCGCCAGTATCGATTCCAGCATGGCGCGGCTCGTCTCGAGCGCCGTGATGCGCTCGTCCACCTCGCCGATGTGCCGGCGCAACGTTTGCCGAAGCTCGTCGCAGGGTTCGAATGCGCCGCGCCCGGCGAGCGCGCAGGGCAGGAACACGCGGATGACCGGCAAGGTCATTCCGGCCGCGCCGAGCGTCCTGATCCGCCGAACCGTGTCCTCGTCCAGCGGCGTGTAATCGCGATACCCGGAGGCGGTGCGCTCCGGCGCGAGCAGCCCCTCCCCTTCATAATAGCGCAGCATGCGCACGCTGACGCCCGTGCGCTTCGATAGCGTCCCGATCCGCATTGGCCGTTGACCCTGACAGTGCTGTCACGGATTAAGGCTGCGGCTCTTCGATGGAAACCAGTCGAGAGCGCTTTCCCATGACAGACGTCTTCGCCACCCGTGCTTGGATCGACGGGCGGATCGCCACGATCTCCGACCTCGCCCCCCTTGCCTTCGCCGGGTTCGCGCATTTTACCGCCATGCAGGTCCGTGACCGGCGCGTGAGAGGGTTGGACCTTCATCTGGAGCGCCTTCGAGACGGGTCGCAAGCGCTGTTCGGCTGCACCCTTCCTGAGGAGCGAATACGACACGCGCTTCGGATCGCCATCGCGGACGCCCCCGGCGACCTGTCGCTCACCGCGACAGTGTTCTCGCGCAATGGCGAGTTCCGCCTCGGCGGCGCAGCCGAAGTTGTCTCGATCCTGGTGCGGACTTTTCCGCCGAGCGACGGCCCCGCCGGCCCACTGAAACTGGCCCTCACGCCGCATGAGCGCTGGCGCCCGGAGGTCAAGCATGTGGGCGAATCGGCAAAGACCCATCTCCTGCGCGAGGCTGCCCGGATGGGTTTCGACGATGCCGCGTTCGTCGATCGTCTGGGGAGGATCGGCGAAGCGACGATCTGGAACCTGGCCTTCTGGGACGGAGTGTCGGTGACATGGCCGAAGGCCGACATCCTCGCCGGGGTCACGATGGGAATTCTCCGCCGGCGATTGACCGTCCTCGGTATCCCCCAGCGCGAGGCGGTCGTAGCGGCGGACGGGCTCCACGAGTTTGCCGGAGCCGTCGCGATGAATTCCTGGACGCCCGCCGTCGCCATCTCGTCCATCGGCACCGTCACCCTGCCGCGATCCGGCGAACTCAACGCCCTGCTGCATCGCACCTATCGGACCGAACCGGCACTCGACGTCTGAACGTCCTTGTTCCTGTATGCGATCTGGAACTATCGCGCTCGCCCACGAGGGAAGGGACGGCGGTGGCCGAGGATGACGTTTGCACAATATCGCAATGCAAAATGAATATGCTCAGGCTCAGCATATCTAGACAAGCGTATCTCACACGCCTACGTTAGTCGGCACAATGCTCAGATTGAGCATAATTGAGGACGCGACCATGGCGGCCACGAGTTTCCCGATCGACCGGGTTTCGACCCTGCCTCTGCCCGATATCTACGCCCGCGTGAGCCGGCATGTTCCGGCCATCGAATGGCCGGCCCTGGCCGACGACGTCGCGGCGATCCTGGAGCTGAAGAAGACCCGCAACGCGGTGATCCTCGCCCATAATTATCAGGCGCCCGAGATCTTCCACACCGTGTCGGACATCGTCGGCGACAGCCTGGCGCTGGCCCGCGAGGCGATCAATGTGGATGCCGACGTGATCGTGCTGGCCGGCGTCCATTTCATGGCGGAGACGGCCAAGCTGCTCAATCCGGGCAAGACCGTCCTGATTCCCGACATGCGGGCCGGGTGCTCGCTCGCCGATTCGATCACCGCCGCCGACGTGCGGGGCTTGCGCGAGAAGTATCCCGGCGTGCCGATCGTGACCTACGTCAACACCTCGGCCGCCGTGAAGGCGGAATCGGACGTGTGCTGCACCTCCGGCAACGCGGTGGACGTGGTGCGCTCGCTCAATGCGCCGCGCATCCTGATGATTCCCGACGAGTTCCTGGCGCAGAACGTCCAGGTTCTGGTGCCCGAGGTCGAGATCCTCACCTGGGCCGGCCATTGCGAGGTCCACGAGCAGTTCACCCCCGCCGATATCGACGAGGTGCGCGAGAGCTATCCCGGCGTCACCGTCATCGCCCATCCGGAATGCCCGCCCGACGTGGTGGCGGCATCGGACTTCTCGGGTTCGACCGCGATGATGATGAACTTCGTCACCGAGAAGCGGCCGCGTCAGGTGGTGCTCGTGACCGAGTGCTCCATGGGCGACAACATCGCCGCCGCGAACCCGGACATCGAGTTCATCAAGCCCTGCAACCTGTGCCCGCACATGAAGCGGATGTCGCTCCGGAACATCCGCCACGCCCTGGAGACCCTCACGCATGAGGTGACGGTGGAGCCGGAACTCGCCGAGCGCGCTCGCGCGGCGGTGGAGCGCATGCTCGCGGTGCGTCCGCGATGAACGCGCACTCCCCGTTCTCCTTCACCCTCCCCGGTTCGGACCGTGTGATCGTCGTGGGAGCCGGCGTCGCCGGTCTCGCCACGGCCTTGCGGCTCAGCCCCCGCCCGGTCACCCTCGTCACCGCTTCTCCCTTGGGAAGCGGCACGGCGACGGGCTGGGCGCAGGGCGGCATTGCCGCCGCCATGGCCGAGGACGATGCCGCCGCACTGCATGCGGCGGACACGGAAGCCGCCGGCGCCGGCCTCACCGATCCGGCCGTCGCCCTGCGGGTGGCGCAAGCTGGCCCCAGCCTGATCGACTGGCTCGTCGGCCTCGGCGCGCCCTTCGACCGGGATGCCGCCGGCGCCCTGGCGCTCGGCCTCGAAGCGGCGCATTCGCGCCGCCGCATCGTCCGGGCGGGCGGTGATTCCACCGGGCGGATGGTGCTCGACACGCTGCTGAAGGCCGTCGCGCTGACGCCCTCCATCGAGATCCTGGTCGCCAATGTCCGCGGCCTGCTGCAGGACGAGAGCGGCGCCGTCGCCGGCCTGATCTGCGAGCGCGACGGTGCCTCGGTGCGGCTCGAAGCGCGGTCGGTCGTGCTCTCCACCGGCGGGCTCGGCTCCCTCTACGCCTCCACCACCAACCCGCGCGGGGCGACCGGCCGAGGGCTGGCGCTGGCGGCGCGCGCCGGGGCGACCTTGCGCGACATGGAGTTCGTGCAGTTCCACCCCACCGCCATCTCGGTGGGACTGGACCCTATGCCGCTCGCCACCGAAGCCCTGCGCGGCGAAGGCGCGCGGTTGATCGACAGCGAGGGCGAACCGGTGATGGCCGGTATCGCCGGGGGCGATCTCGCTCCCCGCGACGTAGTCGCCCGGGCGATCTTCCAGGCCAGGCGGCGCGGCACCGAGGTGTTTCTCGATTGCCGTGGTGCCCTCGGCGCCCGCATGGCGACGCGGTTCCCCACCGTGGCCGGCCTCTGCGCCGCCTCCGGCATCGATCCGCAACGCCAGCCGATCCCCGTGCGCCCGGCCGCGCATTACCATATGGGCGGCATCAAGGTGGACGGCACCGGCGCCAGCACCGTGCCCGGCCTGTTCGCCTGCGGCGAGGTCGCCTCCACCGGACTGCACGGCGCGAACCGCCTCGCCAGCAATTCGCTCCTCGAGGCGATGGCCTTCGCCCCCTGGATCGCCGAGGCCGTCGCCTCCGTTGCCGCCCCGGGTCCGGCTTCGATCGCCGAGCCGTGCCGGCGTGACGACGCCGATCACGACGCGATCCGCCGGATCATGGAAGCCGATGTCGGGGTGGTGCGCGACGCGGATGGCCTGACCGAGGCTGTGCGCCATCTGGCGTCGGCGGCGAGGCAGGGCTCCGACTCGGCCCTCACCGGCTTGATGGTCGCGACCTCGGCCCTGTCCCGCCTGGAGAGCCGAGGCGCCCATTGGCGCAGCGACCACCCGGATCAGGCCCCCGCCCGGCACAGCGAAGTGACCCTGGCCGAGGTCTGGCGGATGGCGGAGACCGTCTCGGCCGATGCGGTCGCTCCGGTTTAGATCGGACGACCGGAATCGTCTTGGGATGATCCCACCCATCGACCTCATCCTGAAGTGCCCGCGCGAGCGGGCCTCGAAGGAGAGTTCCAGCTACCCCATGCGAGATGGAGGCCTCCTTCGAGGGCTCCGCTTCGCTCCGCCACCTCAGGACGAGGTCAGTGGGCGGACCGTCGGCCCCCTTCCAGCGACCCTCTTACGAGCGAACCCATGAGCGATGCCCGTCTCGTCCCCCTCCCCCGTCTCCTCGTGGAGCCGATCGTCCGCGCGGCTTTGCTCGAAGATCTCGGCCGCGCCGGCGACATCACCACCGATGCGATCGTGCCCGTCGATGCCCGCCTCTCCGGCGTCATCGCCGCCCGGCAGGATGGGGTGATCTCCGGCGTCGATGCGGCCATCATCGCCTTCGCGCTGATCGATCCGGCCGTGTCGGTCATCGTCGAACGCGGCGACGGCGCGCGGGTCTCCCCCGGCGACGTGGTGATCCGGCTCGACGGTCCGGCGCGCGCCATCCTCACCGCCGAGCGCGTGGCGCTGAACCTCCTGTGCCGCATGTCCGGCGTGGCCACCGCCACCGCAGGGCTCGTGGAGGCCGCGCGGCCGCACGGCAAAGCGCGGATCGTCTGCACCCGCAAGACCACGCCGGGCCTGCGCTCCCTGGAGAAGCATGCCGTCCGGGCCGGGGGCGGCTCCAACCACCGCTACGGCCTCGACGATGCCGTGCTCATCAAGGACAACCACGTCGCCGTGGCCGGCGGGATCGTTCCCGCCATCGAACGGGCACGGGCCTATTCCGGGCATCTCGTGAAGATCGAGATCGAGGTCGACACTCTGGATCAACTGGCGGAAGCCCTGTCGGTCCGCGCCGATGCGGTGCTCCTCGACAACATGTCACCGGACCAGCTGCGGGAGGCCGTGCGGATGATCGACGGGCGCGCCATTGCGGAGGCCTCGGGCCGCATCAACCGTGAGACGGTGGGCGCCATCGCCGCCTCCGGCGTCGACTTGATCTCCAGCGGCTGGATCACGCATAGCGCACCGATCATCGATCTCGGCCTCGACGCGGTCTGATCTGGCGTATTCGGACGTCCGACGCGGGTCCGGTTCCGCCGCGTCGGATATTGTTCCCGGCTGACAGGGTCCCCTAATAATAATCCCTGCGAATACGGCTAAGCCGCCACACTGTGGCCACGGAGTCACGACCCCGCCACAACCATCGCTTCATCGCGAATTCAGCTTGGCTTTGGGGCGGCAGCGTTTACGTCTTGGCGATCGGAAAACGGTATCCTGCGTTGCGTTACCGACCGTGTTTCCCCAACGTTTCGCCTGCCTTCGAGAGGCTTTGATGCGCCGTATCGCCCCCGCCCTGTCCGGGCTCGTCTGCATGGTTGGTGTTTGGGCCTCGCCCGCCGCCGCCTATGAGATCGACCCGCTTACCCGTCAGCCCCTGGACAACGCGCTGGTGCTGCGCGTGCGTCCGCAGGCGGAGCCTGCCCCGGCCGTCGTGGCGGTGCCCACCGCCAACGCCTCGCTCAACCCGGCCGACCCGATGGCCTCGGCCGTGCCGCAGATGTCGGCGATCCAGCGCGAGCAGGTCGCCTTCGGCGGCAATTACGCTCCCGGCACCATCGTGGTCTCCACGGCCGAGCGCCGTCTCTATTACGTGCTCGGCGGCGGTCAGGCCCTGCGCTACGGCGTCGGCGTCGGTCGTCCCGGCTTCACCTGGGGCGGCACCCAGACCATCACGATGAAGCGGGAATGGCCCGATTGGCGTCCCCCGGCCGAAATGCTGCGCCGTCGTCCCGACCTGCCGCGCTTCATGAAGGGCGGCATCGAGAACCCGCTCGGCGCCCGCGCCATGTATCTCGGCGGCTCGATCTACCGCATCCACGGCTCCAACGAGCCGGAGACGATCGGCACCGCCGTCTCGTCTGGCTGCATCCGCATGACCAACGACGACGTGGCCGATCTCTACACCCGCGCCAAGGTCGGCGCGAAGGTCATCGTCCAGCGCTGATCGTCTTCGACACGCTTCGAACTAAAAAAGGCCGGCGGAAACACCGGCCTTTTTCATGTTCCTCGGTAGAATGCGTTCCGGCCTGGCTATTTCGACACCGACAGGAACCGCGACAGCAGCCAGAGCGGCACCACCACCACGGCACCGGCGAGGATCCAGCGGCCGAAATCATGGAAGGTCTCGAATCCGAGATCGATGAGCGCGCGGCCCGCATCGTAGATGTGCCAGAACAGCAGGCCGGGCGTGACACCCAGCATCGCCATGATGGCGCCGACGAGAATGGACAGGAACAGCAGCTTCACCAGCACGGCCATGGGCGAGCCGCCGAGGAAGCGGCGCAGGGCCGAACGCGGTTCTCCATCGGAATAGCCACTGCCGACCGGGGGACGGCCCTGGTACGGTCCCTGTCGGCGGGGGTCGTTGTCGACGATCATGCTGTCATCCTCTGGCCGTGGTCCGACGGCCGAACTCTCTCGGACATATGGGGCCTCATCGGCTTCTCTGAAGCCGGCGAACCCGGCGGAAGCGTGACCGATGCGACACACCCGAACGAAACCGTCTATCCATTGGGGCGTTAGGCCGTCTCGTGCCGGCAAGGCGACTGGCATCGGTGCGGGCTTCGCCCACATTCGACCCTCCCGCCCGAACGCTGCTTCGGCCCCACACTGGATGAGACGAACCGTTCCATGATCGACCACGCCCTCTTCGACCCGGCGACGATCGATCCGGAGACCCACCGCCTGAACGCCGAGATCATCGCGGCCCATGCGGCCCAGGCCGATCCCTGGTCGATTCCCCTTTCCGAAGTGCGCGCGCGCCGCCGGCAGGGAACCCAGGCCTCTCCGGCGATGCCGCGCAGCGCGCGCGCCGAGACGGTGGTCATCGACGGCCCGGGCGGCCCGCTCTCTCTGAGGGTCATCCGGCCCGACGCGAAGAAGTGGCAGAAGCTCCGCGGAGCCTACCTCCACATCCACCGGGGTGGCTGGGTCTGGGGCGCCGCCGACGAGCAGGATCCGTGGCTGGAGCGGATAGCCGATACCTGTGGCTTCGTCTGCCTGTCGGTGGAATACCGCCTTGCCCCGGAACATCCCTATCCGGCGGCTTTGGAAGATTGCGAGGCGGCGGCCCTGTGGCTCGCAGGTCCCGGCAAGGCCGAGTTCGGCATCTCTGCACTCACCATCGGCGGTGAATCGGCCGGCGCGCATCTGGCGGTCATGACCCTGCTGCGCTTGCGCGACCGGCACAACCTGCCCCGCGCCTTCCGCGGCGCCAACCTCAATGCCGGGTTCTTCGACCTCGGTTTGACCCCCAGCGTCCGCAACTGGGGCGAGACCCGCCTCGTGGTGAACACCAAGGACCTCACCACCTTCGCCAACGATTACGTCCGCGACGGCATCGACCGGCGCCGGCCCGACGTGTCGCCGCTCTATGCCGATCTGAAGGGCCTGCCGCCCGCCCTGTTCTCGGTGGGCACGCACGATCCGCTGCTCGACGACACGCTCTACATGTCGTCCCGCTGGGCGGCGGCCGGCAATGGCGGCCATACCGCGATCTATCCCGGCGGCTGCCACATCTTCGTGCGCTATCCCGGTGCGATGACCGGACGCGCCCTCGAACTGATCGACCGGTTCCTGATGGCTCTGGCTTGACGATCCTTGCCTGAGGGCCGGCTTCCCGCGCCGTTCGAGGCTTGGTTCGCCTCGCGCGGCTGGGCGCCCCGTCCGCATCAGCTTGACCTCCTCGGCATCGTCGGCGAAGGGCGCTCGGCCCTGCTGGTGGCGCCGACAGGGGCCGGCAAGACGCTGGCTGGCTTCCTTCCGAGCCTCGTCGCCCTGTCCGAATGCGCGCCATCGCGAAAAGCGCGGGGGCTTCACACCCTCTACATCTCGCCGTTGAAAGCCCTTGCGGTGGACATCGCCCGGAATCTCGAAGCGCCCATCGCCGAGATGGGCCTGCCGATCCGGGTCGAGACCCGTACCGGCGACACGCCCTCGCACAAGCGCACGCGCCAGATCGAGCGCCCGCCCGACATCCTGCTGACGACGCCGGAACAGCTCGCTTTGCTCATCGCCCATCGCGAGGCGGCCGAGCTTTTCGCCACCCTCTCCTGCGTGGTGCTCGACGAGTTGCACGCCCTCGTCACCTCGAAGCGGGGCGACCTGCTGTCGCTCGGATTGGCGCGGCTCCACCGCCTCAGCCCGAAACTCACCGCCATCGGGCTGTCCGCCACCGTGCGCGAGCCGGACGATCTGAGGCGGTATCTGGTGCCGCAGGGCTCGATGACCCTCCCCCCTCTGCGGGGGAGGGTGCCTGCGGAGCAGGCGGGAGAGGGGGCGACCTCTCCGGAACCGGCGCTCCCCTCTCCCGACCCGCTTCGCGGGCCACCCTCCCCCGCAGAGGGGGGAGGGTTAGGTGATGCCATGGCCGACCTCGTCGTCGTGAAAGGCGGCGCAGCACCCGACCTCCACCTGCTCGATACCGGCCTGACCCTGCCGCTGGCCGGCCACACCGCCAGTCAGGCGATGCCGGCGATCTACGAACTGATCGAGGCGCACCGGACGGTGCTGGTCTTCGTCAATACCCGGCTCCAGGCCGAGTACACCTTCCAGGAACTCTGGCGCATCAACGAGGCGTCGCTGCCGATCGCGCTCCATCACGGCTCCCTCGATGCCAGCCAGCGGCGGCGGGTGGAGGCGGCCATGGCGGCGGGGCAATTGCGGGCCATCGTCTGCACCGCGACCCTCGATCTCGGCATCGATTGGGGTGATGTCGACCTCGTGGTGAATATCGGCGCACCGAAAGGCGCGAGCCGGATCATGCAGCGGATCGGGCGCGCCAACCACCGCATGGACGAGCCGTCGAAGGCTTATCTCGTCCCCGGCAACCGCTTCGAGATCCTCGAATGCCAGGCCGCCCTCGACGCGGTGGAGGAAGCCGCACAGGACACGCCGGATGCCCGGCTCGGCGCGCCGGACGTTCTGGCCCAGCATGTCCTCGGCATGGCCTGCGCTGATGCGTTCGATCCGCTGCAGCTCTACGAGGAGATCGTCTCGGCCGCGCCCTTCGCGACGTTGTCCTGGGAGGATTTCGAGGCCGTTGTCGATTACGTGGCGACGGGGGGCTACGCGCTGCGGGCCTATGAGCGGTTCGCGAAGATCCTGCGCGGGCCGGACGGGCTGTGGCGGGTGCGCGATGCGCGGATCGCCCAGCAATACCGCATGAATGTCGGCACCATCGTCGAATCCGCCAAGGTGAAGGTGCGCCTCGCGCGCGGCGTCCGCGGCAAGCCGGGCGCCATCCTGCCCAAGGGCGGGCGCGTTCTCGGCGAGATCGAAGAGGATTTCGCCGATACCCTGACGCCGGGCGACACCTTCCTCTTCGCCGGGGAAGTGCTGCGCTTCGAGGGCCTGTCCGAGGACGAGGCCCTGGCGAGCAAGGCCGGGCCGGGCACCGACCCGGCGATCCCGTCCTATGCGGGAGCGAAGTTTCCGCTCTCGACCTTCCTCGCCGCCCGCGTGCGCGCCCTCATCGCCGATCCGTTCGAATGGGACAGGCTGCCGAAACAGGTGGCGGACTACCTCGTCCAGCAGCGCAGCCGCTCGATCCTGCCGGGGCCCGACGGCCTCCTCGTGGAGACGTTCCCACGGGCGAAGCGGCATTACCTCACCGCTTTCCCTTTCGAGGGGCGGCTGGCTCACCAGACCCTCGGCATGCTGCTTACCCGCCGCCTGGAGCGGGCGGGTTTGCGTCCCCTTGGTTTTGCCGCCAACGATTACGGCATCGCCATCTGGATGACCCGCGACGTGAGCGAGGCCATCGCCCGCGAGCCCGGCTTCCTCGGCGCCTTGTTCGCCGAGGACATGCTCGGTGACGATCTCGAAGCCTGGCTCGACGAATCCTCGATGATGAAGCGCACGTTTCGCCAATGCGCCGTCATTGCCGGGCTGATCGAGCGACGCTATCCGGGCCAGAAGAAGACCGGGCGGCAGGTCACCATGTCCACCGACCTGGTCTACGACGTGCTGCGCAAGCACCAGCCCGACCACCTGCTCCTGCGCGCCGCGCGGCAGGATGCGGCAACCGGACTCCTCGACGTCGCCCGCCTCGGCATGATGTTGAGGCGCATCCAGGGGCGAATCACCCACAAGGCGCTGGACCGCGTCTCGCCGCTCTCCGTGTCCGTCATGCTCGAAATCGGGCGCGAGAAGGTCTACGGCGAGGGCGCGGACGAGATCCTGGCGGAGGCCGAGGCGCAGCTTCTCGAAGAAGCGCTCGGGTGACGATTCGGTGACGCGCCCCTTCCCCGGATTAGAGGATGCGATCTTGGCGCTCGGCCAGAAACTCGAACGGACCATCAAGACCCCCGGCCTGACGCTGGCCGGCGAAGCGCTCACCCTCGACCTCTGCGGCGGGTTGTGGCTCGCCGCGCACCGGACCCTGATCGTCTCCGACCTGCATCTGGAGAAGGGCTCGGCCTATGCCGCGCGCTCGGGCCAGTTCCTGCCGCCCTACGATACCCGCGAGACCCTGGCCTGCCTGCACGAAGCGGTGGTCCGCTTCGACCCGGCCTGCGTCGTGGCTTTGGGCGATTCCTTCCACGATTCGCGCGGCCCGGAACGGATGGAGCCCGGCGACCGGGCCATGATCGCCGCCCTCCAGGAAGGCCGGGACTGGGTCTGGATCGCCGGCAACCACGACCATGCCGTCTCCGAGGGCGTCGGCGGGCGCTATGCCGAGACGCTGGCGCTCGGTGGACTCACCCTGCGGCACGAGCCGCTGCCGGATGCGCCGGAGGGCGAGATCGCCGGGCATCTGCATCCCTGCGGCAAGGTCGCCATGCGCGGCCGCGCGGTTCGGCGCCGCTGCTTCGTCACCGACGGTAAGCGCCTGGTGATGCCGGCTTTCGGTGCCTATGCGGGCGGCCTCAACGTGCGCAACCCGGCCTTCGATCCGCTGTTTCCTGCCGGCTTCACCGCGCATCTCCTGGGAGACGGCCGGGTCTTCGCCATCGGCAAGGCGATGCTGGCGCGGGACTGAGCGCCACCCGGCCGCGTGCCGTCTCTTCAGGCCTTGATGTCGGCGAAGGCTCCGACGACTTTCTCCCGGCCTTGCTTCACCAGTTCCTCGATCTTTTCCTTGATCGCCTGGTTGATCTTTTCGAGCTCCTTCTGCGGCATCCCGGCCAACGCTTCCTCCGTGAGGCCCATCTTCTTGAGGATCTCTTCGCGGATCTTCTCGGCTGGCGTCATCTTGGCATATTTCAGGAAGTCGTCCTTCGCCGACGCCTCCGTCGATCCTGACGGTGTCGTGCGGATGGGGTAGCTCGCTCCCGGGGCGGATATTCCGTTGAGACCGATGGACATGGCGGCACGACTTTCCCAGTGACACACGCCTGCATTGCAAAAACGCCGCCGTCGGTAGTGGCGTGAAATCCTGTTTCATGTCAGATACTTAGAGAAACCCCATCGCCGCTGGGGCGTCCCGCGCGGCAAATCCTGCCCGGCCATCGCTGCCGAGCGACGATGGCGGCATGGGGGCACTCTCCGATCTAAGGGCATCGTCGATCGGGTTCATGGGTCGACGACCCGGGGAGTATGGACCATCCCAACCAATCGCCTCATCCTGCGGCGCCGCAGCGCAGCGGAGGCCTCGAAGGATGAGGTCGCGTTTCGGTCAGGTGAGCAGGCGGCCGAGGGCGAACGAGACGATCAGGCCCGCATGCAGGGAGGCCAATCCGCAACCGATCGGAGGCCACCACGCGGTCGTCTTGGATTCCATCGCTACCCCCGGCCCGGAATGGTGGTCGCCCCATACCCTCCAGGCAGGGAGGTCTGTCTCTACCGAGGGTGATCGAATCTCCGATACAGTGGTGTCGAATGCGAATCGCAGCGGAGCCAGGGCACGGTCATGCTTCAAGCGCTCATCGTCGGGGCCGGCCCGGTCGGCCTCACCCTCGCCGCCGAACTCGCCCGATACGGCATCGGCATCCGCCTGATCGACAAGAGCCCGCAGCCGACGCAGACCTCGAAGGCGCTCGTGGTCTGGCCGCGCACCCTCGAACTCATGGACCGGATGGGCTGCAGGCAGGCCTTCCTCGATGCCGGTCTGCGCGTCCATGGAGCGGCCCTGCGCAGCGCCGGTAGCATCCTCGGCCATATCTGGTTCGACGCCGTCGCCAGCAGCTACAACTTCGCCCTCATGATCCCGCAGCGGGAGACCGAGCGCCTGCTGATCGAGCATCTCGCCACGTTCGGCGTCGCGGTGGAGCGCGAGGTGGAACTCGTGAGCTTCGTGACGGGTGACGAGCATGTCGAAGCGACGCTGCGCCACGCGGACGGTGCCGAGGAGACCATCTCGGCATCCTGGCTCATCGGCTGCGACGGCGCGCACAGCACCGTGCGGCACGGGCTCGACCTGGCTTTCCAGGGCACGGCCCAGGGGGACGACTGGCTCCTCGCCGATATCCGCGTTGAGGGCGACGACGCACCGCCCGGCGACGAGATCGCGACCTATCTCCACCGGGACGGGCCGCTCGTGGTCTTCCCGATCCCCGGCAGCCGCGCGCGAGTGATCGCGCAGGTCGGCAAGACCGATCCGGCGCATCCGCGCCCGGACCCGACCCTCGGCGACGTACAGGCCCTGGTGGACCAGCGCGCGGGCGGCTTTCGTGTCGTCGATCCGGTCTGGCTCACGCATTTCCGCATCAACGAGCGCAAGGTCTCGCGATATTCGCAGGGGCGCGCGATCCTGGCCGGCGACGCGGCGCATATCCATAGCCCCGCCGGTGGCCAGGGCATGAATACCGGCATGCAGGACGCCACCAACCTCGCCTGGAAACTGGCGATGGTGGAGCGGGGGCAAGCTGCGCCCTCACTGCTCGACAGCTACAGCCCCGAGCGGAGCGCCGTCGGCGACATGGTGCTGCGCAATGCCGCCCGGCTCACCGACATGGCGACCCTGTCGAACCCCGTGGCGCAGGGATTCCGCAACCTCGCGCTCCGGTTCATGCTCGGCTTCCACGCAGTGCAGGACAAGATGGCGGCGACGATGAGCGAGGTGGAGATCGCCTATACCGACAGCCCGCTCTCTCACGGCCCCGAGGCGGGAATGCGCTGGGCGCCGGAGCACGATGACGGAAAGCCCCACGGCTCCGGCCCGGTGCCGCTCTTCGTCCTCTACGCGGCAGATACGGCACGGGGAGCGAGCTTCGCGGCGCGGTATCCCGCCCTGCTCGAACCGACGCCGCGACGCCCGCCCGATGGCGACCGGCTGATCCTTGTCCGGCCCGACGGCTATGTGGGCTTTTCCGGCATCGGCAAGGCTTGGGACGAGGCGGAGCGCTACCTCTCGCGGCTCGGCCCCGACCGGCCCTGAAAGCTCAGGCCGCGATCAGCAGCGCGCAGCCGGCCACGACCGACAGGATGAGCCGCAGACGTCCGAGCCAGGTCGGCACGAGGCCGCGCCGGACGAGGTCGAGATCGACGAAGCCCCAGCCGAGGACGAGCAGGCCGAGCACGCGCAGGTCCCACGGCATGGGAAAGGCCAGGGCTGCCCAGGCGATGAGGGAGGGCAGGATGGCGATGACGTAGTCGCGCCCGCCCGCTCCGCCCGACGCGGCCGCGCCCCAGCGAATGCCGCCGAGGAACGACGCGATCACCGCGCCATAGGTCGAGAGGATGGTGCGTGGGGCCAGCCCGACATTGCCGAGGCCACCATCGCTGCCGCTGAGGGAAAGAGCTGCGAACCCCAGAAAGGGAATGAGGCCGGCGACGCCGAGAACGAGGGCTGATGTCGGTATGGGCGTCACACGCGCCATCGAATCTCCGGCTCCATTGGTCCGTGATCCCGCGATCGTCCGCGATCCGCGGCCAGGATCTCATCTGCCGTGACTATACACGGTTCTCGCCGCGCGAAACGTCCCGCCGATCCAGAGCCGCCGACGGATCGAGTCGCGTCCGGGTTCAGGTAAAGCTCTGAACAAGAACGTTGATTCGACTTCGCTCCGCCCGCGTCGACGCTACGCGCGTCGCTATCACGCGCAGTCCATGTCCGCGTGCGACCGGCGTGTCAGGCACCCGTGGTACGGCGCTGCGTGGTCGGAGCCGGTGTGGCGGGGGGCGGTGCACCGATCAGGCTCATCGACCCATCCACGCCGGCGCCGGTGGGCGCGGGAGGCTCGTTGACGGCCGCCACCGATGCCTTCGGTTTGAAGGCGGTGCTGAGCTTCTGCGCCACCACCAGATCCTTCGGCGCCAGCTTGGCGGCGACATCGTCGCGCTTCCGGCCCGCATCGTCGTCGCCCTGGGCCGCAGCGGCGGAGAACCAGAGGTAGGATTGGACAAGATCCTGCTGCAACCCAAGGCCCCGCGCGTAGAGAACGGCGAGGTTGTACTGGCTGTCGCGCATGCCGTACTCGGCGCCGCGCCGGAACCATTGCGACGCCGCGGTGTAATCCGGCTTGCCGTTCGCCGACGGATTCTCGGCGTAGACCACGGCAAGGTTATGCATCGAGCGGGCATGGCCCTGTTCCGCCGCGCGGGCGTACCAGAGCTTGGCCTGGGCGAGGTCGCGCACCACGCCCGAGCCCTTCTCGTAGAGGCCGCCGAGCTTGTACTGCGCCGGGGCGTAGCCGACTTCGGCCAGGGCCTCGAACAGCTTTGCCGCCACCGCGAAATCGCGGGGCATGCCCCGGCCTTCGAGGGCGCGGGCGGCGAGATCGTAGACGGAGGCTCCATCGCCTTCGAGGGCGGCCTTGCGAAGCTGCGCGAGCCCCGTCGGCACCGCCCCGAGATCGCCCGCCAGATTACCGAGGGCAGCGACCTTCGGCACCGGACGCTGGGCCGGCTGACTCGAGGATTCGGTCAGGGTCGGGACGGCCTTCGACGAGGGCGGCTCGGAGATCGACTGGGTGGTTTCCGGGTCCGGCCGCGCAGGCGTATCCGCGGCGACCCTGGCCGTCTCAGTGGAAGATGCGTCAGCCTTCGATGCGTCAGCCTTGGCCGTGTCGGCATTGGCCGAATCGGTTTTGGCCGCGCTGTCCGAGGGCTGGCCTGGGGCGGCCTGCGCTTCGGCGATTTGGGCTGCCGACACATCCGTCGCGGTACGCCGTGAGTTGATGGCCTGCAATGCACCGAGCGCGAGGACGATGGCGGCGAGGCCGAGGAGGAGCGGCTTGCGACGCTTGTCGAATTCGGCGCGCAGACGCGCAACGCGCCCGGGGGTGGAGGTTTCCAGGGCGTCGTCGGAGGCACCGCGACGCTGCATCTCGGGCGAGCGGGCGGCGATCGCGGCCTCGTTCTGCGCGGCCTGCGCCGCACGCCGCGCGGCGGCGATGAAGCTCGTCTTGATGTCGCTCTCGGTCGGCTTGATCGCGTCCGAACCGCTCTCCGCGGACCGGTCGGGGCTGGGACGGCGGGCGCCGGGCTCCAGCGGCTCGTCCGTGACGCGACCGAGCTCGAAGGATTGCGCCGTCGGGCTCACCCGCAAGGGCTCGGCCCGCCGGATCATGGCGCCCGCCTGCATCGGGGCCCGCTCATCCACGCGGCCGGTGGCGATTCCGAGCCGCTCGGCGAGGTCGTGAGACGAGGTGGAGCGGCTGGCGGCGAGCGGGCCGGCCTCGGCCAGGACGCCCAGCTGGCCGACGAGCCTGTCCAGGGTGGAATGGACGCCGTCGAGCGTCGCCTGCATCCGCTGCTCGGAGGCCGTCTGCTGGGCGCGCAGATCCGCCAAACTGGCCCGGAGCATTCCGAGTTCGCCCGTCTCACCGGTGGTTCCGATGCTCTCGGCGACGGCGTTGCGTGCGGCGCGCTCTACGGCGGCCTCGATCGGAACCTCTTCGCGCAAAGCCGAGACCTGGCCGAGCAGGTCGGACATCGTCCGTTCCAGGCCGGCGATCGCGGGGTCCGCGTCGCGCGTGTCGATGCGGCTGGCCAGTGCCAGAACCTGCTTCTCCAGCACGTCGAGACCTTCGGCGCGGGGTCCGGCGGGGCCTCCCACCCGGTCGAGCTTGTCGGCGAGGTCGTGCAGCATGCCGTGGATCGAGGCGAGATCGCCGCCGGGAATCACCGGCCGGCGCAGGGTCTCGCCGAGATCCTCGAGGCGGCCGATCAGGTCGCCGACCGGATTGACGCTGACCCGCTCGACCTTGTCGGCGAGGGCGTCGATCCGCACGATGATCTCGTCCGAATGGCTGCCACCACCGACGGAGCCGCCTTCGCGCAGCGCGTCGAGCTTGGCGCCCATCGCCTGGATCTGTTCCTCGATCCCACCCGAAGGCGGGGTCCGCAGGCCGAGGCGGATCTCTTCGAGCAACGGCCGCAGCTCGGCCATGTTGGCTCCGTCACCGCCGACGCCGCCCTGCAATTCTGTGATCTGGGCGCTGATTGCCTGCAGCCCCTGGGCGAGGCTCTGGATCCGCTCCGGCCCGGCGAGCGAACCGATCAGGCGGCGGATTTCGTCCAGTTCGCGGAACAGGTTACCGAGTTCGTCACGGTCGGCGAAGCCCGGCGCGCTGCTGCTGAGCGCCCCGTCCACCTTCGCCGCGAGGCGCTCGACGTCGCTGGCGACGCGGGCATGGACGTTCTCGGCCACATCGTCGGCGAGACGGGCGACCTGAACGCGGATCAGTTCGATGGGGGCCGCGATGGCGGCGAGGTCGGAGGGCTCCTGCGCGCGCTGGACCCCGGTGACGAGGGAGTGCATCGCCTGTTCGAGGGCACCGACGTCGCGGCCCGTGGCGAGGCCGGTGATCGATTCGCGAAGACGGCTCGTCTCGGCCTGCAATTCGGAGAGCGCCGGCGACGGCGCCCGTGTCGCCGAGGCGGCGGGCTTCTGCTCGGCGGTGGCCGCGTCGGAATCGAGTTCGCGCTGGCGCTGGCGGATTTCCGCCACGGCGTCGCGCAGCTCCACCTCGACGGGGCGGCCGCGGCGGCCGATGGGGCGCGGCGAGGCCAGTTGCTCGCCGAGTTCGACCATGCGGCGCTCGATCTGCGCCAGACGCTCTGCCATCTGTGCCGCCGGGGACAGGCCGGCATCCAGCACCGTGCTGATCCGGGCCTCGATCTCCTCGATCGTCCGTGTCGCCGTCTCCTGCGAGATCTGGTGATCCTGGGCGATCTTATGATCGATCTGGTCGAGACGCCGCATCATCTCGGCGATGGAGGTGGTGAAGGGCGCGATCGGGTCCGATGCAGGAGCCGAGACGACGGGGGCCGAGACGACGGGGGCCGAGACGACGTCAGCGGCGTCGGTAACGACGGCCTCCGCGGCGTCGACGGGTGCGGGATCGGCCTCGGCGGATGCGAGATTGGCCTCGACGGGTGACGGCGCGCTGCTCGAAACGTCGACGAGCGGGCGGGTCTGATGCTGCATCGACGAGGTCAAGCGGCGGCGGCGTGCCTTGGGCTTCTGGTCCGGCGTGACGATCGACGCGATCCAGGTCTCGACCGGCACCCCTGCGCGACGCGCCACATCGCGGGCGGCATCGAGGATTTCCGGGTCGAACTCTTCCAGGTTGAGCGTCGCGTTGCGTTTCATCGTCAAACCCGGGGCAGCGAGGTCCGTGACCCAATCCGGTTTGTCAGTGTGCAACGCAGAGGTGTCGCAGCGGCAGCGAAACGGATCGATTGCCGCTGACATTTCGCACTCTTGGTAAACAGGCGGTTAAGGCCTGTGCCAAACTGGCCTTATGTTATCGTCGACGTCTCGCGGACGGTGCCCCTTTCCCTCCGCACGGGGATAGTTTATATATGAACTATCAAGCGTGCCGGGGCTGAGAGGCCGAATCGGGCATGCGATCAAGCGGGTGGAGGACAGACGAGATGCCGAGTTATCGTGCACCGGTCGAGAACGTTCAGTTTCTCCTCAACGACGTCTTCGCCTTCCATGGACGCAACAACCTGCGCGGTTTCGCGGATGCGTCGCCCGACCTGATCCAGGCGGTTCTGGTCGAGGGCGCCAAGCTGGCCGAGGGCGTGCTCACCCCCCTCAATGCCGTGGGCGACCGGCAGGGCTGTACCCGCCAGGCGGATGGCAGCGTCTCCACGCCGGATGGGTTCAAGGCCGGCTACGACGCCTATGCCGAGGGCGGCTGGATGGGCATCTCCGTGCCGGAGGAATATGGCGGCCAGGGCCTGCCGCACACGATCAACACCGCGATCTCGGAATTCACCTCTTCGGCCAATCTGGCATTGGCCATGTATCCGGGCCTGACGCAGGGCGCGATGGCGGCCCTCCTCGTCCACGGCTCGGAGGAGCAGAAGGCGACTTATCTGCCCAAGATGGTGGAAGGCGCCTGGACCGGTACGATGAACCTCACCGAGCCCCATTGCGGCACGGATCTCGGGCTCCTCAAGACCAAGGCGGTGCCGAACGGCGACGGGTCCTACAGCCTCACGGGCACCAAGATCTTCATCTCGGCCGGCGAGCACGACCTGTCCGAGAACATCGTCCACCTCGTCATCGCCCGGATCGAGGGCGCACCGCCCGGAACCAAGGGCATCTCCCTGTTCGTGGTGCCCAAATTCCTCGTCAACGAGGATGGCTCGGTGGGGAAGCGCAACGGCGTCTCCTGCGGCTCCCTCGAACACAAGATGGGCATCCACGGCAATTCCACCTGCGTCATGAACTATGACGGCGCGAAGGGCTGGCTCGTCGGCCAGGAGAACCGCGGTCTCAATGCGATGTTCGTGATGATGAACGAAGCGCGCCTCGCGGTGGGCGTCCAGGGTCTCGCCCAGTCGGAGGTCGCCTACCAGAACGCGGTGGCTTACGCGAAGGACCGGCTCCAGGGCCGCGCCCTCACCGGCGCCAAGGCCCCGGACAAGGTGGCCGACCCGATCATCGTCCATCCCGACGTGCGCCGGACCCTGATGGGAATCCGCGCCTTCAACGAGGCTGCCCGCGCGCTGGTGCTGTGGACCGCGCTTCAGGCCGATATCGGCCATCGCTCCGACGATGCGGCCGAGCGCCAGAAGGCCGAGGACCATATGGGCCTGATGACCCCGGTGGTGAAAGGCGTGCTCACGGACAAGGGCTTCGACAACGCGGTGGCGGCCCAGCAGCTCTTCGGCGGGCATGGCTACATCGAGGAATGGGGCATGTCGCAATTCGTGCGCGATGCCCGCATCGCCATGATCTACGAGGGCGCCAACGGCATTCAGGCCATGGACCTCATCGGCCGCAAGCTGCCCAAGGATGGCGGCCGGGCGATGATGAGCTTCCTCGCCGAGGTCCAGACCTTCATCAAGGACCATGACGAGGAGGCCGAGATGAAGCCGTTCACCGGCCCGCTCCAGGCCGGCCTGAACGACCTCCAGGGCGCCACCATGTGGTTCATGCAGAACGCCTTCTCCAAGCCCGACAATGCCGGGGCCGGCGCCACCGACTACATGCACCTCCTCGGCCTCGTCGCCATGGGCTACATGTGGGGCCGGATCGCCAAGGCGGCGCTGGCGCGCATCGCGCAAGGCCCGTCACCGGAAATGGCCGACAAGCTCGTCATCGGCCGGTTCTACATGGAGCGGACGCTTCCCGAGACCGCCCTGCGGCTGGTGCGGATCAAGGCCGGAGCCGACACGACCATGGCGTTGAGCGCCGAGGCGTTTTAGAGCGGACGACAGACTTTCAGTTCACCACGTCATTCCGGGGCGCTCGCAGAGCGAGCCCGGAATCCAGAACCGCCGACGCGACAAACCTTGGATGTGTTCGCGGATCTGGATTCCGGGCTCCGCTTCGCGGCCCCGGAATGACGGCGAGACCGAGAGCAGACTTTGAAAGCCGTCGCTCCGCAGGAGCGGACAACAGGGAAACGCATATGCCCGAGGCCTTCATCTACGATCACGTCCGCACGCCGCGCGGCCGCGGCAAGCCGGATGGCGCGTTGCACGAGGTGACGGCCCTGCGCCTCGCCGAAACGGCCCTGCGCGCCCTCAAGGAGCGCAACGAGCTCGACACGCGGCAGGTGGACGACGTCATCCTCGGCTGCGTCGATCCCGTCGGCGAGGCCGGTGGCGACATCGCCCGCGCGGCGGCCCTGGTGGCGGATTACGGCACTCATGTCCCCGGCGTGCAGATCAACCGCTTCTGCGCCTCCGGGCTCGACGCGGTGAACTTCGCCGCGGCCCAGATCATGGCCGGCCAGCACGACATGACGGTCGGCGGCGGCGTCGAATCGATGAGCCGCGTCGGCCTCGGCGCCTCCGGCGGGGCCTGGCCGGTGGACCCGGCCATCGCCATCAAATCCTGGTTCATGCCGCAGGGCGTCTCGGCCGATCTCATCGCCACGAAATACGGGTTCAGCCGCGACGAGTGCGACGCTTACGCCGTCGAATCGCAGAAGCGCTCGGCGAAATCCTGGGCCGACGGACTGTTCAAGAATTCCGTCGTCCCGGTGCGCGACGTCAACGGCATCACCCTGCTCGACACCGACGAGCACATGCGTCCCTCCACCGACATGCAGTCCTTGGCCGGGCTGAAGGCCTCCTTCGTCCAGATGGGCCAGATGGGCGGTTTCGACGCCGTGGCGGTCGACGCGCATCCCGACGTGGAGATGGTCAACCACGTCCATCACGCCGGCAATTCCTCGGGCATCGTCGATGGTGCCGCCGCCGTGCTGGTGGGCTCGAAGGAAGCCGGCGAGCGGGCCGGCCTCAAGCCGCGCGCCCGTATCCGCGCCTTCGCCAATATCGGCTCGGACCCGGCCCTCATGCTCACCGGCCCGGTGGACGTGACGAAGAAGGTGCTGGCCCGCGCCGGCATGACCATCGCCGATATCGACCTGTTCGAGATCAACGAGGCGTTCGCCGCCGTGGTCCTGCGCTTCTGTCAGGCCTTCGGGCTCAATCCGTCCGAGGTGAACGTCAATGGAGGCGCCATCGCCATGGGCCATCCGCTGGGCGCCACCGGCGCCATGATCCTCGGCACGGTCCTCGACGAGTTGGAGCGCACGGGCAAGGAGCGCGCGCTCGTGACCCTCTGCATCGGCGCCGGAATGGGAACCGCCACGATCATCGAGCGGGTGTAGAACCGGGCCGGGGCGGGCTTTCGCCGGTCCCGCCTCCCAAACCCTTCGAAACGCTGTTAGACGGCGCGCTCCCGCCGCCGGAACCGGCGGCGCAAAGACAACATCGGGAGACACGCCAAGATGACACGCATTCTCGCCACCATGATGCTGACCACGGCATTGATGGCGCCGCTCGCCGCCCGCGCGGACGACATGTCCGACCGGGTCACGATCGCCAAGGATCTGGTTCAGAAGACGCTGATCAAGAACCTCGAAACCGGCTTCACCGGAGCTCTCGAGAAGACCGTGCAGCCGATGGCGGAAGACAAGGCCGAGGCCGTGCGCAAGGAAGTCCGCGCCGAGTTCGAGAAGCAGCGCGAAGTCATGATCGACGGTCTCTCGAAGGCCTATGCCGAGAAGTTCAACATCGACGAGCTCAAGCACCTCAGCGGCATCTACGACGACAAGATCTACCAGAAGTTCCAGGCGATCAATTCGGACCCGGCCTCGACCGTCACCGTCATCTCGCAGGGTGCGGTCACCAAGATCCTGAACATGTTGGCGATCGCCTCGGCCGGCGACAAGCCGGCCGCTCCGATGCCGCCGATGCCGGGCGCCAAGTAGAGACCGGCGCGAAGTAGAGCGCGAAGACTGGGAGGGGCTTCGCCCCGCCCTAGGACGCGAGGTCGAGGCGCGGCTCCCGCGCCTCGAAGCCGGAAACGCTCGGGAGGGCTTCGAGTTGGGGACGGGCGAAATAATAGCCTTGGAACAGATTCGCGCCGAGTTCGCGCATGGTCGCGAATTCCGCCTGCGTCTCGATTCCCTCGGCGATGACCTCGATGCCGAGTTGCCGGGCGATCGAGAGGATGCCCGCCGTGATGACCTGCCGCGCCCGGTCCCGGTCGATGCCGCGCAGCAGGTCCATGTCGATCTTGATCAGGTCCGGCTGAAAGTTGGCGAGCAGGCTGAGCCCGGCGAAGCCGGCGCCGAAATCGTCGAGGGCCGTCAGGAAGCCCTGCCGGCGATACTCGTCGACGATGCGCTGGAGATGCGCGATGTCGCGGAATTTCTCGTTCTCGGTGAACTCGAACATGATCCGCTCGTGAGCGAAGCCGAATTGGCGCGCCGCCTCCAGGGACGAGCGGATGCAGGCCGCGGGCTCGTAGACGGCGTTGGGCATGAAGTTGATCGACAACCTGGTGTCGTCGTCGGCCTGGAACAGGCGCCCGGCGAGTTCGATGGCACGCACCCGCGCGGCCTGATCGAACCGGTACATGGTCGCTTCGGTCACCTGCCCGAGGATCGATCCGGCGGACTGGCCCTCCGGGCCCCGGATGAGCGCTTCGTAGCCCCAGATCCGGTCGACCCTGGTATCGACGATCGGTTGAAAAGCCATGGTAAAATCAAGATCGAGATCGACGCCATCACGACATCCTTGGCAGGCCTTCCTCGACGCCATCAACTCTATCCCATGTTAAGACTTTGAACTTTCTCGGAAAACTATCCATCGGAAGGTTTTAGATCGCCTTAATGGATACGATTCCTTCGCCGAACCTTCGAGGGTCAGAAATGAATCTCACGAATTTCCGCTACGACGTCGATGCCGACGGGATCGCCCTCGCTACCTGGGACATGCCGGGCCGCTCGATGAACGTCTTCACCGAAGAGGTGATGAGCGACCTGCATCAGGTCATCGACGCCGTGGTGGCCGACCCGGCCGTGAAGGGCTGCGTCATCACCTCGGGCAAGGACAACTTCTCCGGCGGCGCCGACCTGACCATGCTCCAGGGCCTCGGCCAGGCTTACGAGAAGCTGAAAGCCGAGAAGGGCGAGGAGGAGGCCATGCGCCACTTCTTCGAGGAATCGCGCAAGCTCACCCTGGTCTTCCGCAAGCTCGAGACCTGCGGCAAGCCCTTCGCGGCGGCGGTGAACGGCATCTGCCTCGGCGGCGCCTTCGAACTCTCGCTCTCCTGTCACCACCGGGTGCTGTCCGACGACCCGAAGACCCGCGTCGGCCTGCCCGAGATCAAGGTCGGGCTGTTCCCCGGCGCGGGCGGGACCCAGCGCGTCCCCCGCCTGATGCAGACCGGCGACGCCCTGCAGATGCTGTTCAAGGGCGAGCAGATCCGTCCGCTCATGGCCAAGAACATGGGCCTGGTGCACGAGGTGGCGGGCAAGGACGAGATCGTCGAGAAGGCCAAGGCCTGGATCAAGGCCGGCGGCTCGCCCGTGGCTCCCTGGGACCAGCCGAAGTTCAAGGCCCCCTCGGGCAAGGTCTATTCGCCCGCCGGCATGATGATCTGGCCCCCGGCCAACGCGATCTACCGTCGTGAGACCCACGACAATTATCCGGCCGCCAAGGCCATCCTGGCCTCGGTCTACGAGGGCCTGCAGCTGCCGATGGATCTCGCCCTGCGTGTCGAGAGCCGGTACTTCGCCAAGATCCTGCGCTCCAAGGAGGCGGCGGCGATGATCCGCACGCTGTTCATCTCCATGGGCGAGCTGAACAAGGGCGCGCGCCGGCCGAAGGAGATCGCCAAGACCAGCGTGAAGCGGGTGGGCGTCGTCGGCGCCGGCTTCATGGGGGCCGGGGTCGCCTACGTCACCGCCAATGCGGGGATGGAGGTGATCCTCCTCGACCAGTCCACCGAGGCGGCCGAGAAGGGCAAGGCCTACGCCCATAAGCTCGTCACCGACCAGATCAACAAGGGACGCGCCAAGACCGCCGACCGTGAGGCCCTGCTGGCGCGCATCACCACCAGCGCCGATTACGCCGACCTGTCATCCTGTGATCTCGTGATCGAGGCGGTGTTCGAAGACCCGAAGGTGAAGGCCGAGGTCATCGCCAAGGTGGAGGCGGTGATCGGCGAGGACGTGATCTTCGCCTCCAACACCTCGACCCTGCCGATCTCGGGCCTCGCCAAGGCGTCGCGGCGCGCGGGCAATTTCGTCGGCATTCACTTCTTCTCGCCGGTGGAGAAGATGATGCTCGTCGAGATCATCAAGGGCGAGCAGACCGGCGACGCCGCGCTCGCCACCGCCCTCGACTACGTCCGCGCGATCAAGAAGACGCCCATCGTCGTCAACGACAGCCGCGGCTTCTTCGCCAATCGCTGCGTCGGTGCCTATCTGTACGAGGGCCACAAGATGCTCATCGAGGGCATCCCCGCCGCCATGATCGAGAATGCCGGCCGCCAGGCCGGGATGCCGGTTGGCCCCCTCTCCCTCACCGACGAGGTCGCCGTCGACCTCGCCCTGAAGATCGTCAAGGCCACCGAAGCGCAGCTCGGCGCCGAGGCGATCGACCCGGCCCAGAAGGCGCTCCTCACCACTCTGGTGGAGGGCGAGGGCCGGCTCGGGCGCAAGAACCGGAAAGGCTTCTACGACTATCCGGAAGGCGCCTCGAAGAAGCTCTGGCCCGGCCTGTCGGAGCTCCAGACCACGCGAATCGACCCCGACGACGTCGATTTCACCGAACTGAAGCAGCGGCTCCTGGTGGTCCAGGCCCTGGAGGCCGCCCGCACCGTGGGCGAAGGCGTCATCACGGATCCGCGCGAGGCCGATGTGGGCTCCATCCTCGGCTTCGGCTTCGCCCCTTTCACCGGCGGCGCCCTGTCCTACATCGACTTCATGGGTGCGAAAGCGTTCGTGGCCCTGGCCCAGGGCCTGGAGGCAAAGCACGGGTCGCGTTTCGCGGTGCCGGACAACCTCCTGCGCATGGTGGAGGCCGGCGGCACGTTCTACGGCGAAGCCGCTGCCAAGAAGGCGGCGTGAACGAACACCTCGGCTCGGGACATTCCCCGGCCGGGGTCACATGACGGGAGGGAGCGTTCCATGAGCACGACCGAAGCGACCACCGCCGATCAGGTCGGCGCCGACGGAACGCCCCTGCGGGTCACGGCGACACCGGCCGCCATCGCGTTGATCGAGGAATTACGCGCCGAGCACGGGCCGGTGATGTTCCACCAATCGGGCGGATGCTGCGATGGCTCGTCGCCCATGTGCTACCCGGTGGGAGATTTCCTCACCGGCGACAGCGACGTCCATCTCGGCCAGGTGGCCGGCGCCGATTTCTGGATCAGCCGCCCGCAATTCCAGGTCTGGAAGCACACCCACCTGATTCTCGACGTGGTGCCCGGCCGCGGCGGCATGTTCTCGTTGGAGAACGGCCGCGACAAGCGCTTCCTCATCCGCTCGCGGATCTTCACCGAGGCCGAGAACACGGCGCTCGAAGGCGCGTGCCGGATCTGACCCGGTCGTCCTGCTCCGTCGAGCGGGATTCCGATGCGGCAGCCGTAGCGCAAGGGCACCCGTAAACGAGACGCTCCCTCGCTCCGTGGGGACATGAGCATCCCCCCATTCGCCGGCGGATGGCCCTTCAGGGAGGCGCAGACGCGTCCTGCGGCCACGAGGCGGCCGAGCGGCATACAACCCTCACCCCGGGACAACACCATAGCGTAGCAATACGTTTATAAACCTGTGTTAATCCCGAGGACCAGGCCGCCTTTCGGTCTGGATGAGAGATGCCTCATGAACATACGTATCGGTGACGCCGCCTTCGCGGGAGCGGCCGCCCCGCACTGGCTCTCACGTGAGGCCACGGTCGCCAAGCCCGGGTTCAACCGGTGGCTCGTGCCTCCCGCGGCGCTGGCCATCCATCTGTGCATCGGAATGTCCTACGGATTGTCGGTGTTCTGGCTACCGCTGTCCCGGGCGCTCAGTATCGGGCAAACGGCACCGGCGGCCTGTGCGGACATGAGCATCGCCACGTCCTTGTTCACCACCGCCTGCGACTGGCGCGTCAGCGACCTCGTCATCGTCTTCTCCATCGGCATCGTGATGCTCGGCCTCTCGGCCGCCGTGTTCGGCGGATGGCTGGAGCGGGCCGGCCCGCGCAAGGCCGGCCTCGCTGCAGCCCTGTGCTGGGGCGGCGGCTTCCTGATCGGGAGCCTCGGCGTCTACCTGCATCAGCTCTGGCTGGTCTGGATCGGCATGGGAGTGCTCGGCGGCATCGGCCTCGGGCTCGGCTACATCTCCCCGGTCTCCACCCTGGTGAAATGGTTCCCCGACCGGCGCGGCATGGCCACGGGAATGGCCATCATGGGCTTCGGCGGCGGCGCCATGATCGGCTCGCCGCTCGCCACGCTGCTCATCAACACCTTCAAGACACCTGACTCGGCCGGCGTCTGGCAGACGCTCTCGGTGATGGGCGGGATCTACATCGTGGCGATGCTGTGCGGCGCGTTCGGCTACCGCGTGCCGCCGGCCGGCTGGCAACCCAAGGGATGGACCGCGCCGGCGGCGAAGAGCGCGATGATCAGCTCCGGCCACGTCCATCTGGACCAAGCTCACAAGACCCCGCAATTCTGGCTGCTATGGGCGATCCTCTGCCTCAACGTCTCCGCCGGCATCGGCGTTCTCGCGCTCGCCTCACCGATGTTGCAGGAAATCTTCGGCGGCGCGCTGATCGGCCTGCCCGGCCTCGGCTTCGGGGAGCTCGATGCCGGCCAGAAGACGCAGATCGCGGCGGTGGCGGCCAGCTTCGTCGGATTGCTGTCGCTGTTCAACATCCTCGGCCGTTTCTTCTGGGCGTCGATCTCGGACAAGATCGGTCGCAAGGTCACCTATGCGACCTTCTTCGTCCTCGGATGCCTGCTCTATGCCGGCGCGCCCTGGGCGGCGTCGATCGGTTCTAAGGCGCTGTTCGTCACGTTCTTCTGCGTGATCCTGTCGATGTATGGCGGCGGCTTCGCCACGATCCCGGCCTACATCGCCGACATCTTCGGCACGCAGTTCGTCGGCGCCATCCACGGGCGCCTGCTCACCGCTTGGTCGACGGCGGGCGTGGTCGGTCCCTTCGTGGTCACGGCGATCCGGCAGGCTCAGGTGGATGCGGGCCTCGAGGGCGCGGCGCTCTACACCCGGACCATGTACATCCTCGCGGGTTTCCTGGCGGCGGGCTTCGTGGCGAATCTGCTGGTCCGTCCGCTGGCCGCGCGCTGGTTCATGAGCGACGCTGAACTAGGTGCCGCAGCGAAGGACGGGGTCGCCGCTCTGCCGGGCGGGGTCGGCGATTTCGGCATCGGCCGCGGCGGCGTCACGCCGCTCGCGGTTCTCGCCTGGGTCGCCGTCGGCCTGCCCATTGCCTGGGGGATATGGAGCACGCTGTCGAAGGCGACGATTCTCTTGGGGTAGGCACCGAAAGCGCCAACCCCTTCCGCGGCAACGGAGGTTCGTCTCCGTCCGCGACCCCATACCGGTCGCGCATGGCGGCCGGCGCGACCGGCCTCTTCGGGACATCGACGCGACCGGGACGACGTCGTCTGTGACGGCGTGCAAGCAGACCGACGCAAGTCGGCCCCGCAGGGTCCTTCCGGGCGGAGCCCCTGCGTCGGTCTTCGACCACCCGGCGGGTGGGGTTGAGCCTTCCGGCTCACCCCACCTTCACCCGCCAGATGTCGTCGGCGTATTCGCGCATGGAGCGGTCGGAGGAGAACCAGGCCATCCGGGCGGTGTTGAGGATGGCCTTCTTCCACCAGCTGGCCTTGTCGATCCAGGCGGCGTCGATCTCGCGCTGGACGCGCCAGTAATCGTCGAAATCGACCGTGAGCAGGTAGCGGTCGTTGTGGCGCAGGTCATCCACGATCGGCTGGAAGCGGCCGCGCTCCTCCGGTGAGAACCCGCCCGCCTCGATGAAATCGAGGGCAGCGGCGAGGCGCGGCGAGGCCGCGATGGCCCGGGCGGCGTAATCCGGCTCGGCCGCGCGCTTCTGAACCCCGGCCGCGTCGAGGCCGAAGATGAAGATGTTGTCCGCCCCCACATGGTTGCGGATCTCGATATTGGCGCCGTCCAGCGTGCCCACGGTGAGCGCGCCGTTCAGCGCCAGCTTCATGTTGCCGGTGCCCGACGCCTCCATACCGGCGGTGGAGATCTGCTCAGACAGATCGGAGCCGGGGATGATCGCCTCGGCGAGGCTGACGCGGTAATTCGGCAGGAACACCACCTTGAGCCGGCCGGCGATATCCGGGTCGCTGTTGACGAGCTTGGCCACATCGCAGGCGAGCTTGATGATGAGCTTGGCCTGGACGTAGCTCGGCGCCGCCTTTCCGCCGAAGATCTTGACGCGCGGCGTCCAGTCCTTCTGCGGCTCGGCCTTGATCGCCTGGTAGAGCGCCACGGTCTCGATGACGTTGAGGAGTTGGCGCTTGTATTCGTGGATCCGCTTGATCTGCGTGTCGAACAGGGCCGACGGATCGATGACGATGCCGGTATTCTCGGCCACCACCTTGGCGAGGGCCTCCTTGCGGGATGTGCGCATGGCGGAGTAGCGGGCCTGGAAGGCGGGATCGGCGGCGTGATCGGCCAGCCCCAGCAGCGCCTCGGGATCGTCGAGGACGCGCTCGCCCACCACCTCCACGGCGAGCTTCGTCAGCTCGGGGTTGCAGTTGTGGAACCAGCGCCGGAAGGTGATGCCGTTGGTCTTGTTGACGATCTTGTCGGTGTCGAGGGCGTGGAGGTCCTTGAACACCGTGGAACGCATCAGGTCGGTGTGGAGCGCCGAGACTCCGTTCACCCGGCGGGCGCCGAGGAAGGCGAGATGGCCCATCCGCACGCGCTTGCCGTTGGCCTCGTCGATGAGCGAGACCGAGGCGAGCTGCGCCGCATCGGCCCTGCCGTGGCGTCCCTGCTCTTCGAGATGCATCCAGTTGATCAGGTAGATGATCTGCATGTGGCGCGGCAGCAGCCGCTCCATCAACTCCACCGGCCAGGTCTCCAGCGCCTCCGGCAGGAGGGTGTGGTTGGTGTAGCTCAGCGTGTTGGTGGTGATGTGCCAGGCATCCTCCCAGGTCACGCCGTGATCCTCGAGGAGGATGCGCATCAGTTCCGGCACGGCGATGGCCGGATGGGTGTCGTTGAGCTGGATCGCGGCATGGTCGGGCAGCGAGCGCAGGTCGCCACGCTCGGCCACGTGCCGGGAAACGAGGTCCTGCAGCGAGGCCGAGGTGAAGAAGTATTCCTGGCGCAAGCGGAGTTCTTGGCCGGTCTCGGAGGAATCGCTCGGATACAGCACCCGCGAGATCGCCTCGACCTTGGAGCGGGCCGCCACCGCGCCCACATGGTCACCGCCGTTGAACTGCGCGAGTTCGAGGGGCGATTCCGCCTCCGCCTTCCAGAGCCGCAGCGTGTTGACGTGCTTGCCCCGCCAGCCGACCACGGGGACGTCATGGGCCACGGCCCGCACGGTTTCTGCCGGGTGCCAGTGCCGTCGGATCACGCCGTCCGAGATCGCCGACATGGTGACATGGCCGCCGAACCCGATCGTGTAGGTCGCCTCGGGCCGGACGAACTCCCAGGGATTGCCCTCGGCGAGCCAGGTTTCCGGCGCTTCCTTCTGCCAGCCATCCTCCAAAGATTGCTTGAACAGGCCGTGATCGTAGCGGATGCCGTAGCCGATGGCGGGGATCGACAGGCTCGCCATGCTCTCCATGAAACAGGCGGCGAGACGCCCGAGACCGCCATTGCCGAGCGCCGCGTCCGGTTCGGCCGCCTCGACGTCGCCGAGATCGATGCCGAGATCGCGCAAGGCCCGGCGGGTCGTGTCGACGAGGCCGAGATTGTTCATGGCGTCGGATAGGAGCCGGCCGATGAGGAATTCGAGGGAGAGGTAATAGACCCGCTTGTTGGGAATGCTCGTGGACCTGCCGTCCATGCAGGCATCGACGATCCGGTCGCGCAGGGCCAGGGCGGTGGCGGCGAACCAGTCGCGCTCGCGAGCGGTCTCGGGGGTCTTGCCGATCGCATAGGCGAGCTTGGCAAGGATGGCTTCGCGCAGATCCGCCACGGGGTCGCCGGAAGCGGGCTTGGCGGGAGCGGTCCAGCCCGGCCGGGCCGGCGCTTCCGCCGCGGCGGCGCGCGTGCCGGTCTCGTCACTCCGTGCGGAGGCGGCCAGGATTTCGTTCAGCATGGTCTCGTTCCCCCATAGTGTCGCTGCCGCGACGCCGATTTCGCCACCCGCTTCTTCCGGCGGTGACCGCTCGGCGATGGCGATATCGATGAGGTCGGCCCATGGGACCAAGCGGTCCCGCTGCCCGCGCCCGATCCTCGCGATTCGCCAACTTCACATCGAAACAGCGCGGGAATGAGACCATTTCGCGCTGAAGGTTTCATGAATGCGGCAGATGAGCGCTGGTGCGCCATGAGGCGGACACAGCCACGGCGGGGTCGCTTGATGCGCCCGCGCAGGCTAGGCTGTTACCGCCATCGGGGCGTGAATCGGGTCAGACCGGGGGACGGATGACGTCAGGCGAGACGACTTTTCCGGATCTGGCGAAAGCCGTCTGGTGGAAGCGGGGGACCGTCTATCAGGTCTATCCGCGCTCGTTCCAGGACACCAATGGCGACGGTGTCGGCGATCTCGCCGGCATCACGCGCCGCCTCGATTACCTCGCTTGGCTCGGCGTCGACGCCGTCTGGATCTCACCGATCTATCCGTCGCCCATGGCCGATTACGGCTACGACGTCGCCGATTATTGCGGCGTCGACCCGCTCTTCGGCAGCCTCGCCGATTTGGACGAGCTGGTCGCCCAGGCCCACGCCCGGCGGCTCAAGGTCATCCTCGATTTCGTGCCGAACCATTCCTCCATCGCGCATCCCTGGTTCACGGAGAGCCGCGCGTCGCGCGAGAATCCCCGCCGGGACTGGTACATTTGGCGCGATCCGGCGCCCGATGGCGGGCCGCCCAACAACTGGCTGAGCAATTTCGGCGGGCCGGCCTGGACCTTCGACGAGGCGAGCGGCCAGTATTATTACCACGCCTTCCTGGCCGAGCAGCCGGACCTGAACTGGCGCAATCCGGCGGTGCGGGAAGCGATGCACGACGTGCTGCGCTTCTGGCTCGACCGGGGCATCGACGGGTTCCGCGTCGACGTGATCTGGCACCTGATGAAGGACGAGGGTTTTCGCGACAATCCGGCGAACCCGGCCTTCCATCCCGAACAGCCGGAGATCAACCGGTTCGATCAGGTCTATTCCGCCGACCGCCCGGAAGTGTTCGACATCATCGCCGGCATGCGCCGCGTGCTGGACGGTTACGACGACCGGGTGCTGATCGGCGAGATCTATCTGCCGATCGAGCGGCTGGTGGCCTATTATGGCCCCGGTCTGACCGGCGTCGATCTGCCCTTCAACTTCCAGCTCATCCAGACCCCGTGGCAGGCCGATGCCGTGGCGGCCCTGGTGGACGAGTACGAGGAGGCGCTGCCCCCGGGCGGATGGCCGAACTGGGTGCTGGGCAACCATGACCAGCCCCGCATCGCCGCACGGATCGGCGAGGCGCAGGCGCGGATCGCGGCGATCCTCCTCCTTACGCTTCGCGGCACGCCCACGGTCTATTACGGCGACGAGATCGGCCTTGCCCATGTGGAGATCCCGCCGGAGCGGATGCGCGACCCCTGGGGCTTCAACGAACCGGGCCATGGCCGCGACCCGGAACGGACCCCGATGCAGTGGGACGACACCGAACATGCCGGCTTCAGCGAAGCCGAACCCTGGCTTCCCCTGAGCGCCGACCGGGACAGGCGGCATGTGGAGGCCCTGCGCGACGAATCCACCTCGATCCTCACCCTCTACCGGAGGCTTCTGCATCTCCGTCGCGCCTATCCCGCTTTGGCGGTGGGAAGCTACCGCCGGCTCGATACGGACGGGCTCGAACACGTCCTCGCCTATGAGAGGATGGAGGCCGGCGAGACCGTGCGGATCGTACTGAACTTCTCGGCGTCACCGGTCCGGTTCCCTCTGGCGGGCGAATCAGGCTGGAGCGTTCTCCTCTCCACCCATCCCGGGCGAGCCGATATCGGTGCCTCGGAGGTGCTCGACATGGCCGGAAACGAGGGCGTGATCCTGCTCAAACACCCGGATTGAAACCTCCCACGCTGAGGGAGGCCGAAAAAACTATCGCGGCGCGACATTTTCCCCGCGCCGCAGCAAACTGAACGTAGTATTAACCGACCCAGTGGCTTGAGTTGTGCATCGCGAAGAGCACGATCTGCCCTAGAGGTCTCCATCATATGCCGGCGACGACCACCTCCAGTGCCGATCTCGCCTCGCCGATTTTCGCCTCCGGCGCGGCCGATGCCGAGGTGATCCGGAGCCTCTCGCTCCAGCCGCGCATCCTCTACGCCACCCCGGAAATGTCGGATTTCGTGAAGACCGGCGGTCTGGGCGAAGTCGCCGGCGCCCTGCCCCGGTCGCTCCGCCGCCATTACGACGTCCGCGTGCTCATCCCCGGCTATCGCCAGGTGGTGGACCGGTTCGATCACATCCCCGTCGTCGCCCATCTGCGCGGCCATGCCGGCATCCCGCCCTGCGATCTCGGCCTCATCGAGACGGGTGACGGGCTCAAAGTCTACATCATCCTGAGTGCCGACCTCTACCAGCGCGACGGGACGCCCTATGGCGACGCGCAGGGGGATTTCCGCGACAACGACCTGCGCTTCGCGCGCCTCAGCCTCGCGGCTGCGGAACTCGCCGGCGGGGTCGATCCGTCCTGGTCCGCCGACCTGCTGCACCTCAACGACTGGCAGACGGCGCTCGCCCCCGCCTATCTCGAATGGACCGGGCAGCGCGTCCCCAGCGTGCTGACGATCCACAATCTCGCCTATCAGGGCCTGTTCCCGAGTGATTCCCTCGGTCGCCTCGGCATCCCGGACGGGGCCTTCCAGATGGATGGCTGCGAGTTCTACGGGCATCTCTCCTTCCTCAAGGCTGGCATCTACTACGCCTCGCACGTCACCACGGTGAGCGAGACCTATGCCCGCGAGATCATGATGCCGGAATCCGGCTGCGGCCTCGACGGCCTGCTGCGCACGCGCGCCGCCCAGGGGCGGCTGGCCGGCATCCTCAACGGGATCGACGAAAGCTGGGACCCGCGCACCGATCCCCACCTCGCCACGCGGTTCGAGGCGGACGACTGGAAGGGCAAGCGCGCCAATGCCGAGACGGTGCGCCGGAAGTTCGGCCTCGCCGTATCGCGAGGCCCGCTCTTCGCCATCGTCTCGCGCCTCGTCCACCAGAAGGGCATCGACCTCAGCCTCAGCGCGGCCGAAACCATCGTGGCCGAGGGCGGTCAGATCGTCGTCATCGGCGAGGGTGAGCGCCGCTTCGAAACCGCGCTCAGCGATCTCGCCCGCCGCCATCCGGATGCCGTCGGGGTCCATGTGGGGTTCGAGGAGAAGGAAGCGCGGCGGATGTTCGCCGGAAGCGACTTCCTGCTGATGCCCTCGCGCTTCGAGCCCTGCGGCCTCGCGCAGATGTACGCCCAGCGTTTCGGCTCGCTGCCGATCGTGCGCCGCACCGGCGGCCTCGCCGACACGGTGGAGGACGGCGTGACCGGTTTCACCTTCGGCGAAGCCTCGCAGACGGGTTTCCTCGGCGCGGTCCGCCGCGCCCTCGATACGTTCGGCGAGAAGAAGCGCCTCAACGCCATGCGCCGCCGCGCCATGTCCCGCTCCTTCACCTGGGACGGCGCCGCCATGGATTACTCGGCGCTCTACGCCCGGGCTTTGGGGAATGGTGGTGGTCTTCGCGCCCAGGCTGTCTGAGAGTCGGTCTCCGACCGATCTTAGCGTCCGAACAGCTGATTTGCATTGTCTTCCAAAGCTTTACCTCATCCTGAGGTGCCGCGCAGCGGCCTCGAAGGAGCCCTCCAGGGATCGCTTCGGTCTCTGGAGGGCTCCCTCAAAGCCTCCGCTACGCTCCGGCGCCTCAGGATGAGGTGGTCGGTTTGGATGATCGACTTTCCCATCGGCATCCGCTGAGCAATCCGATCAAACAGCCTCCAACACAAAAGGGCGCCGGTTCATCGAACCGGCGCCCTTACTCATGGCATCTTTAAAACACGAGGCGATCTCAGCCCTCGCGCACGAAGATGATCGTCCCCAGAGGGGGCGCCGAGAGCACCAGCGAATAGGGCTGGCCGTGGCTCTCCACGGCTTCGGCCTGGATACCGCCCATGTTGCCGACGTTCGAACCGCCGTAGCGCTCGGAATCCGAGTTGATCGCCTCCCGATAGAACCCCGCCTCCGGTACGCCGATCCGGTATCCCTCACGCGGAATCGGCGTGAAGTTGGAGACCACCACCGCGACCTCCCCCGGTGACTTGCCCTTGCGGGCCCAGGCGATGACGCTGTTGTCCTGGTCGTCGGAAACCAGCCACTGGAAGCCGGCGGCCTCGCAATCCCTCACATGCAGGGCGGGCGTCGAGGTGTAGAGGTGGTTCAGGTCGCGGACGAGATCCTTCACGCCGCGATGCAGAGGATCGTCGAGCAGATGCCAGTCGAGGCTCTGGTTGTGGTTCCACTCTTTCTGCTGGCCAAACTCGCCGCCCATGAAGAGCAGCTTCTTGCCCGGATGGCCCCACATGTAGCCGAAATAGGCACGCAGATTCGCGAATTTCTGCCAGCGGTCGCCCGGCATCTTGTCCAGCAGCGAGCCTTTCCCGTGGACGACTTCATCGTGCGAGAGCGGCAGGATGAAGTTCTCGGAGAAGGCGTAGAGCAGGCCGAAGGTCAGGTCGTGGTGGTGATAGCGGCGATGGATGGTCTGCTTCGACATGAATTCCAGGGTGTCGTGCATCCACCCCATGTTCCACTTGAAGCCGAAGCCGAGGCCGCCCGTATAGGTCGGGTGTGACACGCCCGGCCAGGAGGTGGATTCCTCGGCGATCGTCATCGTGCCCGGTGCGTGGCTGTAGGTCGCCTCGTTGGTCTTGCGCAGGAAGTTGATGGCGTCGAGATTCTCGTTGCCGCCGTATTGGTTGGGGATCCACTCGCCCTGTCGGCGCGAATAGTCGAGGTAGAGCATGGAGGCGACGGCATCCACGCGCAGGCCGTCGAGATGGTAGTGTTCGAGCCAGAACCGGGCATTGGCGGCGAGGAAGCTGGACACTTCCGTGCGGCCGAAATTGTAGATGTAGGTGCCCCAATCCTGGTGGAAGCCCTGGCGCGGGTCGGCATGTTCGTAGAGATGCGTCCCGTCGAACTGGCCGAGACCATGGGCGTCGAGGGGGAAGTGCCCCGGCACCCAATCCAGCATCACGCCGATTCCGGCCTCGTGGGCCACATCGACGAAGGCCGCGAAATCGTCCGGCGTGCCGAAGCGGCTCGTCGGCGCGAAGAGCGAGACCGGCTGGTAGCCCCATGAGCCGTCGAACGGATATTCCGTGATCGGCAGCATCTCGATATGGGTGAAGCCCATCTCCTTGACGTAGGGGATCAGGCGCTCGCCCAACTCCTTGTAGGTCAGGTAACGGTTGCCTTCCTCGGCGACGCGCGCCCAGGAGCCGAGATGGACTTCGTAGATCGAGATGGCGGTGTGGCGCGGATCCTTCTCGCCCCGCGTCGCCATCCACTTGTCGTCGCTCCAGACGGGCGCGTTCGTGCCCTGGAGCACGGAAGCAGTCTCCGGCGGTTTCTGCGCCGCGAAGGCGACGGGATCGGCCTTCAGCGGTAGCAGCGAACCGTCGGCCCCACGAATCTCGAACTTGTAATGGGCTCCTGCGGCGAGGCCCGGAACGAACAACTCCCAGATGCCGCCATTCTGCCAGAGCCGCATCGGGTGGCGTCGGCCATCCCACTCGTTGAAATCGCCGACGATGCTCACCCGGCGGGCATTGGGGGCCCAGACCGCAAAGCGGAACCCGGCGATGCCATCGAGCTCCATGGATTGGGCGCCGAGCACCCGATAGGTCACGTCGCTGCCGATCTCGCGCAGGTTGTCGATATCCTGCTGATGCAGCGATGAGCCGAAGCTGTAGGGGTCGTGGCGCGGACGCTCGGTGCCGTCCCAACCTTCCACGGCCAGCTCATAGAGCGGCCGTCCCTGGCTCTCGACCCGGGCGACGTAGAACCCGTCCTGATGACGCCGCTCGAACGGGATGCGCTTGCCGGCGGTGAGAAGGGAGGCCGACTTCGCCTCCGGCAGGATGACGCGCACCTCCCACAGGCCGGGGCCGATCTGGTGAGGGCCGAGCACCGAGAACGGATCGCCGTGATCCGCCCTCATCACAGCGGCGACCGCGTCCGGATGGACGCCCTGAACGGTCGACGTATCGGCATCGGCCTGGCGGGAACTCCCCGACGCGGCCGAGCGGGCCGCGATCCGTTCGGACCGCTTCCGCTCCTGCTCGGACGTCTTCGCCAGGCTCTCGTCGATATCCGTCATTCAAACGCCTCTCTTGGTGTCGTCCAGAATTGTGAGAACCCCACGGGCTGGGATTTCGATCCAATCCGGCCGGTTATTGGCCTCGTAATCGACCTCGTAGAGCGCCTTCGCCAGGAGCGAGAGCGCGAGCAGCCGCGTCTCGGTCTCCGGGTCGGTCACTGCCGCACGGCTGGTCGAGGCCACGCCGCGGTAGGCATCGAGGAACGCGGCATCGATCATGCCACGCCAGGCGATCGACGCGTTGCGAGCCCGATCTTCCGAATCTGCGAACCGCGCCGCGATCTCGCGGGTGACCGTCTCGGCCCCATAGGCGAAGGAGCGCAGCATCCCGGCGACGTCGCGCAGCGGTGTCGACTTGGCCCGGCGCTCATCGGCCGGGCGAGCGGGCTCACCCTCGAAGTCGATGATAATGAGGTCGCTCTCGGATGCGAGAACCTGGCCGAGGTGGAAGTCCCCGTGGATCCGGGTCTTCGTTGCCCCAACCGGCGGACGCGAAGTCATGTCCTCGATCAACAGCTCGACTTCGCGGCGGCGACCGGCCAGCTCGGTGATCGCCGTGCTGGAGGTGCGGCCCGCCAGGGCGTCGAGGGCACGGAACGCCCTCTCGCCCATCCGGCGTGCATCTTCCCCGAGGTCGCGCAGATCGTCATGCGTGAACGGTTCGGGCGCGAAGGCCGGGTCGTCGGTCTCGATGGCGAAGGCGTTGTGGAGCTCGGCGGTGCGGCGGCCGAGGAGTTCGGCCCAGCGCAGGTGCGGGGCGAAGGCTTCGGTCGGCTCCGGCGCCTCGCTCTCGGGAGCGAGCACGACGGTATCGAAGTCGCGGCGTAAGCCCTCCAGCATGAGGGTCCAGGCATCGCCCTGGTTCGGCACGAAGGCCTGGAGCACGGCGAGCGCCGTCCGCGTCCCGTCCCCGTCCACGTGCTCGACGACGCCGAGCAGGGCCGGAGTGTTGGCAAAGCCCGCCTGCTCGGTGAGGAACCGGCCGACCTCGATCTCGGGATGCACCCCCGTCTGCATGCGGCGCAGGAGCTTGAGCATCATCTTCGAGCCGATGGCGATCGAGGTGTTGCTCTGCTCCGCATTCAGGCTGCGGACTTCCGCCAGATCCACGGCGACGTCGCGATCGAAGGCCGAGGTATGGGAGAAGACGAGCTTGCCGGTCTCCGTCGGCAACTCGACGCCGTTGCGCATGCCGTCGATCAGGGCGACCGAGAAGGCCGGCGAGGCGGACGCGCCGAACAGCAGGCCCGTGCGCGGTCCGCGACGGACGCGGGCGACCGCATGCGACAGCAGCGTCTCGTCCTCGCGGCCCTCATCGACCCCGAGGGGCACGAAGTAATCCTGGCGCTCGCCATTGGCGAGATGCACCGCCACACGCGGCAGCAGGAAGCGGGTGGCACCGCCGGCATCCTTCAGGGTGGCGCTGTCGATCACCGAGACCGACTTGATGCGGGTTCCCTTGGCGCCGAACCAGCGGCGGGTGCCGATGAAGCGCGGCGCCACGGTGCGCTCGAAGGCGGTCCGCTCGCGGCCGGCCATGAGGGTCTCGACACCGCCGGTGAGGACCAGGGTGAAGAGCTCCGGTGTCTCCGGCTGCGGGCCGATTTCCCCGGCATTCGCCGCGTTCAGCGAGAACCAGTAAAACCCGTAGGATGGCAGGGTCAGCAGGTAGGGCAACTCGCCGATGGCCGGGAATTCCGAACCGCCGGTGAGCTCGATCGGCACGGCGCTACGGAACTCGGACAGGTCCAGCTGCACGGCCTGCGGCGCGCGCGACAGGTTGGCGACGCAGAGGACGCGCTCCCCCTCGAACTCGCGGATCCAGGCCAGCACCTTACGGTTCGTCGGATACAGGAACTGCATGCCGCCGCGCCCTAGGGCGACCGAGTTGTTGCGGATCGCGATCATGCGGCGCGTCCAGTTCAGCAGGCTCGTCTGCGACTGGGTCTGCGCCTCGACGTTGATCGCATCGAAGCCGTAGATCGGGTCCTGCACCGAGGGCAGGAAGAGCTTGGCCGGGTTGGCGCGGGAGAAGCCGCCGTTACGGTCGGGCGACCATTGCATCGGGGTGCGCACGCCGTCGCGGTCACCGAGATAAATGTTGTCGCCCATGCCGATCTCGTCGCCGTAGTAGAGCACCGGCGTGCCGGGCATCGACAGGACGAGGGACTTCATCAGCTCGATCTTGCGGCGGTCGTTCTCCAGCAGCGGAGCCAGACGGCGGCGGATGCCGAGGTTGATGCGGGCGCGGCGCTCGGCGGCATAGAACGACCAGAGGTAATCGCGCTCCTCCGCCGTCACCATTTCGAGGGTGAGCTCGTCATGGTTGCGCAGGAAGATCGCCCATTGGCAGCCCTCGGGGATTTCCGGGGTCTGGCGCATGATGTCGGTGATCGGGTGCCGGTCCTCGCGGGCGATCGCCATGTACATGCGCGGCATCAGCGGGAAGTGGAACGCCATGTGGCATTCGTCGCCGTCGCCGAAATACTGCGCGGTCTCCTCCGGCCACTGGTTGGCTTCCGCCAGCAGCATGCGGTCGGGATAGCTCGCGTCGAGCGCCGCACGGATCGCCTTGATGACCGTGTGGGTCTCCGGCAGGTTCTCGCAATTCGTGCCGTCGCGCTCGATCAGGTAGGGGATCGCGTCGAGGCGCAGGCCGTCGACGCCCATGTCGAGCCAGTAGCGCATGACCTCGATCACGCCCTCCAGCACGGCGGGGTTGTCGAAGTTGAGATCCGGCTGGTGGCTGTAGAACCGGTGCCAGAAATACTGCTTGGCGACCGGGTCCCAGGTCCAGTTCGAGGTTTCGGTGTCGAGGAAGATGATGCGCGTGTCGGAATACGGCGTGTCGGTGTCCGACCAGACGTAGAAATCGCGCTCAGGGCTGCCGGCCGGCGCCTCGCGGGCGCGCTGGAACCACGGATGCTGGTCCGACGTGTGGTTGATGACGAGCTCGGTGATGACGCGCAGGCCACGGTCATGCGCGGCCTCCACGAACTTCCGGAACTCCTCCATCGTCCCGTAGGACGGATTCACGTCGCGGTAATCGCCGATATCGTAGCCGTCGTCGCGCAGGGGCGACGGATAGAACGGCATCAGCCAGATGGCGGTGACGCCGAGGTCCCGCACGTAATCCAGTTTCTGCGTCAGGCCCTCGAAATCGCCGATCCCGTCATTGTTCGAGTCGAAGAACGACTTGACGTGGATCTGATAGATGATGGCGTCACGGTACCATTGCGGATCGCTACGATCGATCATCGCGTCGTTGCCTCATGCGTCGGGTTCAAGGGCGTGTTCGGCTTCGCGGCGCGCGCCCTTCGCCGAAACGAAGGGCTTGGCCGCGTCGGCCGCAGCTTTGGCACCAGCTTCTGGGCGACAACGCGACGGACGGCTGAAAACTCGAAGTTTTGTGCTGACACGCGGGCGGCTACTCCGCAACCCGCTGGGGTGCGCGCAGCCGCCAGACGATGACGGACCGCTCCGCCGGATCGAGGGCGATGCGGTGGGACTTGCCGCGCAGCTCGAACTTGTAGCCGAGCAGCAGGTCCTCCACCTCGACGGCGCCGTGGTCGGGCTCTCCGAGGAGCCAGAGCGGTACCTCGTAGGTGCATTCCTGGCGGTTCTTCGGATCGAGATTGACCATCACGAAAATGCAATTGTCGCCCTCGGGCGTCGCCTTGGCGTAGGCGACGATCTGGTCGTTATAGGCCGCCGTGAAGGTGATGTTGCGGAAGTCCCAGAGTGCCGGGTTCTCCTGCCGGATGCGGTTGAGCTTGATGATGTGCGCGCGGATGTTGCCCGGCGCATGGTAATCCCAGGCCTTCAGCTCGTATTTCTCTGAATTGAGATATTCTTCCTTGCCAGGATAAGGTGCTGCCTCGCACATCTCGAAGCCGTTATAGATGCCGTAGACCGAGGACAGGGTCGCCGCCAGGGTCGCCCGCACGATGAATCCGGCCCGGCCGCTGGTCTGGAGGTAGACCGGATTGATGTCCGGCGTGTTGGCGAAGAAGTTCGGCCGGTAATACTCCCCCATCTCGCCGGCGAGCTCGGTCGAGTAGTCGATGAGCTCCTGCTTCGTGTTGCGCCAGGTGAAGTAGGTGTAGCTCTGCTGGTAGCCGGCCTTGGCGAGCTTCTTCATCATCTTCGGCCGGGTGAAGGCCTCGGCGAGGAAGATGACGTCGGGATAGCGCGCATTCACCTCGGCGATCATCCATTCCCAAAACGGGATCGGCTTGGTGTGGGGGTTGTCGACGCGGAAGATGCGGGCGCCGAGTTCGGCCCAGCCCATGACGATGTCGCGCAGCTCGATCCAGAGCGAGGGCAGCGCGCCGCCGTAGAAGTGGACGTTGGAGATGTCCTCGTACTTCTTCGGCGGGTTCTCGGCGAATTTCAGCGTGCCGTCGGGGCGCCACTCGAACCATTCCGGGTGGTTCTTGATCCAGGGGTGGTCGGGCGAGCACTGGATCGCGAAATCGAGCGCGATCTCCATGCCGTAGGCGTGGCTCGCGGCGACCAGCCGGCGGAAATCGTCGAGGGTGCCGAGTTCGGGATGCACCGCCTCGTGCCCGCCCGCCTCCGACCCGACCGCGTAGACCGAGCCGACATCGCCTTCGAGCGCCGTAAGGGTGTTGTTCTTGCCCTTGCGGTTGGTCTTCCCGATCGGGTGGATCGGCGTGAAGTAGAGCACGTCGAAACCGAGTTCCCGGATCTCGGGCAGACGCCGGATCACGTCGTCGAACGTGCCGTGGCGGTTGACGTCCATGGATTGCGAGCGCGGGAAGATCTCGTACCAGGCCGAGAACCGGGCCGCGAGGCGGTCGGCGATCACCGGCACGTTCACCGGGTAGCGCGAACGGTTGACCCGGTCCGCATGCTTGCGGATCAGGGACGCGGTCTCGGGGGCGAGGATGAGATCGAGCTGCGCTGCCGATCCGGTTTTCTCCGCCCCCAGGGCCGAGACGATGGCCTGGAGCCGGGCCTGGTCCGGCCCGGTGGCGAGGTCGGCCGCACCCTGCACGAAGCTGACGCCCTCGATGGTCTCGAGGCGCACGTCGACGCCCGCGTCCCGCTTCTTCAGCGTGTCGCGGATCCAGGACGAGAAGGCATCGCGCCAAGCCTCGATGGTGAATTCGTAGCGGGCATTGTGTTCGAGGGGGAAGGAGCCGCTCCAGCGATCGTTGTCCACGAACACCATGCGGTCTCGGCGCCACTCCTCCTCGCCGACGACGCGCGACAGGATCGCGGCGTCGATGATCTCGTGGCCATCGCTGAAGATGTCGGCGGAGACCGCCACCTGCTCGCCGACCACGCGCTTGACCGGGGAACGGCCCCCGTCGATCTCGGGCGAGACCGCCTCGATGACGACGCGACCTTCGCCCGACGGCGTGGAGGGAGCGGGGGGCTTTGCCACCACCCGCCGCTCGGCGGCGAGGATGCGGATCTCGCCGGGCGCGAGATCGAGGCTCGTGCCGGGGAGGAACTCGATGGGCTCCGCCTCGGGGGTGAGGTCCTTGAAGCGGCCGAGCATGCCGCCCGTCCGGGCCACCAGCGGCCCGGCATCCACCGCCACCGCCACGGGGCCGGGATTGAACAGGACGAGGGTGGCGTGGCGTGCGGAGGCGCCGTGCCCGGTGTCGAATTTCAGCAGCGCCACATAGGCCGCATCCGGCGCGGAGATGCGGGACTGCGCGCCCTCCACATTGGCGGAAGCGAGGCTGGCCTTCAGGGCGTTGATCGCCGTGACATAGCCGGAAATGTCGATGCCGGTGTCGGTTTCGCGCGAATCGGGATTGGTCTCGACCACATGCAGGGCACGGCGGTAGCCCCATTCATACCCGATGGGCAGGAGCACGCCGGCCGAGAAGAACGCGGCCAGGGCGTAGCGCGCCTTGAGTCGTCGCGCGATGGCGTCCGGCCCACCGGAAAGCCCGCCCGCGAGGCGGGGCATGTCGTGGTTCTCGGGGAAGGCGATGGAGGGGGCGATCACGCGCAGGCGGTCGTATTGTTCGAGCGCCCACGGCGCCTTCAGGTCCCACCAGGCGAAGGAATTGAACAGGTAGTCGAAGCCGGCGCCGGCCGTGGCCTGGGCCTCCTCGAAGGTGCAGCCCAGGGTCTCGGCGGCGAACAGGCAATCGGGCTCCAGCGCCTTGGCGGCGCCGATGAGGGAGCGCCAGACATCCGGCGGCACCTTGTAGGCGGCGTCGCAGCGGAACCCGCCGACGCCGAGATCCTGCATCCGGTTGATGTAGCCGGCCCAGAGCCGGGTCAGCTCCTCACGAGCACCGGCCGAATGATAGTTCAGCTCGGCGAGGTCGCCCCAGACCGTGCGGATCGACGGATCGTCCGGGTCGACGGCGGCCGGGCTCTCGATGTTGCCGGCCTCGTCGCGCAGGAACAGATCCGGCCGCTCCCGCGCCAGGGGGCCGTCCTTGGCGGTGTGATTGATGACGAGATCCGTCATCACCCGGATGCCGTGCGAGGTGGCGGCGGCGCAAAAGCGGCGGATCTGCTCGTCGTCCGAGGTGCCGTCATCGTCACGGAACCGCTCGTCGAGCCTTTCCGGGTCGGAGACCGCATAGAGGCTGCGCGAGCCGCCGGTCTGGTGGAACGGATTGAGGTAGATCCAGTCGAACCCCATCCCGGCGATGCGGGGAAGCTCCGCCGTCCAGGCCGAGACCTTTCCGACGAGGAGGGGGAACAGGTTGTAGATGCGCGGCCCCTCGGCACGGGGGGCGAGACCCGCAGGCAGCGCCACGGTTCCGGCTTCGGTCCGCGCGGCGGAGATCTTGGCTGGGCTCGGCGCGTTCATGCGTACTCCGTTCATTTGAATAGCGTGTCCCCGTCTCCCGCAGGAGCCTCCCGCGCGGCGGCGGGTGAGGTGGGGATGGGCAGTCCCCATCGAGGACCGCCCTTCAGGGTTCGGCTGCCGTCCCGAACTCGGGCTCAGGCGATCCGTTTCAGGACTGCGTAGGGCAAACGCGCGAACAACCGGCCGAGATCGACCGATGTTCCCTCCGGCTGCACCTCCGCCCCCGACATCACGTCGACCCAGCGGCTCTCGGCCGGCACCGGCAAGGTGGTGCCGGAGAAGGCCTCGCCCGACCATGCCGCATCGCCGACGAGGCCGGAGACGAGTCGCGGCACGGCGACGAGAAGGTCGCCCTCCCCACTTGTGGCATCGGACCGTGTGAATGCGATGACATGGGCACTCAACCGGCCTTCTGCGGTCACCGCCAGATGGTCGGCATCCGCGTAGAAGCTGGGTCGCTCCGCACGGTCGGCAAGGAGACGCGCGAGCGTCGCCTGCTTGACCCGCCCGTCCGGCCAGTGATCGAGCAAACCGGCGATGTCGGCGCTCCCGTTCAGGGCTTCGGCACGGGCCGTGTAATCCACGGGGCGGCGGTTATCCGGGTCCACGAAGGAGAAGTCCCAGAATTCCGTCCCCTGGTACACGTCGGGCAAGCCCGGAAGCGTGGCCTTCAGCACCGTCCGGCCGAGGCCGGCGATCATGCCGAGATGGGCGAGCCGGCGCGCGATCGGACGCATGAGCGTCATGAACTTCGCGCCCGGCGCGATCAGGCCGGCGAAGAACCGCTTGACCGCCGCCTCGTACTGCTCGTCCACATTGACCCAGCTCGACCGGCGCTTGCCCTCGCGCAGGGCCTTTTCAGAGTACGCGTCGAGACGTTCGCGGAATTCCGCGATGGCGGCCTCGTCGTCCCGCTCCAGCAATTCGAGCGGCCAGGCGCCGAGAATGGCCTGCAGGAACATCCACTGATCGTTGGCGTCGGGCGCGGGGCCCTCCTCCATGGCGGTGAGATGGGTCCGGGCCGATTGGCCGAGGATGGTCCAGGCCTCGGCCCAGACTTCCGGGATCTCGGACAGGGCAAGGAGGCGCGAGCGGGCATCCTCGCCGCGCTTGGTGTCGTGGGTCGCCGTAGTGATCATGGCGTTCGGCCAGTCGCGGGCCCGCGCCGCCTGGAGCGCGTGGAAATGCTCCAGATCGATCCCGTATTCGCCCGGATCGCCACCGACCTCGTTGAGGGCGAGGAGTTCCGAGAACCGGTAGAACAGCGTGTCTTCCAGGCTTTTCGCCATGACCGGCCCGGTCAGCTGCTGGAACCGGCGACGGAACCGCAGGATGACGGCGGGATCGGGACGCCCCGGCCCCCCGGAATCGACCCGCCCCAACAGAGCCTGCGAGGCGAAATCGTGGACCGACCTGTCCGGCAGGGCGCTCCAGCGCTTGGCCTTTGCCACCGCGCCCTCGATCAGGCGGATATCTTCGCCCTCGACATCGCTCTCGTCGAGATCGCCCGGCAGATAGGAGCGGTAGGTGGGAAAGCGCGCGATGATCTCGATCAGCGCACGGCGGATGGCGTTCACCGAGAAGTCGCGCGTGCGCCGGTCCGCATCGGCGATCCGCTTCAAGTCGGCGGTGAGCACTTCGAGCTCGCTGGCGAAGCTGATCTCGAGGATCTCGGCCTTGGCCGCCCGGAGCTGCGCCTTGTAGGGCTCGTCCATGCCGGTGGCCCAGCGATAGAACCGGGTGATCCTGGTGTGCTTCTCCTGATCCACCAGGATACCGTCGAGCTGGTTCAGCACGTCGTAGCCGGTGGTTCCGGCGACGGGCCAGGGCCGCAGCTTCTCGCCGGGTTCGAGGATCTTCTCGACCACGACGTAGAAGCCCGGGCCGACCGCGCTCTGCAGGGCGCGCGCATACCCCTGCGGGTCGGCGAGACCGTCGATATGGTCGATCCGCAGCCCGTCGATCCGCCCCTCGGAGATGAGGCGGAACACCGTCTCGTGCGAGCGGTGGAAGATGTCGGATTTCTCCACGCGCAGGCCCGCGAGGCCATTAACGTCGAAGAAGCGACGGTAGTTGATGTCGCTCGCCGCCACGCGCCAATGGGCGAGACGGTAGGATTGCTGCTCGAGGAGCCGGTGGAGCGGCCCGAAACTGTCGGGCCTTCCCTCGAAACCGTTGAGCAGGGTCAGCGTGCGGTCGATGGCCTTGGCGATGGCCGGCGAAGCCTCCACCGCGTCGGCGAGCCGGCGCTTGAGGCCGTCGGCCTCCTCCGGGAAGCCACGGCGGCGCTCCGCATTCGTCTCTTCGCTCATGAGACGCAGACGCTCGGAGACGGCGAGAACTTCTGCCGCCGCATCGTCGCCGATCTCGCCATGCGCCGCCAGGGCGCGGTTGAGGATCGACGGATATTGCAGCGGGCAGATCGGGAATTGGTGCTCGTAATGCCATACGCTGAAGGCGCCGGCGGCGGCGTCGTATTTCAGGTCGAGCGTGCCGTGTTCCAGGGCCTCGCCATAGCGGTCGCCCAGGAACGGGATGACGAGGTTGTTGCGCGCGCCCTGTCGCTGCCAGTCGATGTCGAAGGCATGCGAGAGCGGCGAGAGATCACCCCATTCGAGGACGGAGAGCCACCACGGATTATCGGCCCCGCCGACGCCCATGTGGTTCGGCACGATGTCGAGGAGCAGCTTCAGGCCGTGCCGCTGCATCACGTCGGAGAAGTGAACGAAGCCCTCTTCGCCGCCGAGTTCCGGATTGATCGTCGAATGGTCGACGATGTCGTAGCCATGGGTCGAGCCGGGCCGCGCCTTCTGGATCGGCGAAGCATAGACGTGGCTGATGCCGAGTTTGGCCAGATACGGCACGATCCGCTCGGCATCGGCGAAGGTGAAGTCCTTGTGGAACTGCAGCCGGTAGGTGGCGCGCGGCGGCGGCGAGGCGAGACGCGCCGCCCCCGAACGGGGGCCGCGTTCCTCGGCCGACAGCGCGGCGGCGAGCTTTGCCAGCGGACCGCCCGGCGCCGCGATGGCCTCCAGGCTGCGATCGAGCTTGCGCCGCCAGTTCGGATAGCCCTCCGTCGAGCCCGGCACGTTGGCCTGGCTCAATTCCGAGATGACGTCCTCGTACTGCACCGCCGTCAGCATCGAGGGCGCCCGCGCGAGGTAGCGTGCCGCCGCTTCGAACGGCGCCGTCTCGGGCACATCGAAGCTCGGCAGCAATTGCTCGGAGGCCAGAGCCTCGGTGAGGCGGGCGCGCTCTGTGACGCGCTCGCGCCGCTCCGCTTCCGCCCGCTCGGCGTCGTAGAGGCCCAGCGCCTGGCGAGTGTCGGTATCGACGCCGCGCCACCAGCCGACGAAGGTCGGCAGGTCATGCGTGGTAATCGCCGTCAGCGCATCGCGCGGATAGGCGCCGGGTCCCTTGAACCGGCCGCCATGCTCGCGCTCGAAGGCGAGGATGCGGTAGCTCAGGATGCCGGCCTGCATCAACGCGTCGGAGAAGCCCTCCGGCGCGGTGCCGAGATCCTCGGCGATGACGAGGCACTTGGCCCGGTGGCTCTCCAGCCGCAGCACCGCGAGCATCGGCTCGAACGGCATGGCGACATAGGCCCCGTCCTTCGCCGATCCGGTGACCGGAATGAGGAAGAGCCGGGCGAGCTGGAACGCGTGGTCGATGCGGATCGCACCGGCATGGCGCATGTTCGCCTGGACCAGAGCGCGGAACGCCGCGAGCCCGTTGCGCTCCATTTCGAGGGGGTGGAAGGCCGGCAGGCCCCAATCCTGGCCCTTGGGCGCCAGTAGATCGGGCGGCGCACCGATGGAGACACCATTGGCGAAGCGCTCAGGATGCGACCAGACTTCCGACCCGCCGCGATCGGCGCCGACGGCGAGGTCGCGGTAGAGGCCGAGCCGCATCCCGCTTTCGAGGGCGGCCTTCGACGCATCGGCCAATTGGCGATCGGCGAGGTATTGCAGCCAGATATGGTAGGTGACGGCCTCGGCATGGGCCATCGCGAACGCCTCCACGGCCGGTGTCCCGGCGCGGCGCATCTCCTCCGGCCAGTCGCCGGACCAATAGGCGCCAAGCGCCTTGTAATGGGCGGACAGGGCCTCGAACGTCCCGTGGGCTTCGAGATCCGCCCCGCCCTCCTCGCGGAAGGCCGAGAAGGCGGGGTCCTGCCCCGCGCGAGCCGGGGATTCCTGCCAGAACGCCTCCAGCACGGGGGACAGCACGCCCCAGATGCCGGGATGGTCCACCAGGGTCGCGGCCTGAAGACCGGCGATGTCGGTCGCCTTGTCCGCCAGTAGCGCGGCGGCACGCGAATTGGTGAAACCGGGCAACGCGCCGGGTTCGATGAACAGGGTCTCTAAGAACAATCGCGAGGACGGCGAATAGGGCGAGATCTTGCCGCGGTCCGATTCGAACAGCGCATGGACCGGGCTCAGGCCCAGGAACGAGGCACCGCGAATGCCGGCATCGCGCGCGGCGCGGCCCGCATCGGCGTAGCTGCCGATGCCGAGGTTGTGCGGCGAGCGCAGGCCGTAGAGCTGCGCGGCGAGGCCCCAATCCCGCGCGCCCTCGTCGGCATAGGCGGCGGGGCGCCAGCAGCGCTGCGGCGCGGAGATGACCCAGGCTTCCGATTTCCGCTCGCCGAGCGCCACGGTGAGCCGGTGGTAGCCCGGCGTCAGGGGCGGCAACTCGATACGGGGTTCGCCAGCGCCCGTGATCGACGCCCTCCCCTCCCGCGCGAGGCCGCGCTCGTCGACGAGGCGCCACGACACGGCGCCGTGCGCCTCCGCGGCCTGAAGCGGGATCGTGGAGGCACGCCTCGCTTCGACCGGGTTCAGAGACGGGACGAGCCCGAGCCGGACGGATTCGACCTCGGCGAGGCTGCTCGCGATCTCGTCGTCGTTGCTCGCCGGGAAGCCCAGGGCGGCGACCATGCCGCGCCGAGTTTCGATATCGGTCGCCACGGGCTGGCCGAACGCGTCGGTATAGCCGGATGCGATGCCGAGGAGGTCGGCCAGGCGTTCGAGATCGCGGCTCATCGGGCGGCTCCCGTCAGCACGATACCCGTCCAGGTGGGAAGCTCGATCTCGCTGCCCGTATGACCGTTCGACCAGATCACCTGACCTCCATGGGAATCGACGGCGAGGGGATCCGCGCCGAAATTGGCGACGAAGCGCAGGGTGCCCCCCGCATAGCGCCACGTCACGTCGAGGGAATCCGGGGACGGCCGGGTCACGTCGGCCCCGAGATATTGCGTCTTCGTCAGGGGCACGACGGATTGGTGCCTGATCTGCAGCAGGTTGCGGGTGTCGGCCCAGACACCGCGATGGGGCTGCCGCTCCGGCTCGGACCAGTCGAGCTTCGAATCGAGGAAGGTCTGTTCCGCCGTGGGATCGGGGATCACCGACGTGTCATCCGCGAAGGCGGCGAAGCTCTTGAACTCGCGACGGCGCCCCTCGCGCACGGCCTTGTTGAGCTCCTCGTCCGGCGCGAAATCGACGAAGAACAGGAACGGCGTCGTGGCCGACCATTCCTCGCCCATCCACAGCATCGGAATCTGTGGAGCGAGCAGGAAGCCGGCCCTCGCCAAGCTGAGCTTGTCGGGGTCGCTCAGTGCGCTCAGGCGCTCGCCGAGCGCTCGGTTGCCGACCTGATCGTGGTTCTGGAGGAAGGTGACGAAGGCCGAGGGCGGCAGATGGGAAGAGGGCTCGCCGCGCGGATGATTGTCGAGGCTCGGGAACGGCTCGCCCTGATAGGCGAAGCCTTCCGCGAGGCAGCGGGCGAGATGCTCCACCGGCTTGTCGGCGAAGCTGACATAATAGCCCGCATCCTCGCCGGTCAGCAGCACGTGCCAGCAATGGTGGAGGTCGTCGGCCCATTGGGCCGTGTGCTGGAGCGGCTGGGCGTTGTCGTCGCGTTCGAGCCAGCGGGCCTGATTGGCCTCGTTCTCGAGGACGAGATGGATGTGCCGTCCGGGTAGCCGGGTGCGGATGGTTTCGGCGAGCTCGCCGATGAAGTGCTTGGGCGAATCGTCCAGGATGGCGTGGACCGCGTCGAAGCGGATGCCGTCGAAATGGTATTCTTCCAGCCAGTAGAGCGCGTTCTCGATGAAGTAGTCGCGCACGACCTTGCCGCTGGTCTCGCCGTCGAAGTTGATGCCGGCGCCCCAGGGCGTCTGATGACGCTCGGTGAAGAAGGTCTTGGCATAGGCGTGGAGGTAATTCCCGGCCGGGCCGAAATGGTTGTAGACCGCGTCGAGGAACACCATCAGCCCGAGCGAATGGGCCTTGTCGATCAGGTGCTTGAGCTCGTCCGGGCGTCCGTAGACGGCGTCCGGCGCGTAGGGCAGCACGCCGTCATAGCCCCAGTTGCGGGTACCCTTGAAATCGGCGAGCGGCAGAAGCTCGATGGCGGTGACCCCGAGATGGGTCAGGTCCTCGAGCTTGGCCTCCAGGGCGGCGTAGGTGCCCTCCGGCGTGGCGGTGCCCACATGCAGCTCGTAGAGGACGGCCTCTTCCCAGGGGCGGCCGGTCCATTCGCCGTCGCTCCAGTCGAACGCCTTCGGGTCGATTACCTCGCTGAGGCCCGACACGTCGTCGGGCTGGAAGCGCGAGGCGGGATCCGGCACCACGAGGTCGCCGTCGATGCGGAACCCGTAGCGGGCACCCGGGCGGACGTCCGGCACGGTGGTGCGGCGCCAGCCTTCGCCGGCCTCTGGGATGGGATGCTCGGCCCCGTCGACCACGAGGGCGACGTCCTTGGCCGTGGGTGCCCAGAGGGCGAAGCGCACGCCGTCCGCCGCAATGGCGGCACCGAAGTTCATGTCGTGTGTGCGCCGCATCAGACCGCCATCTCGCTCATTGGGAAACCTCGCGGCGGAGTCGCACCCGCCTGCGGTGAGAAGGCTGTCCGCGGTGCTCTGGTTCCCTCACCGAACAGCTTCGCTTGCGACGTAATGCGCGGGTCGCGGCGGACAACCGCCGGGCAGAGAAGTTTTATGTGCAGCGCGCCATTGATCCATGATTGTGCCCGTTCCGGCGGCGCGATGCATCGGTAAGCGCCACATGCACGTTGATGAGTGTCGCCTCGCCGATGAGCCGGCGGCGAACCTCAAGGGAGACAGCGCATGAGCCGCGGATATCCGTCCATGACCGCCTTGCTGGGCCTGCTCGCCGTGGCGGGCTACCAGAACAGGGACAAGATCGCCGAGTTCCTGGGCGGCACGTCGAACAAGAGCACGGCTCCGGGCACGCCGGGAGCCGTCACCGATGGCCAGAGCGGCCTCAATCAAAGCGGGCTCGGCGGCATCCTCGGCCAGTTGGGAAGCGCCCTCGGCGGTGCGGGCGCGGGCGGCCTCCTCGGCGGTGGCTTGAACGAACTCGTCGAGCGGTTCACCCAGAACGGCCACGGCGAGACCGCTTCGTCCTGGGTCAACCAGGGCCCGAACCAGGAAATCGCGCCCCAGAACCTCGAAAAGGCGATCGGCCCGGACATCCTGGCCACCCTCGCCCAGCAGACCGGTCTTTCCCGCGAGGAATTGCTGTCCCGCCTGTCGCGGGAACTGCCGCAGGCCGTCGACCGCTACACCCCCGACGGCCGCGTGCCGGCCTGAGGCGTCGTCTCCTCCCAGGCGAAGCCCGCCCGGGAGGATCGATGAGGGTCAGAGCAGCGTGCCGCGCAGGATCAGCATCGCCACCGAGAAGTAGATGACGAGGCCGGTGACATCGACGAGCGTCGCCACGAAGGGCGCGGAGGCCGTCGCCGGATCGAAGCCGAGGCGCTGGAGCACGAAGGGCAGCATCGATCCCGTCAGCGAACCGAAGGTGACGATGCCGACCAGGGCGGCCCCCACCGTCGCCGCCACCAGCATCCAATGCTCGCCGTAATCGTAGAGGCCGGCCTTCTGCCAGACGACGATGCGAACGACACCGATCGTCCCCAGGATGGCGCCCAGCAGCAACCCGGTCGGCACTTCTCGCAGGGCCACCCGCCACCAGTCGCGCAGGCGGACCTCGTGGAGCGCCAGAGCGCGGATGAGGAGCGAGGTCGCCTGACTGCCCGAATTGCCGCCCGAACTCATGATGAGCGGGATGAACAGGGTCAGGACGATGGCCTTCTCCAGCTGCCCCTCGAACCCCTGCATCGCCGTGGCCGTCATCATCTCGCCGAGGAACAGGGCGCAGAGCCAGCCGGCGCGCTTCCGGATCATCGTGCCGAAGCCGATATCCATATAGGGCTCGGGCAGGGCCTCCATGCCGCCGAAGCGCTGCACGTCCTGCGTCTGCTTCTCGACCATGGCGTCGATCATGTCGTCCACCGTGACGATGCCGATGAGGTGGCCCACCGCATCCACCACCGGTAGGGCCAGCAGATCGTATTTCGAGATCAGCCGCGCCGCCTCCTCGCGGCTGGCGGTGGGCGAGACGGCGAGCGGCCGCCGGCCGGCGGCGACGCTGAGGACGTTGTCGTCGGGGTTGCCGGAGATCAGCCGGCGCAGGGGCACGGCCTTCGTCAGCGCCTGGGTGCGCGGGTCGAGGACGAAGATCGCGTAGATCGTCTCGCGGGTCTTCTCCACGGTACGGACATGGTCGAGGGTCTGCTGCACCGTCCAGTTGCCCGGGACGCTGACGAATTCCGTGGTCATCAGCGAGCCCACGCTCTCCTCGCCATAGGCGCTGAGCCGGTCGATCGTGCCGCGCGTCTCCGCATCGAGGCGCGCCCTCAGATCGGAGCGGCCCGGCTCCTCGATCTCGCGGAACACGTCCGTCACCCGGTCCGCCGACATGCCGGACAGGTAGGAGGCGACCCGGTCGCGCGGCAGCATCTCGATGATGTCGGCGGCGAGGTCGAGTTCCGGCTGGTCGAGCACCTCCACCGCCCGGTCATGGGGCAGCCCGAGCAGGATCGCGGCGGCGACCTCGGGTGCCTCCTCGTTCAGCGCCTCGACGATGTCGGGCGCGCGTTCGTCCGACAGCCGGGCGGCCAGCACGGAGGGATCGATCTTGGTCGGAAAGGGGGCGATCTGGTTCATGGGCTCACCTCGGGGGAGGAGTGCGATCGGGCCGTGTTCGGCCGGATCGCGGTGAGCCGCGTGTGAACCCGTCAGGGCCTCAGGCGGTCAGAACGATATCGGCCGGGCGGGCTGGATCGGTGGGACTGTCGCTGGGCATGGATGAGGAATTCGGGCTCCAAAGCCTCCACCTGCGATGCGCACATGCGGATCGCCGAGGGGAAGCCGTCGGCGGCGCCCCCATGCGCTCCGCCACGGGGCGCGTCAAGATGAATTTCCTCCTGTCTTTCAGACCTGTCGGCGGGACGGCCGGGACGGCCGTGGGAGCCGCCGTTTCGACGTTCGGAATGGGCAGCGCCGGGGCCGGGATCGCGCACCGACGGAGCACAATCCTGCATCATAGTTCCCTAAAGAAGGAAAATCGTCCTCTTATCGGGGAAAATTCGGCCCTTACGATCCATCATATGAAAAATATAAGTCTCGTGCCCGCTTGTATTGCGCCCAACTCATTGCTTATGTTGAGGGCGTCGGACACGAAGGAGTTCTGCCATGGTATGGTCTACCCCCGTTGTTCAGGAAATCTGCGTCGGCATGGAAGTCACCAGCTACGAGTCGGCGGAAATCGATCCCTTCAACTAAGGGATCGGCGCCCTCACGGGCCCGTGTCACCAAGCCTCATCACTACCAACCAGGAGAAACGTCATGACGTGGTCTGCCCCCATCGTTCAGGAAGTGTGCGTCGGCATGGAAGTCACCAGCTACGAGTCGGCTGAGATCGACACCTTCAACTAAGTCGATCGCGACCAAGTCGATCGCTCCCTGGAGCGGTTTGAAGGGGCGGCATTCCATCGGGAATGCCGCCTTTTTTCGTGTTCGCTCGGGACCGGGGATCGGGTCGGTGCAGAGATCGTCAGTCATGTCACCGATCGAAATGTCGACGTCACTGGTCTCGCCGCAAGTGTGAACTTTACGAGACCGTTCCGCCGAGAACTCTGCTAGGATGGTCACTTCGGCTCATGAGATGGGGACACGTTCGGGTCCCTGCGGTGAACTCGTCATTCGAGAGAAACACCCCATGACCCACGAGATGCCAGCCATGGAATTCTCGGATCTAACCGGACGGGCGACCCAGGACGGCATCACGGTGACCGTGAACGTCTATCGCTTCGCCGGCACGCAGGATCGGTGGACACTCGAAGTCATCGATCAGACGGGTTGGTCGACGGTCTGGGCCACCACCTTCGCCTCCGACGAAGATGCCCTCGACGCATTCATCGAGGCCGCCGAGGAAGGTGACGGCATGCGCGCGTTCCTCGAACCGCCGCCGACCTTGCACTGACGCAGATCGATATCGGCCTTCCGCCGCCGCACGCGCCTACCGGCTTCGCACAGCGACTCAAACGCCGTTCGCTTCATCCAAGCTCTTCGACAATAGGGGCGACGGGTTCCCTCTGCTGCAAGGAGACGGTATTCACCCATCTACTTGTGCAGGCAAAACGCCTCCCTCTCCGCCTTGTGGGGAGAGGTCAGGATTGGGGGTGGCGCCGCTTGCCTCCGCAGCTTGAGGGTCGCCCAACCAGCCCCACCTCCACCCCACAAGCTCGACGGATCTCGGGCAGGCCCGAGATCCGCTGGGGAGGAGGGCCGCGTATCCTGCGAGATGTGTGAATATCGTAGCCCCCGCACCGCGGAATCTCGCGGCGTGGATGGCAGCGCCGCCCTGCCCCTCATGCCGACATTCGAGTGGCGGCCGAACAAAGTCCACGTCACACCCAAGGACGAACGCCCCCGCAGGGAACATCGCGCGTCGATGCATTCAGTCTCTGCGGGTGGGCCACGTGCCATCACAACAATTGGAAAGTAGATCCATCATGAACCAACCCGACCTGCTCGCCGAGAACGTCTCCATCGCGGATCTCGCCGGCCGGAAAGCCGAGCGTCTGGAATATCTGAAAGGCGTCTACCTCAACATGGTCCCCGACCAGACGCGCAACCCGACGCTGCGTGTTCGCCTCAGCCGGGTCGGATCGAAAGTCCAGCCGCACTACCGGATCGAGAGCGACGACACCGATGGCCAGACCGTCATCTTGGGGGTCTATCAGGGCGACAAGCACAAGCCGCTCGCCAAGAGGCTGCACGACGATGACGGACCGACCTGGAGCAGCGAGACCATGAGCTACGTCGACCTCCGCACGCTACACAACAGCCAGATTGGGGTTTGAGCCGTCCATGATCGAGTTCTTCGACAGAGATGGCGGCGAGGCGGTTTTCTGCCACGACGGGCACTCGCTCTATCTCTGGAACGGCAAGGCCGCGGCTTTCATCCACGATGACAAGGTCTACGCCTATGACGGCCGCTTCATCGGCTGGGCGGATCGCGGCTGGATCTCGGACGAGGACGGAGCCTGCCTGCTCTTCGAACGGGACGCGGTGGGCGGCCCTCCCAAGCCCCAGCGGCAGGGGAAAACGACGCCCGGTCCGAGACGCCCGAAACCGGCACGGGCCGAAATGCAGCAGGCCCCGTCTCGTCCCGCCTCATTCGCGGCTTGGTCCCATCGCGTCTTTTCCGACCTGATCTGACCCTCGGCCGAACCCGTTCGAACGACCTCCCTCGCCACGTCGAACGGTGTGACGAGAGGGGTCGGGCGATGCCTGACGATAGGAAACTCGCATGACACTGACGAAGAAGCTGGCTCGCGTCCTCACCGACGAGACGGCGGGAGGCTATCGACTCACCATCGAGACCGTGGACGGGGAGATCTTCCGTATCCTCGCCACGGAGGATCAGGTGAACGACCTGATCGACGAACTCGATGAACTGGTCGGAGACGATGCCGACGACATTCCCGCTCTTTCCGAGGAGGAAGAGCGTGTCGGGGAGGAGCAGCCTTCGTAACGACGGGCCGAACGTTCGATTGTCCCGAGACGAATTCGGGTTGGTCTCGACTTTGGACGATGACTGGGTTGGCGGGGCACGCCCGGCAACCCCCGTCATCGGGTCGGCCACGGCAGAGCTATCTTCCCGACCTCAGCCGGTCCTCGTACTGCGCCGCCAAAAGCTACGCGAGGGAACACGATTTCGCGACATCCACGAGGCCTTCACAGGCCTCGCGGCAAGCCTCGTCACGCTCGACCAGATCGAACGGTTCGGTTCGGCACTCCGAGGCATCATCTGCGACGAGCCGCGCATTGGCCCTCATACGACTTGGACCCGATTCCGCCCGCTGATCTTGGCCTTGTACAAAGCTGCATCCGCTCGTTCGATAGCAGCCACGACCTGCGCTCCGTCATCCGTCATTTCGACGCCGAGGCTGACCGTGACCGCAATCGAGTGACCGTTCCATGTGATCGGCTTGTCTTGAAGTGTGAAGCGAAGGCGTTCGGCGAGGAAGACAGTCGCGTGGCGATCGTGCCCTTCAAGGACGATCACGAATTCCTCGCCGCCGAGGCGAGCGAGAATAGCCGCCTCCGGTAGGACCGACTTTGCGCATTTGACGAACTCGCGCAGAACGTCGTCTCCGGCGGCGTGGCCGAATCGATCGTTGATGGCTTTGAAGTGGTCGAGATCGGCGACGATCACCCCGGCCACCTTCCGCTCTTTTTTGAGTTCGCGATCGAGGCCCTTGCGGTTCAGGGCGCCGGTCAGGGGATCGTGATTCGCAATCTGCTCCAACGCCGCATAGGCCCTCTCGGACTGAAGGGCGAGGATCGCTGTCGTGAGCACGATCGACGTCACATGATCGTTGATCGCAACGATCACCACCGTCAGTTGCTCGACGTTGGGCGAGAACGGCAGGATCGGCAGACAGAGCGCAGCGGCGATGGCAGCCTGCGCAAGGCCTGCGATGCGCCGTATGGCCGATCCCCCCGAGGTCGAAAGCACGTAAATGGCTATCGCGGCCTCAAGCTGCGCATAAGCCAGCGTACTCACCGTATTGACCGTATCGGCATCCCGACCGATCGCCGCCAGACCGACATGCAGGAGAGCCGGCAGCAAGGTCAGGACGGCCATGACGGGCGTCAGAGGTCTTCGCCCGTCGAAGACGCGAAAACCGACCCAGAACATGCAAGCCGTCAGCGACCAACCCAGCGAAGAAAGCCAACTCCCGTAGCGGCCGAAGTCGTCGAAGCCGACTGTTATCGCGGCGCTGATCAGATAGTTCGATCCGAAGCAGAGGAATGAGAACTCATCTCTACGAAGAAACCAGCCGTATACGAACACGAGCCCGCACGTCATGAAGACGATCAGCTCGGTCAGTTGTAGAGTTGGAATCGAGACGGTCATCATACCTGATTAGCTTGCTCAGAGCGCACCAAACAAGCTTCAATCAAGAATTTCCCACTGCGGGTTAGGAACGTTCAACAGAACCGCCTAAATCGATTCAGGGTAATATAGTTTGCAGCGAGTCTGGTGAGGGCTCTGCGGCTATCGCTTCATTGTCCTTCGGTTCGGCACGCCTTCGGTACTGGATAGCGAGGCTCGGCCCCAGGAAACCAATCGGAACCTGCTGCGCGCGGGGCGGCCTCCGGTCATGCCTGGCCGCCCCGGTTCATATCTCGTTCCCGGCGATTCGCCATCTCTGTCGTCCTAAGCAGGTTTCGCAGAAGTGGCCGCCGGTTCTGCGATAAAAACCTGCGACACATCGAGGAGTTGAGCAGCGTGAAGCGTTGGCGTGCCAACGGGACCCTGCTTAGAGGCGGTAGCGGATCTGGTCGGTCCAGAAGCGCTCGAGACGGCCCAGGGCGACGTTGAGGCGCCCGAAATCGTCGTCGGAGATGCCGCCGATCGGCTGGATGGTCCGGGCGTGTTTGTCGTAGAGGCCCTGGATGATGTCGTGGATGGACCGGCCCTTGTCGGTGAGGCTGATCCGGACCGAGCGGCGGTCGGTCTTCGACCGGGCGTGGTGGAGGTAGCCGGCCTCGACGAGCTTCTTGACGTTGTAGGAGACGTTGGAGCCGAGATAGTAGCCCTTCGTCCGCAGCTCGCTGGCCGTCAGTTCCTTGTCGCCGATGTTGTAGAGCAGCAGCGCCTGGACGCTGTTGACGTCCTCGCGACCCCGGCGCTCGAACTCGTCCTTGATCACATCGAGCAGGCGGCGGTGGAGCCGTTCCACGAGATGCAGCGCTTCGAGATAGGATCCATGCACCGGGGTGGTCTCGGTGGAAGTATTGGTCTCGATCACCTTGGCGGACTGGGACTTCATCTGATTGCCTCGTCAGGGTTCTTGCTCGGGCGCCGTGGTGTTCGGCACCGCTTATGAAGCCAATTTACGAGTGACCGATGAAAGACGATTTAAGCGATAGGATGAATATGCGATTTACCTCTGTCGGTAAATGCAAAATGAAAGTAATCCAGTAAGGTGTTGTTTACCTGACCTCGCGAGCCGCAGCCCAAGACAAAGCGAAGTAGACCACAATGATACTTGCATGCGCAGCAAGGGACGGGACCGACATCGGCAGCAGATGCGGAGTGAGGATCGCCAGGGTGACGGCACTCGTGGCGGCCAACAACCAGACCACACCGCCCCAGGCGCTGGTCAGCCACATCCCGATCGCCGCCGTGAAGTCGATCACCGCGAAATAGACGATGACGGCTTGGCGGCCGAGGGGTTCGGCCTCGAAAGGACGAGCTCCGGGAAAGATATCGAGGATCGTCGCCCAGGTAGAGACGCCCTTTGCCAGCCAGAACATCGCCGTCAGGCGCATGAACCAGACCAGAACCACGTCCCAGCCCGTCTGCGGTGCACGCGGCGACCGCTCGATCCGGTCGCCGGCCATCTCGCTGGCGCGCCCGCGCCCATCCCGCGTCGCACCGACCTTGGTCAGTCCCCTCATGATAAGATCCTTTCTGATCCATCGAACTTCGGCGCGTCGCCATCGGGCAGATCGGTGAAGGCCTCGGCGATCGCCGCCGGGTCCACCTCGGCCAGGGTCGCGGGTCGCCAGTCCGGGCGGTTGTCCTTGTCCACGAGCACGGCGCGGACCCCTTCCCGGAAGTCGTGCCAGTGCATGGCGCGCATGGCCAGGCGATACTCCGCCTGGATCGCCTCGGCGAAATCCATGGCGAGGCCGCGCTTCATCTGTTCGTGGGCGATGCACAGGGAATGCGGGGAGCGTGTGCGCATCAATGCGGCGGTCTCGGTGGCGAAGGGCGACCCGTCCGAATCGAGCCTCGCCAGGATTTCGACGACGCTGCCGGCGGAGAAACAGGCCTCGATCGTACCGCCATGCGACGTGATCGGGCCGACCTCCTGAAAGGCGGTCGCGTGGCGGTCGAAAGCCCGTCCGATGACGCTGCCTTCGGCCAGGTCATCCGTGATCGCGTCGAAATTTTCCGCCGCCGAATAATGGGTGGCGAGCCCCAGAGCGAGGGCATCTCCGGCGCCGATCCGGGCGCCGGTGAGGGCGAGATAATGTCCCGCGTAACCGGGCAGGCGCGGCAGCGCATGAGTCATTCCCACATCCGGAAAGAACCCAATTCCCACTTCCGGCATCGCCAGCGCGTAGCGCTCCGAGGCGACCCGATGGCTGCCATGCAGGGACAGTCCGACCCCGCCGCCCATCACGATCCCCTCGATCAGGGCGATGTAAGGTTTGGTATAGCGCTTCACATAAGCGTTGAGGTGGTACTCGGCGAGCCAGAACTGCCTCACCTCCTCGTCCAGCCCCTGCCGCGCGAGGTCGTAGATCTGGCGGATGTCACCACCGGCGCAGAAGGCCCGGCCGCCCCGGCCACGGACGACCACGCGGGTGATCCTGTCGTCCCGCTCCCATTCGGCCAGGGCGCGATACATCGCCGTCGACATGGAGAAGGTGAGCGCATTCAGGGATTTAGGCCGATTCAGAGTGATGAGGCCAGCTTCGCCGCGCCGCTCGAACAGGATCTCCGGCTCGTCTGCGCCTGTCATCCATCGTCTCCGGTTGGCCTCCGGCGGGGGCTGTCTCGCCCCTCGTGGGGCTCGCGGGTTTCCACGCGGTCCGTGGTGCGAGCATCGGGACATGCCACGCTCGCTGGGTCGCTTAGACGAACTCTGCCGAGACCCGTCAACATGCCCCGTCCGTCGGGGAGCGGCGATCGGCCCGGGTTTCGAAGAGTTTTGGGGATGTGTTAGGCCGGCTCCGACGCGCCCGCGACGAGCATTCGAGACGAAGACCATGACCGAAGCGACCCCGACCCCGCGTCCCCTCGCCATCGAGACGGCCAAGGCGAGTTCCGCCGCGTCGCTGAGCATCACGCAGCGCCCCCGTCGCAACCGCAAGGCGGAGTGGTCGCGCCGCCTGGTGCGGGAAAATACCCTGACGGTGGATGATCTTATCTGGCCGCTCTTCGTCATCGAAGGGACCGGCCGACGCGAGCCCATCGCCTCGATGCCGGGGGTGGAGCGCCTCAGCGTGGACGAGGTGGTCCGCGACGCCGAGCGCGCGGCCCGGCTCGGAATCCCTGCGATTTCGTTCTTTCCCTATACCGACCCCGCCCTGCGCGACCCGACCGGATCGGAATCCCTGAACTCCAATAACCTCGTCTGCCGCGCGGTGCGGGCGGTGAAGAAGGCCGTGCCCGAGATCGGCGTGATGACCGACGTCGCCCTGGATCCCTATACCAGCCACGGCCATGACGGCCTGATCGAGGACGGGGCCATCCTCAACGACGAGACGGTGGCGCTCCTCGTGGAGCAGAGCCTGATCCAGGCCGAGGCGGGAACCGACATCATCGCCCCCTCAGACATGATGGACGGTCGCGTCGGCGCGATCCGGAGCGGCCTCGACAAGGCCGGCTTCCGCGACGTCCAGATCATGGCCTACGCGGCGAAGTATGCCAGTGCCTTCTACGGCCCGTTCCGCGATGCCATCGGCACGACGGCGGCCCTGGTGGGCGACAAGCGCACCTACCAGATGGATCCGGGCAATTCGGACGAAGCCCTCAGGGAAGTCGCCCTCGACCTCGACGAAGGCGCCGATTCCGTGATGGTTAAGCCCGGCCTGCCCTATCTCGACATCATCCGGAGGGTGAAGGACGAGTTCGGCGTCCCGACCTTCGCCTACCAGGTCTCGGGAGAGTACGCGATGATCGAGGCCGCCGCCCTCAACGGCTGGCTCGACGGCACCCGTGCCATGACGGAGAGCCTCCTTGCCTTCAAACGCGCCGGCGCCGATGGCATCCTGACCTACTACGCCCGCCGTGTGGCCGAACGCCTGCGCGACGGCCTCTGAAATGCGCCGACGGGCCGTCATCGGCCCTGCTGCGCTCCTGCTTCTGGTCGCCCCCTTCCTGGCAGGCTGCGACAGTTCCATCGACCGGCAGCGGATCACCACCTGCCGGCGAACGCTCCCTGCCTTGGTGGCATCGGACCTCCCGCCCCGTCTGCTCCATGTCGGCCGTGGATCGGCGCCCGACAGCGTGCGCGTCGATTACGCTTTGGGCCAACGCCAGCACCGCATCGACTGCCTGTTCGACGGCGGCGCGGGTCTCATCGGCGTCCGCATGGACCACAAGGCGGTGTCGGGCGGAGCGCTTTTCATGCTTAAGAAATACTATCTCGAAACATTAGATTCCGAAGCAAACGACCCCGTGCCGGCGCGCTAGGCATTCGCGCGGCCCTGGCATTCTTATTGCTTGGGTTTCCTTGGGGAGGCGACAGGATTGTCTCTGACCGGCAGACCTCGAATCGTTCGCAGTCGCCTGCCGGCCAATCTCGATCTTGAATCGATATTTAAATACCAAGCGCTGAGCTTGGGCGGTCCATTTTGAGGATGCGATGTCGACAAAACTCAACGAGGCAGATCATCCAGCCGACAGTCTTTCGATGCTCGTAGAGACGTCGACCCAGCAGTTGAAGGCTCTCACTCACCGCAGCGTGGGATCGATCAAGTCCATCACCCGGCGTATGAATCTGCTGGCCCTTAACGCCCTCATCGAGGCCGCTCATGCGGGGGAACGCGGGGCCGGCTTCTCCGTCGTCGCCAATGAGGTCCGCACCGTTGCGGGTGAGATCGAGGGTCTCGTCTCAGGCCTCGGCAACGCCCTGGGAGACGGTGTCGACAACCTGACGCAGGCCGTAGAGCATCTCGCCAGCGAGACCCGCTCGGCCCGCTGTATCGATCTTGCCCTCAACGCCGTCGAGATCATCGACCGGAACCTCTACGAGCGCACATGCGACGTAAGGTGGTGGGCGACCGATGCCGCGGTCGTCGAGTGCGCGCTCGCCCCGTCGGAAGCGGCACGGAAACACGCCTCGCACCGGCTCGGAGTCATCCTCTCCGCCTACACGGTCTATCTCGATCTCTGGCTGTGCAGCCTCGACGGCAAGGTCATCGCCAATGGCCGGCCCGACCGGTTCGATGTGGTCGGCCAGGATGTGAGCCATGAGCCGTGGTTCGCCCGCGCCAAGCCGCTAGCCTCGGGCGATGACTTCGCCGTGGCCAATGTGGCGCGGGTCGCCGCGCTCAACGGGGCGCAGTGCGCCACCTATGTCGCCTCCGTGCGAGCAGGTGGTGAGACGAACGGCAAGGCGATCGGCTTTCTCGCGATCCATTTCGATTGGGAGCCGCAGGCACGCACCATCGTCGAGGGTGTCCGCCTCGCGCCGGCGGAGCGGGCTCATAGCCGTGTCATGCTGCTCGATGCCGAGAACCGCGTCATCGCCTGTTCCAAGGGCAACGGACTCCTCACCGAGCGCTATCCCCTCCGCGCCGACGGACAGAGCCAGGGAAGCTACATCGATGCAGCAGGCCGCCTCGTCGCCTTCCACGAGACCCCGGGCTACGAGACGTATCGCGGACTGGGATGGCGCGGCGTGATCGAGCAATCCGCCTGACGGAGTGGCAGTGAAGCCCATGTGACCTTGAGTGAAGGCATGGGCCCTCCCATGTCTTCTCATGAAGGAGAACCGTCTCCCCTCTCAAAGGCTACCGGCCATGCTCAACACGCCCCCAGGCTACGACCCCGCCGGCTATGCCGAGCGTTTCGGGACCGGCTTTCCGAGCAACCTTCCGATGCCCTTCGTGCGGGCGAGCCTCGGCGCACGTTTCGTCGCCTATCTCCTCGACATTCTCTTCATCCTGGGCTTCACCGCGCTCCTCACCCTGGCGATCACGGTGCTCGGGGTGCTGACCTTCGGGCTCGGCTGGACCCTGTTCGCGATCCTTCCCGCCAGCGGCATCCTCTACAGCGCGGTGACGGTGGGCGGCGCCGCCCAGAGCACCTGGGGCATGCGGATGATGGGTTTGCGCGTGGTGACTCCGGCCAGCGGCCTACGGGTGGATTTCCTCACCGCCGCAATCCACGCCCTGCTGTTCTACGTCGCCATCTCGACGTTCCTGCTTTGGTTCGTCGATATCCTGTTCGGCCTCATGAGATCGGACCGGCGCCTGGGCCACGACGTTCTCGTCGGCCTCGCGGTGGTGCGGCTCTGATCAAACCGGGGGACGAGGTCCAAGGAGGATTTCGTCTCTACCGCGAGACGTAAGGGGGCTGCGCGATACCGACGTCTCCGCCGCCCTTCGATAGAACGGCGTCTCCCTCAGGTGCTTGCTTTTCCCGATCTTGCCGCTTGTCGAAACGCCGCCAGACCGTGAGGGCCGACAATACGTAGTTGCAGGCGGCCCCCACCAGGATGCCCACCCCCGTAGCCAGCCACCAGATGCCCGTCGCTGTATAGATGAGGTGTGCGACCAGGATGTTGTTGAACGCACCGCAGGAACAGGACAGGCAGAACACCGCAAGCCCTCGCAGAAGGTCGATCCCGACGATCCGCTGGTCCCGATATGTCAGGACGTTGTTCAGGAAAAAATTGGCCGTCATGGCGCCGAGCGTGGCAGCAGTCTGAGACACCAGGAAATTATCGTTCAGGACGTATAGCATCAGCCCCAGAAGGGCCAGATGGACGATGACACCTAGGCCACCGACCAGGGCGAAGGAGACGAACCGCGTCGGAAGTGCTCCGAAGACGGATTTCGCAATGAGAAGGACGGCGAAGTCGAAGAGAACCCTCTCGTCGAGCTTGCTTTGCCCGGTAAGCCGGGGCCCGAAGACGTAGGGAACCTCTTCGATCTTCATCGCCCGCCCGCCCTGAACGAGGATGTCCGCGAGAAGCTTGAAGCCGTCGCGGCTCAGGCGCGGCTCGGCTTTCACCACAATACTTCGGCGCATAAGGAAGAAACCGCTCATGGGATCGCTGGTCTGGACCCGCAGCAGAGCGCGTACCAGACGGTTGCCGGCATTGCTCAAGGCTTGTCGGACGGACGAAAAGGCCGCCACGTCGGGATCGTCGACATAGCGGCTGGCGATGACGATGTCGCACTTGGTCGACGCCATCAGGTCGAGCATTGGCACGAGGGTCGCAGGCTCGTGCTGGAGGTCCGCATCCATGACCGCGACGAGTTCGGACCGCGCCGCGAGCATCCCCTCGATACAGGCTCCCGCCAGCCCGCGTCGGCCGGTCCGCGTGATGATTCTGATCCGGGAATCGGCCTTGGCCAAGCTCTCGACGACGGCTGAGGTGCCATCCGGGGAATCGTCGTCGACGACGATCACCTCGAACGGATGTCGGTCGAGCGAGGCGGCGATCCGGCCGCAGATGACCGCGATGTTATCCCGCTCGTTGAATGTCGGGATGACGATCGTGACGAGAGGCCGATCCGCATCGGGTGCGAACGTCGCCTGGGGCAAAGTGAGAGTCACTGGCGGCCTTTCGCGCCGATCCTGGGCTTCGGCCAGGTACCATCGAAACGGCTCGCCCGGACGATCTTCAGATCGTGCATCTTGCGCCCATTGAAAGTCAGACGGATGGGCGAGTCCTCCGAGAACGTCTCGAAATGACCGTCGAGATTATACCGGATTGCATCGGGATTGGCATACCTGTCGACGATGATGGCATCCATACCCCTGAAGCGCGCCGGATCCGCGAGATAGGTGAAGTGGATATTGTCCCCGGCGAGGCACAGGCTGTGGAACTGCTGTCGGATGGCATAGAAGGCCTTGGCGCAATCTTCCCAACGAGTAGCGGCAATGAAGGTGCGGGCGGGATCGACACCGCGAGCGGTCAGCGCGGAGGGAAGATCGCTCCAATCGTAGAGTTCCAGGAGGATTGGATCCTGGTTTCGGAACGCTTTAGCCGGAGCGACCCGCTCGGCCCAGCCGGTAAAGGCATGTGACAGGAGTAGGCCGATCGCCAGGATCGTCGTCGCGGCCAGCGTCGCGAGCCAGCGCCGTGCGGCGTCCGGCCGGTCGCTGGCTGCGAGGCCGTCCGCCCAGGCGCCTACGAGCGGCAGCAGGGGAAGATACCCCATGGACGCCCAGTGATAGCCGCGCAGCGGATGGCTGCTCCACACCATCACACCGAGAATGAACAGAAGAACGGGCGCCGCGAGACAGGCGAGAAGCCAGGGTCCTGCCTCCCTCGGGCCGTTTCTCAGGCTTCGATACAGCATGTAGAAAGCGGGAAATAACACGAGTGGGTGGACGATCATTACCTGTGTCAGGGTCCAGCGGAACGCTCTCGTGAGGTTCACGCTCCCGTTCCCTTCGGCGCGCGCACCCTGATACAGGAACGAAACCCAGCCGTGCTCCGCATTCCAGATGATGACCGGAAGGAGCGGCACCAACAGGAAGACGAGGCCGAAATAGGTGGCCGGCCGAAGGAGCCAGCGCCTTCCCTCGGCTTGGCTCGCAACTGCGACGAGAAGGCCCGGCACAAGAAGGACGGCGAGATACTTCGAGGCAAGGGCACAACCGAACAGGAGGGCGCAGGCAAACCAGATCCCGTTGTCCTGCAGTCTTCGGGCGCCGAAATCGATGTGAAGGAAGGCAAGCAGGGCGGCGAGGATGAAAAGGGTCATCGGCCCGTTCGTCTGGGCCAGACTCCCATCCGACAATCCGAGAAGCGGGGACAGGGAGTAGGCGCAAACAGCGTAGAGACCGGCACGCGAATTGAAGATCCGCAGTGTGATCAGATAGATCAACCACCCCGAAACCACCGACATCACCAGGAATGGGAGGCGCACGATCACTGCATCGTCGGATCCGAACAGACGCATGACACCGGCGATCGTCCACCATGTCAGGGGTGGCTGGTCGAAGAACGAGATCGACGGGTTCCTCGCGACGACGGCACCGTATGTCTCCATGAAGGTAAGGTCGAGAAACCGCACCGCGACCAGCCGGGCGATGAACGAGACGATCAAGATAACGATGACGTGATGCGTATAATCGGCCGATCGAGCGGCATCCCCGAAGGAATGGGCCTTCGCGGCACTCGGCGGATCGTAGCGCATCGGCGTTAGTTGGAGGGAGCTGATCTGACTAATTCCTTGTCCAGTCTTGCAAAAGTAGATCGACCGCGTCCGAGTCGCATGCCGGTCATCTCGCGATCCTCCGATGTCGCGTCACGATCTTGCCCCCGCTGATGGCGACGAACACAATTCCCGTGAGAATTTTGCTATCGTGTTTCAACTCACCGACATCAGCCCCGTCACGACATGGGATGATTTCGTCCTGAATTGCCTCCGAAATACGGTCGCTCCCCACCCGGGCGCGGTGATACGCTCGGCGGGCCGACCATGCCAGCCTTCACGCTGAAAATGAGATACCGCGACTTTCACCCACTTGAGACCTGGCGCGGGGCGGGTACACTCATTGAGTGCGGGGAACGCTCCCGCCGGCCCCGAGGTCAGCTGCAAGCGTGACGAGCCATCCCCGAGACACCCCGCAATTCTATCTGACGGCACCTTCGCCCTGCCCTTATCTGCCGGGTCAGGAGGAACGGAAGGTGTTCACCCATCTCGTAGGTCGGCGCGCCCGTGACCTCAACGAGATCCTCACGCAGGGCGGCTTCCGACGCTCGCAGACCATAGCCTATCGCCCGGCATGCGAGACCTGTCGGGCATGTATCTCCGTGCGAGTTCTGGTGTCGGATTTCGTCGCTTCGGCGAGCCATCGCCGCATCCTCCAGCGGAACGCGGATCTCGTCGGCAATCCGGAGCCCAATCGTCCTGCCTCAGAGCAATACGCTCTCTTTCGCCGTTATCTCGACGCGCGCCATGGCGATGGCGGCATGGTCGACATGACCGTGCTCGACTACGCCATGATGATCGAGGACAGCCATGTGGACACCCATCTCGTGGCCTATCGCCGACGAGGCCCGGACACGGCGATCAACGGGCGGGGTACGGGGCCGACCGTAGCTCTCTGCCTGACGGACGTCCTCTCCGATGGCCTGTCGATGGTCTATTCCTTCTACGATCCGGCGGAGGCCCAGCGTTCGCTCGGAACGTTCATGATCCTCGACCATATCCGCCGAGCCGCTTCCCTCGGCCTGCCCTATCTCTATCTTGGCTATTGGGTCGATGGCTCGCGGAAGATGGATTACAAGGCCCGCTTCCGACCCCAGGAGCGCCTGATGGGGCCGGGCTGGCAGCGGGTGGATTAGTCCGCAGCCCCGATCGCTCACCGGAGCGGCGTCGACGCGAACCACGCGTCAGAATTTGGCGATCACCTGAGCGCGAATGATCCTCGGTGCGCCCGGGCTGATGTTGTTGTTGCCGTCCGCCGTGGCGATGTAGCCCCGGTCGAAAAGATTCTCGATGTTGATCTGCGCCCGCACCAGATCCGTGACCTGATAGAAGAGGCCGAGATCGAAGCGGGTGTAGCCTGGGAGCCTGACCGTGTTGTCGGCTGCCGCGAACGTGTGGGTCTGGTGGATCGCGCCGATACCGAACGAGAAGGACGGCGTGACCGCGAACTTATTCCATAGGGTGACGGCGTTGAACGGCACCAGTCCGACATGGTTGCCCGGGACGATAAGTGCCGAGCTGAACCCGCTGACGATGCGCGCATCGGTGAAGGCATAGCCGCCCGCGATCTGCCACCAATCGGTGACGAAGCCGTTCGCGCCGATCTCGACACCCTTCGCGTTGGTCTGGCCGCTCAGCAGGAAGAAGCCAGGGCGGTTCGGATCGGCGAGCCGCTGGTTGAACCGGTCGAGGTCGTAGAGCGCGCCGGTGAGTTGGAGCGTCGACGAGAGGTCCCATTTCACGCCGACCTCGCGGTTCTCGAACCGCTCCGGCTCGGCGATGGCGAGCCCTTCGGACAGGGCGCTGAACTGGTCGCCGGCGGATGGCAGGTAGGAGATGCTGTAGTTGCCGTAGAAGGCGAGGCTGTCCACCGGCTTGAACACCAATCCGACCCTGGGCGACAGCAGATCGTCGATGCGGGAATTGGTGACGTTGGTGCGCCGGTCCGTCGAGGAGAAATCGAAATGATCGTAGCGCAGGCCACCGATCACCTGGACATGGGGGCCGACCTCGATCTGATCCTGGACGTAGACCGCAGCCAGTCCGAGGTCGTAGCGGCTGTTGGAGGACGAAGCCAGGTTGCGGAAACTGACGGGGACTCGCGAAACCGGTGAGAGCGGATTGACGGTCAGCGTCTGCGTTCCGGTCGTCGCGAAGAAGCCTTCCTCCCGGTAGGTGATGCCTTCCTGCTTGCCGAGTTCGAAACCCGCGAGCAGCGTATGGGCCAGCGGCCCCGTGGCGAATTTGTACGTGAAATCGTTCTGGTTGAAGAAGTTTGTCCTCGGCGTGTCGTTGTTGAACGCGCTGAGATCGACGGTCGTCCCGGCGGCGTTCACCGCACCGCCGGCGCGGATGCTCGGATACACGACCTGATAGGCCTTGGCGTAATCGGCGTAGCGGAACTGGCTCCGCATCTCGACGCCCGAGGCGAAGCGGTGATCGAGAACCGCCGTCGCGATATGTGCATCCACGCGGGAGTAGCTGAGGTCGGGATTGCCGAAGAACGTTCTGATGTTGTCGCGATACCGATAGGGCCGCCCGAACTGGGACGGGATCCCGCGATCCGCCGTCCGATCGTCGTGGAAATACTCGTAGGACAGTTTCAGCGTGGTCTCGGGCCCGAGCAGGATCGTCGCCGTCGGATTGATGCCCCAGCGCCGCAGATCGACGTGGTCACGATAGGTGCCACTATCCTCGAACATTCCGTTGAGGCGGAAGAACACGCTGTCCGAGACCCGGTCGCCGACATCCACGGCCACCCTTTTATTAAAATACTGGCCACCCTGAAGGATGACTTCCCGAACCGGAGTTCCGGTGGCGTCCTTGAGCACGCGATTGACGACGCCCCCGCCGCCGCCGCGACCGAAGATCATTGCGTTCGGTCCCTTGAGCACTTCGATCCGCTCGACGTTGTAGAGATCGCGGTAGTACATCGCGTCGTCGCGCATGCCGTTGACGTAGAAATCGGCGCTGGATTGCTGCCCGCGGATCACGACCTCGTCCCGGTTGCCGGCACCCTGGTGCAGGAACACGCCGGGCACGTAGCGCAGGGCTTCGGTGACTCCCTGGAACCCCTGATCCTGGACCTGCTCGCGCGTCACGACCGTCACCGCCTGCGGGGTGTCGATCAGCTGGGTGTCCGTCTTCGTCGCGCTCCGGCTGCGGTTGGCGCGGTAGCCTGTAGTATGTCCCCCTGTTCCCTCGACATCGAGCTGGTCTAACGTGACTTCAGCATGATGACCGGAATCGGGAATATCTGCCTGTGCTTTGGCTGCCCGCACGTCCGACATGAAAGGTACGGCTGTTAGAACCGTGATCAGACGTAGGCGGGCAAAGGGGTGCATCGGTGCGCCTCAGTTATATTTGAAATATTCTGCATAAATAGCGATATATTCCGCTCATCATGCAGATGCTATTTGTCTAATAGACACGCTAAATTGATCGGCAACCGGTTGCGGCCAGTTTGACAGCGACCTAGATTTTGGAATCTTTTGATAATTATTCCAGAATATCGCCCAAGTTTCAGGACATGCGATGGAAATCCCGTCATTAGTGCATCAGCTCGGCTATTCGGACGCCTCTGGTTTCGCCACTGCGATGCATAAATGTATCACACCATACAGAGTGCTTCTGTGACGTCGCGTTGAGCGCAGCCTCCGCTCATGCTAGGCGCCAGCCTCATCGCTCCAACCCGTCCTGCCCGAGGCGTCGCATGATCCCCCGCTATAGCCGCCCCGAAATGACGGCGATCTGGTCACCCGAAAGCCGCTTCCGCATCTGGTTCGAGATCGAGGCTCACGCCACCACGGCGCTGGCCGAGATCGGCGTCGTGCCCAAGGAAGCTGCTGCGACGATCTGGGAAAAGGGCCGCGACGCGGTCTTCGACGTCGCCCGCATCGACGCCATCGAGGCGGTCACCAAGCATGACGTCATCGCCTTCCTGACGCATCTGGCCGAGATTGTGGGCCCCGATGCGCGGTTCGTGCACCAGGGCATGACCTCATCGGACGTCCTCGACACCTGTTTCAACGTGCAGCTCATCCGGGCCGCCGACATCCTGATCAAAGATGTCGATGCGCTTCTCGCCGCGATCAAGCGCCGGGCCTTCGAGCACAAGCTGACCCCGACCATCGGTCGCTCGCACGGCATCCATGCCGAGCCGGTGACCTTCGGCCTGAAGCTCGCCCAGGCCTATGCCGAGTTCGAGCGCGCCCGCGCCCGTCTCGTCGCCGCCCGCGAGGAAGTCGCCACCTGCGCGATCTCTGGCGCCGTCGGCACCTTCGCCAACATCGACCCGCGCGTGGAGGAGTATGTCGCCAAGGCGATGGGCCTCACCCCCGAGCCGGTCTCCACGCAGGTCATCCCGCGCGACCGCCACGCCATGTTCTTCGCCACCCTGGGCGTCGTCGCGAGTTCGGTGGAGCGTCTCTCCATCGAGGTACGCCACCTGCAGCGCACGGAAGTTCTGGAAGCGGAAGAGTTCTTCTCCGAGGGCCAGAAGGGCTCGTCGGCCATGCCGCACAAGCGCAATCCCGTCCTCACCGAGAATCTGACGGGTCTCGCCCGCATGGTGCGCTCCTTCGCCCTCCCCGCCATGGAGAACGTGGCGCTCTGGCACGAGCGCGACATCTCGCATTCCTCGGTGGAGCGCATGATCGGCCCCGACGCGACGGTAACTCTCGATTTCGCTCTGGCGCGACTGACCGGCGTGATCGACAAGCTGCTGATCTATCCCGAGCAGATGCAGCGAAATCTCGACAAGCTCGGCGGCCTCGTCCACTCGCAGCGGGTGCTGCTGGCCCTGACGCAGGCGGGCGTATCCCGCGAGGACGCGTATCGCCTGGTCCAGCGTAACGCCATGCCGGTCTGGCGCGGCGAGGGCGACTTCCTCACCCTGTTGAAGGCCGATGCGGACGTCACCGCGTCGCTGAGCCCTGAGCAGATCGAGGAGTGCTTCGACCTCGGCTACCATTTCAAGCACGTGGACACGATTTTTTCGCGCGTTTTCGGTACGGCCTGAGCCAGGACCGTAACCCGACGTGGTGATCCGCGGAGCACATTTCGTGCTTCGCGGATCGCGTAGCGGCGAGGTGGCCGCGTCAGTCCGGATCGAGAGAGAATTCCATGTCGCGCATCGTCTACGTCAACGGCGAGTTCGTGCCTTTCGAGGCGGCGACCGTGTCAATCATGGACCGGGGCTTCCTGTTCGCGGACGGCATTTATGAAGTGTCGGCCGTCCTCGGCGGCCGTCTCGTGGACAACGCGGCGCATCTGGCCCGGCTCGACCGATCGCTGGGCGAGATCGGCATCCGCAATCCCTACCGGACTGAAGACTGGATCCGGCTAGAGACCGAACTGGTCCGTCGCAACGGTGTCGACGAGGGCCTCGTCTACATGCAGGTGACGCGGGGCGCCTACGAGCGGGATTTCGCCTTCCCGCCGGCCGAGACCGAACCCACCGTGGTGATGTTCACGCAGGCCAAGACCGTGGCCAGGAACCCGCTGGCGGAGCGGGGCGCCAAGGTCATCACCGTTCCCGATATCCGCTGGAAGCGGCGCGACATCAAGTCGGTGGCGCTCCTCGCCCAAGTTCTGGCCAAGCAGGAAGCGGCCAAGGCCGGCGTCGCGGAGGCCTGGATGGTGGAGGACGGTTTCGTCACCGAGGGCTCCTCGTCGACCGCCTTCATCATCACCGGCGGAAAGGTGGTCACCCGCCCGCTCTCCACCGCCCTGCTGCCCGGCATCACGCGCCTCGCCGTCATGCGCCTTGCCGAGGAAGCAGGCCTGACGATCGAGGAGCGGCTGTTCTCCGTGGAGGAGGCGTTCGCGGCTGAGGAGGCCTTCTACACCAGCGCGTCCGCCTTCGTGATGCCCGTCATCGACATCGACGGGCACGAACTGGGCGACGGCAAGCCGGGCGCGCTGACGAAGCGGCTGCGCGCACTTTATCTGGAGATGGCCGGGGCATAAGGGCGGGCCGGTCTCATCCGTCATCCGGCGCCGCCATAGGAACTGCATCGCCGCCGGAGCGGTTTGTCTCCCGACTTTCTGGGGGACATCGATGCCGAGACCGTTTCGTCACGCCGCACTGCTTGCTTTCGCCCTGACGGCGTCGGGCGCCTATGCCCAGTCGCCCGATGCACCGCTGAAAGGGCGCGACACCTCCCCGAACATCCCGCCCTCCACGGAGACGGTGCCGGAGAAGGTTCGTCCGTCCGAGGAAGGGACCGGCGGCTCGACCTTGAGCGACAAGCTCGAGAAGAACGACGGCGTCATCACGCCGCCCGGTAATTCCGCCCCGGGCCTGGTGGTTAAGCCTCCCGAGTCCGAGAACAGCGGCATGCCGGTGATCAAGCCGGGCCAGTTGCCGGGCCGCGAACCGGGGACGGAAGCGCGCTAGGAATTGGGCGCGCCCCAAGCCTTCGGGCGCGGTTTGCTTGATTTCCGGCCTGGGATCGCGGAAAGACCCCGGAGATGCGTGTCGGCCCGCCTTCGCGGCGGGGCGTTTCCACGCGGGCACCGGACAGGTTGAAGTGAATGGCGAACGTCGTCGTCGTGGGCGCCCAATGGGGCGACGAAGGCAAGGGTAAGATCGTCGACTGGCTCTCGGAGCAGGCCGACGTCGTGGTTCGCTTTCAGGGCGGCCACAATGCCGGGCATACGCTGGTCATCGACGGTGTGACCTACAAGCTGGCGCTTCTCCCCTCCGGCGTTGTCCGGGGCGGAAAGCTCTCGGTGATCGGCAATGGCGTCGTGGTTGATCCGTGGCACCTCGTGGACGAGATCGCCCGGCTTCAGGCGCAGGGCGTCGAGATCTCGCCCGAGAGCCTCCGCATCGCCGATAACGCGACGCTGATCCTTCCGCTTCACCGGGAACTCGACCATTTCCGCGAGACGTCCAATGCCGGTCTCAAGATCGGCACGACGAAGCGCGGTATCGGCCCAGCCTACGAGGACAAGGTCGGCCGTCGGGCCATCCGCGTGGTCGACTTGGCCGACGAAAGCACGCTGGAATCGAAGATCGAGCGGGTGCTCACCCACCACAATGCCCTCCGCCGCGGTCTTGGGATCGACGAGGTCGATGCCGGCGCGTTGCTCGCAGAACTGAAGGCGATCGCGCCGACGATCCTCCCCTACGCCACCACCGTGTGGAAGCTCCTCGACGACGAACGCCGGGCGGGCAAGCGCATCCTGTTCGAGGGCGCGCAGGGTGCCCTCCTCGACGTCGATCACGGCACCTACCCGTTCGTCACCTCCTCCAACATCGTCGCCGCCCAGGCCGCCACTGGCTCCGGCATGGGGCCGTCCGCGATCGGCTACGTGCTGGGTATCGCCAAGGCCTATACGACGCGCGTGGGCGAAGGCCCGTTCCCGACCGAACTGTTCGATGAAATCGGCGAAACGATCGGGGCCAAAGGCCGCGAATTCGGCGTCAATACGGGGCGCAAACGTCGGTGCGGCTGGTTCGACGCCGTTCTGGTGCGCCAGACCGTCCGAACCTCAGGCATCGACGGCATCGCCTTGACCAAGCTCGACATCCTCGACGGGTTCGAGGAGATCAAGGTCTGCACCGGGTACCGCCTCGATGGCCAGGTTCTTGACCATTTGCCCGCCAATCAAGCGGCACAGGCTAAGGTCGAGCCGATCTACGAGATCATCGAAGGCTGGTCCGGCACCACCGCGGGTGCGCGCTCATGGGCCGATCTTCCCGCCCAGGCAATCAAGTATGTACGGCGGATCGAAGAACTGATCGGGGCACCCGTGGCGTTGCTCTCGACGTCGCCGGAGCGCAACGACACCATCCTGATGCACAATCCCTTCGAGGATTGAGCGTCCGGCTGAGGCTTCAGTACTTGGGGTAGCGACAAGGCGACCGGTGGCAATTTCCCGAGTGATCAAGCGCTGTAGGGCTGGTGGGTGCCTCGTTCGAGGGACAGGCATCGCTGATCATGCGGTCGCGCCCCGCCGGGCGCCCATATCTGGACGGTGAGAACAGGGCGGACCGAGGTTCGATGGCCGATTATTACCCTTTGCTGGCACGAGCGCTTCAAGCGATGCCGGATCGGTCTCCCGCCCTGCGCAAGGCGGTCTATGACCGGGCGCGCGGCGCTCTGATCGGACAGCTCCGGTCGCTCGAACCACCGCTATCCGAAGCCGACATCGACCTCGAGAGCAAAGCCCTCGAAACCGCCATCGAACGGGTCGAGAACGAATTTGGCGAGCCGCCGGCCGCCGCGGCCAACGATGTCGTGCCGCCGATCTTCGTTGCCCCCGAGGAGCGCGACACCCTGCCGGAAGCGGCGGCTCCGGATCGATTACCGGAACCGACCGAGCGCGACTTCGCCGAACCGACCCTGCCGCCCGCACCTGAGCCAAACTTGGGCATTCGGCCCTCGCGGCCGGATCGCTCGCGTGTTGCAAACGCAGACGCGTCGCCACCCAAGTCTCTTCCCCCGGCAGCGGAACAGGGGCCTGTCTCAGACGGCCCTGCTGCGGTCTTACCGATCAAGCCGCGGAAGGCGAAATCTGCCGACAGGGTCGCCGACCGGAAGGCTGCGCGAGACGCTGCGAAGATGACCTCGGGCGCTGAGACGCCATCTGGTCAATCCACGGAGTCGGAATCACCCATAGAACCATCGATCGAAGCGCCGCCCGCCGAGCGTGACGCGGCGGGCATGCCTGTCGATTCCTCGAATGCGCGGCATCGTCCACGGATCGACGTCGTCGCCCCGCGCAAGGGCCGCCCTCGCCTTCTCCGGAATGTCTTCGTGGGAAGCGTTCTCCTGGTCGTCGTCGGGCTCATCGCGGTAGCGGCCTTCATGCTTCGCGACAAACCTTCGGACCTGCAGCCTGGAATCACGGAGACACAAGAGGAGGGGTCCGATCCGGCGGCATCGAAATATGCAGATCGGATCGGCGGTGACGCTCCCGCCCTCCCGGAGCGACGCGACCAGACCTCTCGTCAGGCTCCCGCCCGCCCGACGACGGCAACGCCGGATGCCGGCAAGGCACCGACCCAGCCCGATGTGGCAGTCGCACAGCGGGCCGTTCTTTTCGAAGAGAATACAGCGGGCGGAAATGCACAGCCGATCACCTTCCAGGGCATGGTGGTCTGGCGTCTCGAGGCGATGAATGGCGAACAGGGCCAGCCACTGGAGACCGTGATCCGGGGGCGTGTGACCTTTGCCGATGCTGGCCTGTCGCTGGTGATGACGATCCGACGGAACCTCGATCCCACCTTTCCTGCGTCCCACACCATCGAACTTGCCTTCACCACCACCAGCCCCGCCGGGGATACGCATGCGGTTCAGGATGTCGGCCTTCTGAGTGCGAAGGATGAAGAAGGGGGCCGGGGATCGCCTGTCTCGGGCCTGCCGGTACGCGTCAAGGAGAACCTGTTCCTAATCGGCCTGTCCTCGCTTCAAGCCGATGTAGACCGGAACACCGACCTGTTGGAGCATCGTAACTGGTTCGACCTACCGATGAAGTTCGTCTCGGGCCCTCGTGGCGTCCTGACTTTCGAGAAGGGCACTTCGGGCAATCAGGTCATCCGCTCAGCCTTCGAGCAATGGCGTCGATAGGCACACGATAAAAAAAGGCCGGTTCCGCATCAGCGAAACCGGCCTTCTCTCTAAGTGCCCCTCGGAGGAAACTTCAGGCGTGAGCGGCCGCCCGCGGGGCCTCGCGGGTAGCGAGGTTGCGTTTCACTGCCTCCTGGATCTTCTCGAAGGCTCGAACCTCGATCTGTCGGACGCGCTCGCGCGAGACTCCAAACTCGCCTGACAGGTCTTCGAGGGTGATCGGGTCGTCCGCAAGTCGGCGCGCCTCGAAGATGCGACGCTCACGCGGGTTCAGGACCGACAGCGCATCGCGCAAGGCGGTCAGCCGGTTCTGGCCCTCTTCCTCGCGGGCGAGCACGGTTTCCTGACTCGGGCTGTTGTCCACCAGCCAATCCTGCCACTCACCCTCACCTTCTTCGCGGAGGGGAGCGTTGAGGGAGGTATCGCCGGACAGGCGGCGATTCATGTCGATCACGTCCTGCTCGGGCACGCCGAGCTTGACCGCGATCTGAGCCACCTGATCGGGTTTCAGATCCCCTTCATCCAGGGCGGAGATCTTGCCCTTGGCCTTACGGAGGTTGAAGAACAGCTTCTTCTGGTTTGCGGTGGTGCCCATCTTCACCAGCGACCAAGAGCGTAGAATGTACTCTTGGATCGCAGCCTTGATCCACCACATAGCATAGGTGGCGAGTCGGAAGCCCTTGTCCGGCTCGAACCGCTTGACCGCTTGCATGAGGCCGACATTCCCTTCGGACACGACTTCGCCGATGGGAAGGCCATAACCACGGTAACCCATGGCGATCTTGGCCACGAGTCGGAGATGCGATGTCACGAGCCGGTGCGCCGCATCGCGGTCACCCTTTTCACGCCAGCTCTTGGCAAGCGTGAACTCCTCGTTCGGCTCGAGCATCGGAAACTTGCGGATCTCATCGAGGTAGCGCGAAAGTCCACCTTCGGTGGCGAGCACGGGTAGTGCGCCTGCCATAGTCATCTCTCCCTACAAGGTCCCCCATCCGGGCAGACCAGAAACGAACCGCCGCTCTATGAGCCGACCGTCCCACTCCCCGAGCCTACCCGGAAAGAAAACGGTGCGGTAGCGGTCCGTGACTCGAACGTGGCTAACAACGCGCCAGTGAGCCGATGGCTCGAAGGTGACACGAAAGGCCGCGGGCCGGGGTGCGCCCGCACACCTGTTTGCCGGCCATCCTTGACAGGCGCAACTCCGCAACAGTGACGGGAATCGACGATTCCGTCCGAATATCTGGGGTCGCTGCTCGGCTCCTCAAGGCTTCGTTGGCCCCCGCAAGGCAGCGATGAGGGCAGCCATATCCGGCGGGATCGGGCTTTCGAACCGCAGCACCTCGCCGGTGCGTGGGTGCTCGAAACCCAATATGGCAGCGTGAAGCGCCTGCCGACCCAAAGCTTCGAGCTTGGCCCGCGCCGCTTCGCCGAGTCGGCCGGCCTTGGTCTTGAAGGCGTTGCCATAGACCGTATCGCCGAGAAGCGGATGGCCGCGATGACTGAGATGGACGCGGATCTGATGCGTCCGTCCGGTCTCGAGCCGGCAACGGACGAGGGCGACTTCGGCGCCCGCGTCCAGGATCTCCTCGACGACGTAATGGGTGATGGCTGTACGGCCCTCCCCCGGGCGCATGACGGCGATCTTCTCGCGATTGCGCTGGCTGCGCGCGAGCTCGACATCGATCGTGCCCAGCCGGGGCTCCGGCGCTCCCCAGGTCAGGGCGAGATACGCACGCTCCAGCGGTCCGTTACGGCCATGGTCGGCAAACTGCGCCGTGAGCCCCTTATGGGCCAGATCGTTCTTGGCGACGACGAGGAGACCGCTCGTGTCCTTGTCGAGCCGGTGCACGATACCAGGCCTCCGTACACCGCCGATCCCCGACAGGCTCTCGCCGCAATGAGCGATGAGGCCATTCACAAGGGTTCCAGCATCGTGACCGGGCGCCGGGTGAACCACCAGCCCCGCCGGCTTGTCGATGACGATCAGGTCGTCGTCCTCGTGAACGATAGCGAGATCGAGAGCTTCCGCCATTGGCGTCGCATCCACCGGCGCAGGAATCGTCACGTCGAGGACGGCACCTCCGCTGACCTTCAGGGAGAGGTCCAGAACGACGATTCCATCCTTGCTCACCTGACCGGTACGGATCAGCTCCTGCAACCGCGAACGCGACACGTCCGGCAGCGCGCGGGCGAGCGCCCTGTCGATACGCTCCGCCTGTGCGTCCAGGTCGAGGACGACACGGCGGTCCTGCGGTTCTTGCACGATATGATCTCTTTCGATGCCGATGAAATTTAAGCGCTCGGGAGGCCTTGCTCCCCCGCCCGACCGTCGCTATACGATCGCCAGCCGCCCGGAAAGCTCCCATCGTCTAGCGGTCTAGGATGTCTTTATACCCCTACCATCCTACCATGTGTGTAGGTTCAAGGGGTTAGGGTTGGTAGCCCTACCATCGAAGCCTACGGGCCGAAGGGTGGCTCCCAAAGTCCTATCCAAGGGAGTTGACTTCGTGTTGTTAGTAAGAGTAGTCCTAGCGGTGTACTAGGAGTATACGCGCTCCCTTCGTCTAGCGGTCTAGGACGTCGCCCTCTCACGGCGAAAACAGGGGTTCGATTCCCCTAGGGAGCGCCAATAAATTGGCTTTTACTTGCATTCACAGCGAAAAATCCCTTTAGCGCCATTCGACTATCGGTGAGGGCATTAGCCTTTCACGCTAGAGAGGCGGGTTCGATTTCCGTAGTGCGTACCAAGTATTTACGTGCGCCAATCTAATCTTTTTAGCTCTGGACGATCTTTTTAAGACTCTCAGCGAAGTCTGGATTGTTAAAGCGGCGACCGTCCATGTGATCCGCCTCCATCGAAGTGGTCCGCCCTGAGGTATGGCCTACGGGCCAGCGACCTTGCCCCATCAAACTGGTCCGCGCTGAGCGCAAGTTTTTCGGGCATCCTGAACCCTGAAGGAGGGTGGATGCCATGCCTCGCAAACGCTTCACGAACGAACAGATCGCCTTCGCCCTGCGGTAGGCGGAGAACGGCGCGACGGTGGACGAGGTCTGCCGGAAGATGGGTGTCTCTGAGCCGACGTTCTACCGCTGGAAGAAGCAGTTCGTCGGCATGGGCGTGCCTGAGATCCGACAGCTCAAGCAGCTGGAGGACGAGAACAGCAAGCTCAAACGACTGGTCGCCGACCTGACGCTGGACCGCTCGATGCTTCAGGATGTCCTGAAGGATCAGTGGTGAGGCCCGCCGCTCGCCGTGAGGTCGCTGGTCACCTGCAGGTGGTCTACGACATCAGCGAGCGTCGGGCCTGTCTGGCTACCGGCTTCGGCCGTTCGTCCCAGCGCTACAGGAAGCGCTCGGACCCTCAGGTCGCGCTGCAGATGCGGTTGAAGGAACTGGCCGCCGCGCGGGTGCGCTACGGCTATCGGCGGCTGCACATCCTGCTGCGACGGGAGGGCTGGGAGGTGAACCACAAGCGAACCTACCGGATTTACCGGGATGAGGGGCTGTCGATCCGGTCCAAGCTGCCCAAACGCAAGCGGGCGTGGCGCTACCGTCAGGGGCGACCGGCGATCGGTGGACCCAACGAGGTCTAGGCCATGGACTTCATGTCCGACCGCCTCTTCGATGGTCGTCCATTCCGGATCCTGACGGTCGTCGATTGCCGCACGCGAGAGGCGCTCTCGCTCACACCGAGAGCCAACTTCCGCGCCTTCCAGGTGACCGAGGCTCTGGATGCCTTGGGCCGGCTGCGAGGTCGGCCCAAGAGCCTGCGGGTGGATAATGGACCGGAGTTCGCCGGGCGCATGCTCGACCAATGGGCCTATCTGAACGGGGTCGAGATCGACTTCTCACGACCAGGCAAGCCGACCGACAACGCCTACATCGAGTCGTTCAACGGCCGCCTACGAGCGGAATGCCTGAACGCTTCGTGGTTCCTGTCGCTGGCTGATGCCCGTGAGCGCATCGAGGACTGGAGGTGCCACTACAACGATGACCGACCTCATACGGCCCTGGGCGGCTTGACGCCCCGAGCCTTCGCCGACCAAGCTGTCATAGCCCGAGAACTTGCATAGGCCGTGGACCACAAAGCGGGTCAACTCCAGACCGACGATGCACTAACTTCGATCCTGAGCCACCGAATGGGGCCGATCACATTACCCTCACGCCATCGGCCGTACAGCGCTCATAAAACTCTCGATAGTCGGCCTACGTGTCGCTTTCCTTATGGTGCAACATTACCCAACGTCAGATCGTCATCCGATCGGCCATCGCCACCCGTGATCCGTGATCCGCAGGCCGAAGAGGATGACCACTTGAGAACGAACGTTGGTGACGCCCAGACCATCGATGGTCCAAGGGTTCTCGATACGCTCGATCGCGGATCGCAGCAGAGGAAGACGCTACGGCGATGCTAGGCAGGCTCGATGGGCGACAGTAAGAGTGAAGGGGAGAAAGCCCTGCTCCGAGCGAGTTGCCATCAAGGCCATACAGATGCGGGCCAAGCTGGCGGCGCTCCTTACTCATATATGGGCTGTCATAGCCCAATATTAAAAGGCGCATTCCTCGGGGACCTCTACAGGCTTCGCCTGATCCCAGGCATAGAGCTTGGCCACGGCTGCCCAGAAGCTGACTCCGTCCTCGTCTGGAGACATCTGCAAGCGAAGATCGATGGCTTTCCTCTCCGCATGCGCCATGGCAGTCAATGCGTCTTCGGCGGCTTCGAGCAACGACAGCATTGCGGCACACTCATGCTGTAACGCACCACAAGAAACGTCAGCAGTGCACAAAACGATCCAGGGGCCACGCCAAGCTTCTCTGATGGCCTTACAATTTGCGAGAAAACCCAGAGGATCAATTTAGGCACACCATCAAATTTTGCTTGATCGAACCGCCTTTCTCTATTCCTGGCGTCTCAGCCCTCATTGTATCCCCTCCTCCGACATAGGCATGTGTGCAAGCAATTGAACAGTGCCTTGATGATCGGATCACAATCTGGATCTCCCTGTGAAGCGACCGTGACGACGGGCGCTTGGTGCAGATTTGTCCATTGTGAGGTCTGTATATTCAGCAAAATTTGTGCGCCTGACCTGCGCTGAGATAGGATTTTACACTATGAGCCAGGCGGGATTAGCAATTTTGGACGACGGTCGCCTCAAAAACTTGATTGTTTTGAGCAATAGCGCCGATCTAGACTCAAATATAGACGCGCCTCTCAAGGTAGGCTTCGTCGGCGGGTTCCTGGGCTTATCATTAGGGGGAGCCCCTTCAGTAAAATATACCTATCCAAGCGGCGGCGCCCAGATAAATGTTGCCGATGGAGTAGGACCTTTATTGCTCTTCTACAACGACAGGACTGGCGATTCTGTTCTGCAAGGCAGTAAACTTGGTGACTTCATATACGGTGGCTCAGGTAACGACGTATTGAATGGCGGTGGCGGTGACGACACCTTGGTCGGCAATCTCGGCACCAATATCATTCGAGGCGGCGCCGGAAACAATACCGCCAGTTATATAGGTTATGATGGGCCGAATGAGCCCGACACTTTAGGGGTCGAGGTCTTTCTTGACGAACGCGAAGCGTACAATAGGGCAGGCTTCGTTTTTCATGACACTCTCATCGACGTTCAGAACGCCGTCGGCACTCGTTTCCTCGATATCTTGGTCGGCGATGCGGGTGACAATATCCTCGAAGGTCTCAATGGCGCCGACGTCATCCGAGGTGGCGCCGGTATCGACACGTCGAGCTACGAGACGTCAGCCTTTTCTGTCGGCGTGAACCTGACGACCAAGGTCAACACCGGTGGGGATGCAGAAGGCGACATCCTTGAGAGCATCGAGAACGTTTGGGGCAGTCGCTACGCAGATTTCCTGACAGGCGATGCAAAGGCCAACGTCCTCGAAGGCGGTGCGGAAGCCGACCAGCTTTTCGGAGCGGGTGGCAGCGATACCGCGAGCTACGAGCATTCCCTTCTCGGTGTCACCGTCAATCTGACGACGGGGGCCAACACCGGTGGCGACGCTGAGGGCGATATCCTGACCGACATCGAGAACCTTCGCGGCAGTCGATACGAAGACGTTCTGGCGGGCGATGCGACGGCCAATGTGCTCGAAGGCGGCGCGAAAGCCGACCAGCTTTTCGGCGCGGGTGGCAGCGACACGGCGAGCTACGAGCATTCCCTCCTCGGTGTGACCGTCAATCTGGCGACGGGCTCCTACAGCGGGGGTGACGCGCAAGGCGATAGCCTGACCGATATCGAGAACGTTCGCGGAAGCCAGAACGCGGATACGCTGACCGGCGATGCGACGGCCAACGTCCTCGCTGGGGGGGCGGGAAATGACCGGCTTTTTGGAGGCGAGGGCAACGATACCCTGCGCGGAGACGCTGGCTCCGACACGCTGGTCGGGGGAGTCGGCGACGAGAGGCTGGTGGTCATCGAGGCGCCGACGCTGGTCCAGGGGGATGCCGGCAACGACAAGCTCTTCCTTATAGGAATCGAAACCTTCACGTTCACCGACACGAACTTCAAGGAGATCGAGACGGTCTATGTGCGCGATGCGCTGACCCTCGATATGTCTGGTGTGAGTACGAAAGTCGCGATCGCTGTACAGAATGCCGAAACGACGCTCGCTACGGTGACGGGCACCAAGGGTAACGACACGATCACGGCCGGCGCGGGTGACACGGTCATTGACGGTAGCACCGGGAGCGACAAACTCTATGCCGGCGCAGGGGTTGATACCTTCACTTTCAAAGCGAACTTTGGACGCGACAATGTCTATGGCTTTGAGTCAGGCGCAGACCATTTTGACGTGTCAGCCCTCGTCAACAGCTTCAATGATATTAACATCAGCGGACTGAATGGCGGAGCGAGTACGCTCATCACCTTCGACGGCGCTGGGTCAGGCAACAAGATCATCCTTCATGATGTTGCCGCCTCGTCGCTGGATGCGAACGATTTCGGGTTCCTCCTCACCTAAGTTCAGCTCCCACCTCCTAGCGCTACCTGGGCATTTTGACCGGTCGCAACGCGTTGTCATCCTTGATGGTTCGAGAGGCAGCGGTGGATCAGGATCGCCAAGGGACAAACGAGCTCGATGCGTGGCTGGCGCCGTTCCTGGTGGTGATGGGGCCGCAAGACCCGGAGGACCTGGGCGCCGCTCTACCTGCGTGGCCTGCTCGGTCCGAGTGATCGCAAGAGCCTGCAGCCGATGGCGGCGCGCCTCGGGCTGCCGGGCCACGATCAGCTGCAGCACTTCATCGCCAGCCCGGCCTGGACGACGGGCGGCTCTGGAGGGAACTGGGCCGCCAGGCGGATCGGCTGGTGGGCGGCCCCGATGCCTGTGGTGATCGACGACACCGCCCTGCCGAAGAAGGGCACGCGCTCGGTCGGGGTGGCGCGACAAGACTGCGGCGCGCTGGGCAAGCAGGCCAACTGTCAGTCTCTGGTCTCGCTCACCCTGGCACAGGGCGAGGTGCCCGT